>CAYQUC010000003.1:0-97918 GCA_964420605.1 uncultured Thioalkalispiraceae bacterium | reverse complement strand
TAGCCAAACTAAGACTCGTTACTTTTTCTAACGATGCCTTAGTGGTATTCTTTTTAAGTGACTCAGTAGTAACTTGAAATCGGGGTGACTTTAGTTCTAGTACTTTTCGTACCTCAAGTTCAAAGTGACTTAGAAAAAATTAAACTATGTATACGTGTAACTACAGTTAATTGTCATTAGAACTGAAACAAGTGAAATCTTACTTTTGGGCTTGCTCGAAAGTTAACGCGACAGCAGTGATAAATTAAACAGAGTATTAGCTTACAGTCAATTCGGTTTCTAATTCTTGTTTGGCCAGTTTTTCTATGTAAGCGCCTTGAACATAATCTACTCCAATCTTAGTTAATAGCGTTAGGCATTTTTGATCCTCGGCATAGTCAGCCATGGTTTTTTTATTCATCACATGTGATATATCATTCATGGATTTAACCACCGTAAAACTTACATCGTTGTGGGTAATGTTTCGGATAAACGAGCCATCAATTTTAACGTAGTCAACGGGGATTTCTTTTAAGTAAGAAAATGAAGAATAACCAACACCAAAATTATCTAACGCAATTTTACAGCCTATTTTTCGTAGGTTCTCGATAAAGCTAACGGTCAGTCCGAGTTCAGTCATAGCTGAAATTTCGGTGATTTCAAATGTTAGTAATGACGGTTTTATTTTGTTTTTTTCAATTTCATATTTAATACAATTAATTAGGTTATTGTTTTCAAAAAAATTAGCAGATAAGTTAATGGAATATGACACCGGATGCTGATTGTTTTTGTTGTAATTAGCCAGATCCAAAAGAGCATGTTTTACAACCCAAATATCAATTTCTCTAGTTAAACCAAAACGCTCGGCTTGATTTACAAATGCCGACGGCATAATTATTTGACCATTGACATCAAGCATACGCAGTAAGATTTCATATTTGGCAATGCACTTATTTTTTATATCATAAATTGGTTGTTTAGTTATAAAAAAACGATTTTGTTTTATTGCATCTTTTATTTTTTTCATCCAGCTAAATTCGTTGGATAACGTAAGCCGTTGTTGTTTTTCTGTATGAGTGTAACTATGTATTTTATTTCGACCAGAATTTTTAGCTGTTTTACAAGCGAAATCAGCTCGAGAAAGTAGATCTTCTTTATTTAAAACGGTGTTATCAAGAGGTGCTACTCCAATGGAGCAACCGATCTGAATGGATTTTTTGTTTTTATTGAAAACATAATTTTGGATTGCAATACGTAATATATTGGCAATTTTTAGCGCGGACTCTTTGGATACATTATACAGTATGACAGCGAATTCATCGCCTCCTAGTCGGGCAATAAGATCAATGTTGCGTAATTTAGAAGAAAAAATGGCAGTGACTTCAATTAAAAGTTGATCACCTGCAAGATGCCCTAGCGTATCATTAATGTATTTAAAGTTATCTAAATCAATATACAATAAAACAAAACTATCCGAATTATTACGTTTTGAACGTTCGGTAATTCGCTCAAGTTCATTCATTAAATATAATCGATTATATAAGCCGGTTAAGGAATCATGGTCTGCAATTCGTTGTAAGTTTTCTAACAAGGCTTTGCGTTCACTAATATCTTCAACTAATATAGTATACAATTTTTTTTCATCAGCAATTAATTTGCTTAGTTTCATAGATAACGGAAATACGCGACCATTCTTGGTTGTAGCATTAATCTCTCTGTCCTTAGTACGAACATTCAACTTGTTTTCGGCAGATTTTTCAATAAGGAATTCTTTAAATTTATTATGATTCGAGCTACAGATTAACATCGAGATAGGCTTGCCGAAAATTTCTGAACTATGATACCCAAATAGTTTTTGAGCTGCTGTATTAAATGTTTCTATTATACCATATTCATCAATTGTTATTATCCCTTCATCGGCAGTTTCCAATATTGACTCAAGTCGATTTTGTCGTGAGATAACTTGAGCCTGCATATTATTAAAAGCATTAACCAACATCTTTGTTTCATTGGCATGAGTTGGTATTTCTTGGATAACTGTTTTTCCTTTAGCAACTAAGTTTAATGCGCTTGCTACACGCTTTATGGGTTTTCGAATAAGCTGGTTAAAGGTGAAATAGCCACTGATTAATAAAATTAAAATAACGGAGGTAAATATCCATATAAAATATGAAATAAGATTAACTGTTTGATTTGTAATTACGTTGTTATAGTCAATGTAGGATTTTAATTTATTCTCTATTAAGTTAATCGTTTCCCACAATATTAAAAATGAAGGACGTAGCTGTTCTTGTAGTAATGCTATGTCATTGCGCCAGTTGTCAGATAGATAAATTCGCTGAACTTTAATGAAATAGTGCTCATACAATTGAAGGGTTTCGTACATATTTGTAATAGCATCTGATAATTGAAATTCCAATGAAGTGTCTGCATTCATCGTTTTTAGTTTGTTTATATTATCTCTGATTATTTTAAGGTATATTTTTCGAGTTACTCGGTTTTCTTTCATGCTTGAAATGGGGTCACCAAAAGTACCTAACCTGTTAGCTACAAATAAACGCGCATAACTGATTTGTTGCGCCCACGCATAGCGTGTATTTTCCAGTAGGGTTCTAATAACTTGATAGTTTTGATCATTTTGAAAGGTCTTACTGACTTCTATTGCAATTGTAATTTGTCCGATAAATTCTTGGTTCAGAGGTAATAATTTTTTAGTTAATAATTTCATACCAGGAAATTTTTTCTGCACTGATCCGGTTATTTTTAAAAACTCTTTAATTTGTTGTTGTAATATTTTTGTGCCGTTTTGCAGTTGATTAATTAGGATGTCGGAGTTATTTTCATGAGGATAAATTTTTATCAAGTGCGACTTAACAAAGTTAACATTTTTCCACAAAGTATTTAAGGATTCTATTTGCTGTTTTAATATTTCACTGGTTTCGATTAACGATTGTTTCAATGACTTATCAGAAAGAATTGTCTGTTGGTAAATGTTGCGTTCAATTTCTTGTATGGAGTATTTAATGGTTTTAATTTTATCTTCTAATTGTTGAGAATGGTGGTTGGTCTGTAGTGAATGGTATGCAGTCCGATTGACTATGATTTGGGTATAGACAACCACAATCAGTATTAATGTCGAAACACTAATAACAACGATTTTGAAACGTTTATTAAGGCTTACTTTCCGTGTCATTCTTGATAAATAGTATTAAATATTAAGTATTTAACCTCGGTATGAAGTGCAAGCCGGTAGGTATGATCAATGTATAAAAATAGTGCAATTATTATTTTAAAATTTTTATTATTTTTTTTTATATATATAGATAATAGCAAGGAATTAAAAGTAAATGTGTAATAAAGTTTAATTAAATTAAATATCACTGATCTAAGTTGCCGTGTAGTTAATTATGTCGATAATTATTAGCTGCACGATATAGCGATATTTGGTCATAAATTTTGAGGTAGTGTATCGCCGATGCACTTATCAAGTTTTAATCACGAATAATTCTGGAAAAATCATTTAAACATTCAATAATATCCGTAGATAGGCCATTTGATATATTTTCTTCTACAAGTGAGATTTCAGTACGGGCAACTGTTAAACGTGTTTTTCCGCGTTCGGTTAATTTAATATAAAATGATCGTTTATCAGTTTTGTTTTTTATGCTTTCAACTATATCGGCTTTTATTAATTCATTAACTAATACGCTGATTGTTGCTCGAGTTACATTTATATGGCGACTTAAATCCGACACTGTGATTTTGCCGGATTTATCCAAGAAATCGATAACTTTGAATTGCGGTATTCGTAAGCCAGAATAGGTTAGTGCTAAATTAATTTTTCTTTCGTACATCCGAACGGCTTCAAGTAAATCTAGGACTTTAAGTTTTGTCATATATTGCCTTAAAACTAATTTAGTTAGTTAGACTAACAATCAAAAAATACATTTCAATATTATTGTATCTCATATATATTTTTCCTAAGGTAATAGTAATGTATTTTACTCATTATTTCGAAGAAATTAGAAAAGAATTTAGTAAATTATATTTATACTAATTCTAGCTAATAGTATTAACCGGTTATTAGGAGTGCAAATTATGCAAGCAGTTATAGAAAAAAATGATTATTCAGAGTTGGACTTGAGTGCTCGTCTAGCGACATTAGAAGACGAATTAATACAGGTTAAAAAAAATGTGCCTGAGAATAAAGTTTCGATTGTAGTCTTGTCTGGAGATTTTGATAAAGCCGTAGCTGCATTTTTTATGGCAAATGGCGCTGTTGGTATGGGGATGGAAGTGACCATGTTCTTTACTTTTTGGGGCTGTTCGGTCATTAAAAAAGGCAGAAAATTAAAAGGTAAGAAATTTGCACATAAACTCATAAACTTGATGCTTCCTGCTAATAGTGAGAGCTTAGCACCGTCTAAAATGTCATTTGGTGGTTTGGGTAGAACCTTTTTTAATCACGTTATGAAGGGACAAATGTCCTCGCTAGAGGAACAGATTGAACTCGCAGTGGAATGCGGTGTGACATTTCAAGTGTGTTCACCATCATTAGGTATGATGGGCTTTGATGACGATGAGTGGAAAGTTCCGGTTGATATTTGTGGTGTTGCTGCAATGTACGAGGTAGCATTAAATTCTAAGACCGCGTATTTTATATCGTAATGTAACTTATAAATAGTGAGTTATAATTAAGTAGCGGTAATCCTGATAATTAATAATTTACGGATTACCGTCAATTTAATTAGTGTTACAGTATGAACAACTTACTACCCCGATTTCCAAGTTGGGATGCTAAGTTGGAACTCATTTTATAAGTTTCCTTTTCAAGTGTACTGTTCGTAAAACTAAAATCGGTAAATCGTTCCAAGCACATAGCTTGTAATTGCCGTTTCATTAACGATTGGACTACGAGTAATTGCCGTTCCCAATTTTTCATATTTTAATTGCGCAATTAATTGTACTTGTTTACTCATGTTCCAGACTGTGGTAAATGATGCGTAATAATTTAGGCTGGATTGAGCTTTATATAATGGACGATTTGTTATCACTTCATTTTCTTGAACACCATAGAAATGATCAACTAGGTTTTCATCTTGCCATGTAACACCAAGTGCTGGAGACAGACTTAGACTGTTGCTAGTCTTAAATGATTTACTGATAGTTGCTACAAATTCAGTACCGTTACTTTCTTTGATATCTTTCAATAGTTGCACGGTATAAATTGCATAATTAGAACGATATTGTGCTGATAAGCCAGCAAAAAAAGTTTGTTTGGTTTTATCTATGCTGTCGAGTTCACCATTATTAGCAAACGAGGCTTGTGTTTCGTAATATCTCGGTGTTATTAAAATATCCAAACTGTATTGTTCTTTATCAACAAGTTTAAATCCAACATCCGTGCCTTCAATATACAGATCTTTATATCTAAAAGATAAATACGGTAATGATGTGAGCTGATTGTCAACCCCAATAAATGGACGTTGCGCTACTGAGAAGGTAACGCCTATACCGTATTTTGTATCGGATATGGTATTCCTATCGAATACTGAGGAGTCAATTGGTACTGGTGCCGCAATGGCTTGGTTAGACATACTGGTGACTAAACCGATAGTTAATAAACTGATAAAACGCATGGGTTTGTCCTGTAAAAAGTAATTAAGTAATCAAAATAAGGTTATATAATAGCTACATATTATATTAATGATTTTAAATATTAAGTTATAACATTTTTATAACTTTTTGATTGCTATAATTAAATTGTGAACCAGTAATCTATATAGTCTGATGGCATTATTTTACGGTTGGCCTAAAAGATGAAAATATCAGATAACATGCTAGGGATAAGCTAACGAGAAACTAATGTCGGATATAAAGGAAATTTTGAAAAATCCCATAGCAACGATAGAATCACCCTGTACCCGTAATTGTTGTTTGAATGAAGATGATAATTGTCTGGGTTGTTTCCGTTCTCTTGATGAAATAACACAGTGGGGTTCAGCAAATGATGAACAACGACAAACCGTGTTGGATAATTGCAAGAGACGGCGTAAAGCTTATAATATTAAATGGCAGAGAAATTTTTAAGGTCGTGCTATCTAATAATTATTAGTATGATTCTAATTATGGTTTAAGTTATTAAGTTTTTTTTAGTTAAGCCTTAATATTGAATAGTATTGACGTTAATCTACATAGGGGCCATGTTGTTTCATTTTCTCGCCATGAGCTAGGCCAATACATAACATAACGCGTGCACCACTCGAACCGGTTATGGTTAAACTGTCTGTTTTAGATATCATTAAAGCAGCACCGGTATTGAGAGTGTTATTTTGAATCGTGACTTGACCTGCTGCTATATAAACAAAACCTTGATACGTATCTGGTATGTCAGTCCCATAGTCGCCATTACTGTTAAATTGAATATCACGATATTCAACTGCAGTTTGCAGTGTTAGAGGTGAGTGTTGCCCTACGATAAAGCGCACCACGCCGTGTTCAAATTTTGCTTCTGGAATATCAGCAGCATCGACTTGTTGATACTCCGGCGCAATGGATTTTAAGCGCTTTGGTAGGTTTATCCATAGCTGTATACCGGTGGTTTCACCTTGTGAGGCTGGCATTTCAGAATGTATCAGACCACTGCCAGCGGTAAAGCGTTGTGCGCCATCAGTGGTAACGGTCGATGAATTACCTAGATTATCAGTATGATTCATTGAGCCTGAAAATAGGTAGGTTATGGCTTCAAAACCGCGATGCGGGTGATCTGGAAATCCATTGTCTGGCTGTATAGTAAAATGATCCCATAGCGCAAAAGGGTCAAAATTCATAAACCCCTGAACTGGCATTAACCGTTGCACAGTAACGCCATCACCTTCCATTGTTTGTTTTGCTTGACGAACTTCAAAAGTTGCAGTCATATCGGTATCATCCTGTACATCATTTCAATATTCTTTAATTCTAGTGGAATCGATTGTGGTTTGTAACATTTTTTACAATGATATACTAAAACTGTATAAAATAACTATACTATTCAAATAATCAGCTTGCTATCCAAATATTGACGAAAAAATTAAATTTGAACATAAAGGTCATTATTATTTCTGGTGTTGGTGTGGATAAAACAAATTTATATTTAGAAAATTCCTTTTTAACTGGCTGTGACTTGTGGCTCTTAGAAAACCATTCAAGATAAGTGAATTAGACAATTTAATTAAGTCGATTCTTGAGCAAACATAATCCGAGAACTATCTGTTCTTATCAGCAACTGATAGGTGATTTTTATGGCCAGTTTAATGCTTGATTTAAACTGCGCATAACAAATATTGAGTAAATAATTTAGTATCGATAGAATAACAAGGTATAATTAATCATCTTCGGAGTAAGATGGTATTTATGTTTACTACCTATTTATCCAACTAACAATAATCAATAATGCTGACAGAACAATTAACGAATCAACACGAAATTTTACAAGCGCTTACTCGAGGTGCTTTGGTGTTGACTGGTAACAACCGTTTAGCTAATACTCTGATTGATCAATATGATCACTTTTGTTTAGCCAACAAAAAAACAGTATGGCCAAGTCCCGATATTATCCCGATAAATAATTGGTTGATCCAAAGTTGGGAATCCGCAATGCTCAGCGGTTTGGTATCATCTGATACGATATTACTCAGTCATGAACAAGAATATCAAGCCTGGGAAAGTATTATAAAACAAAGTTCTTATGGCAATGGCTTACTACGGATTAGTGCTACCGCAAAGTCAGTTAGTGATGCCTGGAGATTATTACAAAATTGGAAATTAAGCCATGATGACACTGATTACCAAAATAGCGATGACGCTAAAGCTTTTCATTTTTGGGCATCAGAATTTGAAACTAGTTGCATTAATAACAACTGGATTGTCACGGCACAGTTGGCTTCTTTAGATTTTTATTCCACGTTAAATAGTAGTCGCGAAATTTTATTATTAGGCTTTGACGAGCTTAATCCACAACTGCAATGTTTGTTTGAGAAATTAAAATCAGGGGCGTGTGATGTTCGCTGGTTACGACAAGAAACTAAAGGACAGTTTGTTGTTCGTTTGCAATGTAATGATATTCGTGACGAGATATATAATTTTTCGTGTTGGGCTAAAAAATTATTAGAAGATAATACTTCCAATCGTATTGCCTTGGTTGCACCTGATATTAGTTCGATTCGTCCAATATTACTCAATACATTAGAACGGGTGTTATTACCGACGAGTAGCGCCATGCAAATAATGCCTGTTAACGCCAGTACAAGCGAAGTAACAATGGTACCGGCATTGCCATGGGATATTTCAATGGGCTTACCTTTGGTTGAATATTCAATCATCAAAGTGGCATTTCAATTGCTTAGCCTTGTTCGTGGTAAACCCAGTATTGAAATGGTAAGTAGTTTATTGCGTTCGCCGCATATCGCCGGTGCGAGTGATGAACACAATCAAAGGGCCTTATTGGATCGACAGCTACGTGAATTGGGTGAACCGTTAGTGTCACTACAGACCTTGCATTATTATAGTGGTCAACAACACGCTAGTTTTTATTGTCCCGAAATAGTCAATATAAGTAAGAATCTCATTAAATTGAAAAAATCTTGTTTGTCTAAAGCCGGTAGTCAGCAATGGACCGAATGGCTGACCAGTTGGTTGATTGCTGCTGGTTGGAGTGCCGGCCGATCCATTTCAAGTGAAGAATATCAAACGATTGAAGCTTGGAAAGCACTGTTGCAGAGCTTTGCTAGTTTGCAAACTGTCACGGATAAAATGACATTTGAACAAGCGGTGACATGTTTGTTGCGTTTGGCATCTGATAAAATATTTCAGATTCAGTCGAAGTCAGCACCGATTCAAATTTTAGGTTTGTATGAAAGCATTGGACTGGAATTTGATTATTTGTGGGTTATGAATTTACACGGTGAAGTTTGGCCTGTGGTACCACGACCCAACCCATTTATCCCCATGCACTTACAAAAACAATTCGGTTTGCCTCATGCTAGTTGGGAGCGCGAGTTAGTTATTGCAAAAAAAATAACAAAACGTTTGGAGTTATCTGCTGCGAATGTTGTGTTTAGTTATCCGGCCAAAAATGGCACACAAGAATTACGCGTTAGTCCATTAATTGGACATTATCCTCAATCGAATTTGTCGGATTTAGCTATTGAGTTTCCAGTTTCATGGCAGCAACAAATTAAACAACAGGCTGAACTGGAGAAGCTAACTGACGATGTTGCTGTTGCGGTGAGTGTTGAAAAAGTATCGGGTGGTAGTTCTATTTTTAAAAATCAATCATTGTGTCCATTTCGGGCTTTTGTCGAAAACCGCTTACACGCAAAACCCATGCGACAGTCTCAACCTGGACTCGATGCAATGAAACGCGGTAGTTTGCTACATGCTGTTTTAGAATTATTTTGGAACGTCATTACCGATCAACAACAGCTAAAGTCAAGATCACCTAATGAACTTGAATTAATCATTAATGATTGTATCGAAAAAGCCATCGCAGAAATGACGCTAAAGTCTCCAGACACTTTTAACGACTGTTTCACTCGTATTGAGAAACAACGCTTATTAAAATTAATGTTGTACTGGTTAGAGTTAGAATTGCAGCGTGCGCCGTTTAAAGTTGTTGATACCGAGCGCGAATTAAATATCGATATTAATGGTATTAATGCACACTTATTTATTGATCGGGTTGATGAGCTAGAGAATGGCGATAAAATGGTAATTGATTATAAAACCGGACTGGTTTCAGCAACTGACTGGTTTGGTGAACGACCAAATGATCCGCAATTACCGCTCTACAGTATGGCATCTGGTGATGAATTATCTGCGGTGTTATTTGCTCAAATTAAAACCGGTGAAGTAAAATTTAATGGCGTGGTTGAACAAGCTGGTTTAATTCCAGATTTACCCCCAAAACGTAAAGGCGCGTTAAAAGATGCCAGTGATCATTGGCCGCAAGTATTAACCGATTGGAAAACAGTGCTCAATACTTTAGCTAATAATTTTTTACAAGCTCATATTGACGTTGATCCAAAAGATGGTTTGGCTACCTGTCGAAAATTATATTGTGAGTTATCACCGTTATGTCGCATTAATGAATTAATTGAACACAATGGTTCGAACCGTAATGCTGACTTGCAAGGTGAAGATTAAATGACCAGTTTGATACAACCAGCCGATAGTGTTGCTCGCGATCGGGCCTTACAAGCTGATGTTTCATTCATTGTACAAGCTCCAGCAGGTTCGGGTAAAACAGGGTTATTAACGCAACGCTATTTAAAATTATTATCAATTATTAATAAGCCTGAAGAAATTATTGCAATTACGTTTACGCGTAAGGCCGCCGGTGAAATGCGTGATCGAATTTTAGCTGCTTTAAATTTTGCATCAACCACCGAGACTGAACCAGAAGACGAATATGAGAAAAAAAACTGGCATCTGGCTCGTGCTGCACTGCGACAGGATTCAAAAAATAATTGGAATTTATTGGAACATACTGGTCGGTTACGGGTACAAACAATTGATTCACTGTGTACTGAACTTGCTCGGCAACTACCATTATTATCTGAATTTGGTGCTATCCCGGGAATTATTGATGATGCGAGTCATTTATACAGTGAAGCGGCACTAGAAACCTTAACGTATCTGGAATCAACCGACACTGATTTTAAATGGGCATCAGAAGCTTTAGTAAATTTGCTAGAGCATCAGGATAATCGTATGGACAAGGTGCAAGAATTAATTGCAGCTATGTTGGCTAGGCGCGATCAATGGTTACGTCATGTAGCTGATTTAAAAAATCCTCAATTACGACGTGATGAAATAGAACCTGTGTTATACCGTATTGTCGAAGATGCCTTAGTGAGTTTGCAGCATTGTGTTCCTGATATTATAAAAAAACAATTACCCGAATTAATTCGGTTTGCAGCCGAATTTGCACCAAATGATTCAGCAATTAAAGACTGTCTTGAGTTGCAGAAATTACCTGAACCATTAATTGAGTTTTTGCCTCAGTGGCTTGGTATTGCCGAATTGTTATTAACAAATGATAATAACTGGCGTAAACCTAAAGGTGTCAATAAAAAAATAGGTTTTCTGGCAGTGACTGATGCTGAAGATGCAGAACAAAAAATTGTGTTTAAGGTTCAAAAGAAAAAAATTCAAGATTTATTAGACGAGATGTTTAATGAGCCTGTGTTTGAACAACGCTTAGCATTTCTTCGTCTTTTACCAAACTTTAACTATTCAGACAATGAGTGGCAAATACTCGAATCACTGTTTAAAATCTTATTATTTTCAGCCGCGCAACTTCGTCGTGTTTTTAGTAATCATGGTCAGGTAGATTTTATTGAAATGTTATTGGCTGCAAAACGGGCGTTGGGTGATAGTGAACTACCCACCGATTTATCATTACGGATGGATTATCAGTTAAAACATTTATTAGTTGATGAGTTTCAAGATACCTCACAAAATCAATTTGACTTATTTATTCAGTTGACCAGTGGTTGGCAACAAGATGATGGTCGTACTTTGTTTTTGGTAGGTGATCCGATGCAGTCCATTTATCGGTTTCGCGAAGCCGAAGTTGGATTGTTTATTCAAGCATGGAATAATGGTGTTGGCGACGTAGCACTAGAACCTTTAAATTTAACTGTGAATTTTCGTTCTCAAAAACCAATTATTGATTGGGTTAATCACAATTTTCCAACAATATTTCCAAAAGTCAATGACAAAACATCCGGCGCTGTAAGTTACACTGAGTTTGATGCCTTTAAGCAGGAGCTTGGTAATAGTGCTGTGCAGTTACACCCGCTGTATAATCGCGATGATACACACGAAGCCGAATTGGTTATTTCTTTAATTTTACAACAACAGCAAACGAATCCGGCAGACCGAATAGCCGTGCTGTGCCGTAATAAATCGCATTTATCTGAAATTGTATCATTATTAAATCAGCAGCAGATTTCCTATCAAGCTGTTGAAATTGATTTGTTAAATTCGCAACCGGTGATTCAAGATTTATTATCATTAACCAAAGCGTTATTACACTTGGCTGACCGTATTTCGTGGTTGGCGTTATTACGTTCACCATTTATTGGTTTAAGACTGAATGATATCCATCTACTCATGTCGGAGTATTCTAGTCGAACCGTTTATGAATGCTTAAATAATGCATCATTAGTTAAACAATTGAGTGAAGATGGGCAACAGCGCTTGCAGCGAGTGTTACCGTTGCTCGAATTTGCCCTTGAAAACAGTCAACGAAAAAACCTTCGTTCCTGGACTGAAGGTGTTTGGCTAGCATTAGGTGGACCGGCATGTTGTTCATCGGATACCAAATTAGCGGATGCAGAGGTGTATTTTCAATTATTAGAATCGCTGGATTCTAAAACAGAATTATTAGATTCGGACTCATTAGAAAAACACTGTAAAAAATTATTTGCTTTAGCCGATCTTAAGGCTAGTGACCAGTTGCAGTTAATGACTATTCATAAGTCCAAAGGTTTGGAATTTGAAACAGTTATTATTCCGGGTATTGGTAAAATATCAGCGAGTGATAAATCGCAATTATTATATTGGTGTGAACGCACTAGCCAAAGTGGAGTTCCAGAGTTAGTTTTTGGGCCAATTAAAACCGCATGGGATAAAAGCAACAAAACCACAGAATATTTAAAATATCTAGAACAAGAAAAAATAGCATATGAAGTCGGGCGTTTATTGTATGTGGCGGTGACTCGAGCCAAGAAAAACTTGCATTTACTAGGGCACGTTAATGTTAAAAGTGATGGTAGAATGGCCGAACCAGCCGGTAGTAGTTTGTTAGCTCAACTATGGCCTATTGCCAAACATTACTACATTGATGATCATCAGCGTCAAAAGTCAAATAACAAAGAGTCGCTAGATAATGATAGTGAAGATAAAAGTGAAAAACACATTCAGTTTATGTCTGTTTCTCGTTTGCGTTTAATGACAGACTGGCAGTGTCCACAACCACCACCCGATATTATTATTACACAACCCAATTCGGAGCTTGAAACCGAAGAATTGGTATTAGAATTCGACTGGGCAAGTGAAACCGCACTACACATTGGTTCAGTAGTACATCGTTTGCTTGAACAATATTCGAATAACGACATTGCCTTACTGGACCTAACAATTGAATCCACTAAAATTACCGATAGCAGTGAAATTATGCTTCGTCGTCTTGGTGTCGTTGACGAACAACTAGAACCGGCGATCCAACGGGTGTTAACCTCGGTTAAAAATACATTTGATGATTCGCGCGGTCGGTGGATTTTATCTAACGAACACCGTGATGCGCAATCTGAATATAAAATTACAGCCGTTATTGATAATGAAGTGCGTCACATGATAATTGATCGTACCTTTATTGATGATCAAGATACACGTTGGGTCATTGATTATAAAACAGGGGGGCATCAGGGCGGTGGTTTGGAACAATTTTTGGATAACGAACAACAACGCTACGAACCACAATTACAACGCTACGCGCAAGCAATGAAATTACTCGACAATCGAGACGTTATTATGGCGTTGTATTTTCCGATAATCCAGCAATGGCGGCAGTGGCGTTAATTTTGAGGCGTTAAATAAAATACGACTGTACGCCAATACCTTGTTCGTTTGTGTAACTAATTAAATCATCTAAATCAAACTCACTCATACCTAAGTATTCAATGACAGCAGAACGGTTAGTTTCCCATTCAAAATCAATTTCTTGATTAGCGAGTATGCGGTACAGGCCTGCTATATGTTGCGCTAACATTAAAATAGCCGATAAAGTGCGTTCATCCGAAGTGAGGTTGTTTTTTTTATCTTCAAAAACTCGGGCTCCATCATGGTGGCTGGCGATAACATTGCATAAGCTCATGGGCAATTTCCACGATTTTGCCGTATAAAAGCTTAAAACGGCGTGGTTTGTTTTTAAATGTTCATTTTCAATATCAACCAGTCTATTTTCTTGTTGAGTGTAAGAGAGAACCATTATATCCGGATAGTTGTCATAACGTTCCATGAGTAATGGAATACCGGCATTATGAAATAAACCGACGATATAGGCTTGGTTTTCAGGTTTAAAGTGAATTTTTTTGGAAATTAATTGACAACATTGCGCTACATCGGTTGCGGAGTCCCAAAATTTAGTTAACATCTTAAATTTTTCTTCATCTTCTACCGAGGGTTCTGATACAGTCATTCGTAGACACAGCGTATTAACGATATTCATCACGGTTTTCATGCCGAGCATCATTACGGCTTTTGGTATCGAGCTAATGTCTTTATTACCGTAGAATGGTGAATTAACGGTTTTAATGATAGCGCCGGATAAACCCACATCTTTGTTTATTAATGTCGATAACTCATTTAGATCCGGGTCTGGCATACTCATTTCCATTTGCAGATCGGCAATAATTTGGGGAGGCGATGGAATTTTAATACCCTTAAGCAGTTTCTCTACTTCTTGTTGGGTTATTTCTTGAGTGGCTGACATAGTAGTCCAACTTAGTTTTGTTATTTCATAGAAAGTGTATGCTGATAGAAATAATTTTTTAGCAGGAATGAATAAAGAGTTTTAAATTAATACGTTAGATAATGTAGCAGTTTTATTGCTCCTGTAATGTAATAGTATAGGTGGCGATTGATTTTCAGCAATAGCTTATGGACTTTAAAAACAAAATAATACTATAAAATTTGAGTTTGTCGGGTAGGCGTGGATATTGAGTAGAATTATGAGGAACTTAAAGGCTGGCTTGAACGCAACGTAAAATTTCGTATTCGTATTCTTTATTTAAAGCTTCGTACACTGGCTTTAATTTTTGATTATCATCAGAAAATAAGTCAAAGGCATTTAGTATTTCATTAAATTCTGAATCTTCAAGTTGTACTACATGGCGTACGTCCAATAAGCCCATTTCGATTGCGTCTGATAAGTGTGAATAGATAGTACTGGTTTTCAAATTTCGGAGATTGGCTAATTCATCAATATTATTACAGTTTTGGAAGTGAAATAAGGTATTGTTAATAGAGATGCTTAAATTATTAATCAATAATTCGGGTAAGGGATTATCTGTTATTACTTCAAGAAATTTAGGACCAAATTTTTCCAATTTCTTTTCGCCAACCCCCGAGATCAATAACATATCGTTTAACGATTTTGGACGTTGTTTTGCCATGTCAATTAATGTTGTGTCATGGAATATAATGTAGGGTGGTACCGACATTTCTTTTGCGAGTTGTAAGCGTTGTTCACGTAGTGCCAAAAATAATTCTTCGTCGGCATCGTTTAAGGTTGACTGTTTGGAGCTTGTCTGTTTATTTGATGATTTTTTATCTGCTTTTTGTTGTTGGCGTAATTCAAGTGTTATTTCGCTACGCAGTAAAGGCCGTGCTTGTTCTGTTAATAATAAAGAACCAAATCCATTTAAATCGACGCTGATATAGCCTAATGATATTAATTGACGAAATACACCTCGCCACTGTGTTGCATTCAATTCCATGCCGATACCAAAAGTGGAGACTTTATCATGCTGAAAATTGCGAATTCGATCGTTATCTTTACCGAGTAAAACATCAATTAAATAATTAACACCAAAACGTTGATCGGTTCGAATGATGCACGACATGGCTTTTTGTGCGGCGACTGTGCCATCCCAAGTATTGGGTGGGGTTAAACAATTGTCACAATTGCCGCAGGGTTTGGGTAACTGTTCTTCAAAATAGGCTAATAATGTTTGACGACGACATTGTGTTGCTTCACATAAACCTAACATGGCATCAAGTTTATGATGAGTAACTCTTTTGTACTGCTCATTACCATCGGACTCTTGCATCATCTGTCTTAAAAAAATAACATCTTGTAAACCATAAGACATCCAGGCATTGGCTGCTGCGCCATCGCGACCTGCACGTCCGGTTTCCTGGTAATAGGCTTCGATACTCTTGGGTAACGATAAGTGTGCAACAAAGCGCACATCGGGTTTGTCGATGCCCATGCCAAATGCAATTGTTGCAACAACAATAACACCACTTTCGCGTAAGAAGCTTTGTTGGTTTTTTTGCCGCACAGCCGCAGGTAGTCCTGCGTGATAAGCGAGTGCGTTACGACCTTTGTGGACTAACCACTCGGTTGTTTGTTCGACTTTTTTTCGTGATAAACAATACACAATTCCAGCATCTTCAGCATGGTGCTGTTCTAAAAACTGCCAAAGGCGATCACGTGAATTTTGACCTTCGCTAATGGTGTAACGAATATTGGGTCGATCAAAACTGTTAATAAATATCTCAGCATTTTGTAATTGCAACTGCGTGATAATTTCATCACGGGTTCGTTGGTCAGCGGTTGCTGTTAATGCCACACGTGGTACATGTGGAAACCGTTGGTGTAAAATACTGAGTTGTTGATATTCTTTTCGAAAATCATGGCCCCATTGTGATACGCAATGAGCTTCATCTATTGCAAATAATGATATTTGTATATTACTGAGTAGGTTTAATGTTCGATCGAGTAATAAGCGTTCGGGGGAGATATATAAAATGTCGATCTTACCAGTCATTAAATCTCGGGTAATTTGGTTTTGTGTTGCGTTATTTTGGCTTGAGTTGATAAAAACGGCGTTAATGCCGGTTTGTTTTAGGGCTTCGACTTGGTCGTGCATTAACGCGATGAGTGGCGATATCACGACTCCTGTACCGGCTCGAACCAAGCTTGGTATTTGGTAACAAAGTGATTTACCACCGCCAGTTGGCATTAATACCAGTGCATCTTTATTATCTAATAAAGCACTAATAATATCTGCTTGGTGGTGTCGAAATTCAGAATAACCAAAGGTATTCTTTAAAATTTCTCGGGCTTCATGCATAGTATTTTTATGTTGTTGTTTAAACAATAAAGCCAGAGTAAACCCTGGCTTTAAATTATTATTAGTATAACAATTATTATTCTAATCTTGAAGCTAATAAATTTTACAGTACTGTCCGGCTAGTGTCTCCAGAACTTTATGTTTTTTATAATCGTTACTTTACTTTTCGATTGTTAATTTAGCATCTTCTACAATAACATTATAGATATAACCATATCCAAAATCTTTATTAACTGCAATTTTACCATCGACTATTATTGTGTCACCAACTTTAGCGCTACCACTGGTTGTAATTGTTAAATCGTCACCGGTGCTACTGTCTTTGATATGAATCCAGTTTTTATTCATGACTTCAGAAGTATACTTTACAACTTGTCCTCGAATTTTTACTGATTTACCGGCAAGTTTTTTCTTTTGCTTGAGTACATCATTAATGGTTTTGCCGTTTTTTGCTTTTTTAATGCCTTTAATCGGGTGTGATTGTTTGGCAGTAGTTTTGAGGCGATCATTTTGAGTCATTGAATCTGCAGCCGGGGTAGTTACCTTAGCCATATCAACACCAGCATGGGGAGCGGTTGATCCGGTTTTTGCTAATTCTGGCATGGTGTTGGTCATTTTACCGGGCTTCATAATATCAACTTTGCCAGCGATAATTTTGCCGGTGAAATAAATCATGTCGAATTCACGTTTGAGGGCCGAACTTTTAAAGTTAGGCATTGCCATTGGCGGTATGATACTGACTGTACTGCCTACTTTAACAATCGTTTTTGGGCCTGCAACCCATCGTGCTTTGCCATTAACGACAAATGACATATAAGTATAGCCACCTGCATTCATTGTTTCTTTTACAGTGCCGGTGATTAAATCTTCAGTTTTTGTTTGCTTAACGCTGGTTGTTATTTTAGAGCCGGTTGTAGCGCTGGTTGATTTTTTTTCCTCTGCGGCATAGCAGGCAGTAATGGTGGCAAATGTTACTAAATTGGCAACAATAATTTTATTGATAGTTTTAATCACTTTCGAATACTCCATTTTTATCGAACGTATTTATCGATATTTACTTATATACATTAATAACTGTTTAGAACAGGATGTTTAATTTGGTTGATTATTAATAGTACTTGATTGAGAATATTTAGGATAGAAATTTTACCGAAATACGAATCAATACCACTTTATTACGATAAAATTCATATATGCGACCATATTAGCTCGATTTGATAGAATGCGACTAAAGTAGAGAGGGCCTGTATCACGCTCTAATGGGCATAAATTGCAGTACTATGACCTTAAAGCCAGCTGCTCTCAATGCTATGGCTTGCCGCTACGCCTGGGTGAATCCTTTTTAATCCACAAGTCAGGTTAAATATCTTTGCGCTATTTTAGTCGCTGCTAATTTATGCGACAATACGCAGCTTTTATACCTGTCCACCCATCTGGAGTTAACACATTGATTTCTACAGCAAATATTTCCATCCAATTTGGTTCTAAACCTTTATTCGAAAACATCTCTGTTAAATTTGGTGGCGGTAATCGCTATGGTCTAATTGGAGCCAATGGTTGTGGCAAATCAACCTTTATGAAAATTCTGTCTGGCCAATTAGAGCAAACTACCGGTACTGTGTCATTTGATGCCGATGAGACGTTTGCGGTGCTTGGACAGAACCAATTTGCATTTGAAGAATTTAATGTCATTGACACCGTTATTATGGGTCACAAAAATCTCTGGGAAGTGAAAAAAGAGCGTGATCGTATTTATGCCTTACCGGACATGAGTGAAGATGAAGGTATGAAGGTTGCTGAACTCGAAGTGGAATTTGCCGAAATGGATGGTTATACCGCAGAAGCGCGTGCCGGGGAGTTATTGCTTGGATTAGAAATTCCAATTGAACAACACAGTGGTTTGATGAGTTCGGTGGCACCGGGTTGGAAACTGCGGGTGTTATTAGCCCAAGTGTTATTCGCTGATCCTGATATTTTACTGCTTGATGAACCAACCAATAACCTTGATATTAATACCATTCGGTGGTTAGAAAATATATTAAATGAGCGAAACAGTACCATGATTATTATTTCTCATGATCGACATTTTTTAAATAGTGTCTGTACGCACATGGCCGATTTGGATTACGGTGAATTACGTGTTTATCCTGGTAATTATGATGAGTACATGATCGCAGCAACCCAAGCACGTGAACAATTATATTCTAGTAATGCCAAGAAAAAAGCTCAAATTGCAGAGTTACAGGCATTCGTGAGTCGATTCTCAGCCAATGCTTCTAAAGCCAAACAAGCAACGTCACGTGCCAAACAAATTGATAAAATTAAATTAGATGATATTAAAATATCAAGCCGAGTAAATCCTTTTATTCGATTTGAACAAGATAAGAAATTATATCGCCGAGCACTGGAAGTTGAAGCTATCAGCATATCTTTTGATGATAATGAAATATTTAAGGGACTTGATTTAAATGTTGATGTGGGAGAACGTATCGCAATTATTGGCCCTAATGGTATTGGTAAGACAACCTTACTACGCTGTTTAGTTGGAGAGCTAACAACAAATAATGGCAAGGTTGGTTGGTCTGAAAATTCCACTGTCGGGTATTTTGCCCAAGATCATGTGGAAGATTTTGCAGAAGATCTTAATTTATACGATTGGCTGTATCAATGGAAACAAGAAAAAGATGACGAACAAGTTATTCGTGGGACGCTTGGTAAAATGTTGTTTGCGCAGGATGATATTAATAAGTCAGTGAAAGTTATATCCGGTGGTGAACAAGGCAGAATGTTGTTCGGAAAATTAATGCTGCAAAAAGATAATATTTTGGTCATGGACGAACCAACCAATCATCTTGATATGGAGTCTATTGAATCATTGAATACCGCACTTGAGAATTATCCGGGTACCTTACTTTTTGTGAGTCATGATCGCGAATTTGTATCGTCCGTTGCGACACGAATTATTGAAATGACACCTGAAAAAATTGTGCAGTATGATGGTAATTATGAAGAGTACTTAACGAGTCAACATATAGAATAAATCTCGAACAAATTAAATTATAATATTTGTGGTAATTATAAAATGTTGTTAGAAAGCTAGAATTATACAAGTACTTGGGGTAATCTCCGAATCGGTACATGTTAAATTCGCAACTTACAGAAGTCCCTCACCTGTTTACTCCTGTTAATTTGCACTGCATGATTTGTAGTTAATTAAATAGAGGAAATTTATATGGCGACGGGTACAGTTAAATGGTTTAACAATACGAAAGGCTTTGGATTTATCGCTCCTGATGACGGCACTGCCGATGTATTTGTTCACTTTTCAGCAATAAAATCTGAAGGGTATAAAAAACTAGATGAAGGTCAAGCTGTCAATTTTGAAGTTGAAACAGGACCAAAAGGTCCACAAGCAACACAAGTTACAATGGGCTAATTGAGCGAGTAAGTCCCTACAAGAAACCCTGTCTAGTGACAGGGTTTTTTTTGCAGTATTATTTTGTTTTAATTTGAATAAGGTATTTACCGAGCAATACGGCATCACCAGGATTTAGAATGTGGGTTCCGATACGTTTACCATTAACAAATGTTCCATTAGTACTTCCTAAATCTTCAATATAGGATGCTTGGAAGTAAGTAAAAATTCTTGCGTGGTATTTACTCACAAGGTCTTCATTAATGGTAATTTTGTTATCTTTAGCCCGTCCAAGAGTAATAATTCCCGGCTCTAAACTCAGCGTGAGATTTGGTTGTTGAGTTGATTGTTTATTTATTGTATTTGTCAGCATTTCCTTGCACCCAGTCAATAATATAGTAAATTATTATATCGAATTTTTTTAATATTAAAAGGTGATTGTAACGCTAAAATATGTGCAATAATTACAATATAGCTATATACAGGTATTTTTCGTTACAAACAGTAAATTATTTATCGGCTAGGGATGAATAAGCTTTACTGCATTATAGCAAGAAGTAATACGATACGATTGATATGTCTAAATATTATACAGTTCCAGCTTCAAGCTGTAGTTTTTACAACGCTAAAACGTACATTCAATCAGAGGTTAGCCAACTAACATGATTATTGAACCGATAACAGAACAACAGCAACAACAGGTTGTCGAAGTCACATTGTCATTTATACAGCGTGCTAGTCGGTTTTATGATCGTGAATTTAAAGCGATTCCGGTGTTATTTGATTTATCTGGACGCGCTTCGGGAATGTATTGTGTTAAAGCCAGAAAAAAATACATTCGTTATAATCCATATCTGTTTTCAAAATATTATAACGACAGTTTATCGGATACCATTCCGCATGAGGTTGCGCATTATATTTCAGATGAACTTTATGGCCTTCGACGCATTCGGCCGCATGGTGCGCAATGGAAATCAATAATGCAATTATTTGGTGTTGCTGCCAAAGCGACGGGTAATTATGATTTAACCGGAATTCCCACTCGGCAACACAAACGTATCGATTATCACTGTTCCTGTGATACCTACCAATTTACCACCAAACGGCATAACCAGGTTGTACGTGGTACCGCGAATTATGCGTGTCGTAAGTGTGGCGAAGTATTAATAATGACACCTCAAGTAGAAAGCCTTCTATAAAATCACTTTATTATTGTCTGCTTAACGTATAAAAATGCAGTTAGAGCATATCTCATTTATGTTTTAGCGCAATGTGTGCAATTTAGAGGCTAATTTTATAAAGTAATATTAGACGTTTTTAACGGGATAGCAGTGATTCCCGATATTTTAGTGGATTTCAGTTCAGTAACAAAAAATTTGACAAGCTTGCCACTAACCACTATATTTAACCACATGGTTAAATATAGTGGTTCTCAAGAATTTAAATTAGATCGGGTATTTCATGCGCTTTCGGATAGTACCCGGCGCGCAATCTTGGCGCGCTTAGCAACGGGCGATGCGGTTGTAACTGAATTAGCTGAACCGTTTGATATGTCATTACCGGCAATATCAAAACATCTCGGTGTATTAGAAAAAGCAGGGTTGTTACAACGCCATAAAGACGGGCGTATCCGCCGTTGTGAATTAAATGCTGGGCCATTAGAAACTGCATCTGAGTGGATTCATTTCTACCGTGAATTCTGGGAATCGCAACTCGATTCCTTGGCGATTTACCTAGATAGAAATAAAAAAAATAACGATATTAAGTATAGCGGCAAGCATAAAGAACAAACCAAAACTAAAGTTATTACTACACAACCACCAAAGGAGAAGTAACATGAACACCAGCGCCTCAGCAGTAGAGAATTTTTCACTAACAATGAATCGAAGCTTTAAACATTCTAAGCAAGACGTTTATGACGCGTGGACCAATAGTGAAGCCTTGGTAAAGTGGTTTGCACCGACTAGCGATTTTACGACAATTGTCCATGAACTAAACTTAAAAGTCGGTGGTCACTATAGAATAGAAATGGTTGAACCTGATGGCACCATTCATGCTATTCATGGTGAATATGTTGCGTTAAATCCTTTTGATCAAATTGTATTTACCTGGGAATGGGAAAGTGATGAGCAGCATGTTAACTCATTGGTAACGATTGATTTAATCGAAAAAAATGGCTTAACTGAAATGTCTTTAGTGCATGAAAAATTAGCATCACAAGAATCGGTTGAGCTGCACTCTGAAGGTTGGATGGGTTGTTTAGCGCAACTAGAAGCTTACTTTAGTTAATTATTTCTAAAGGAATAAAGTTATTCCTATCTCGGATAGTAATTGAGCGACACGAATTGATAAAAAATTTAAAAATTAATAAAAGGAGAGAGTCATGAGAAAATTAGTAATAGTATTTTTTTTGGTAACGATTGGGTTTAGCTCATCTGCATTTTCAGGTCATCCACCAGCCACTAAACAATTTAGTAATGGTTTTAATAAAATGAAAACCTTGGCCGGTGAATGGAAAGGTAAAATGGCTATGGGTGATAAAACCATGGATGTTACCATCATTTACAAAGTATCGTCGGCGGGTAGTTCGATTGTTGAAACATCATTTCCCGGATCGCCACAGGAAATGATCTCGGTGTACACGGATGTTAATGGCAAGGTTAATATGACACATTATTGTGCTCTGCAAAATCAACCAACCTTAACATTAAATGGTTCAACTAAAGATTCTTTGGACTTTGATTTTATTAAAGGCGCTAACTTGGATGTTAAAAAAGATGCCCATATGCATCATCTAACATTGAAGTTTAAAAATAAAAATGCCATAGAACAGCATTGGACTCAGTACAAAGATGGAAAAGCGGCTGGTGTTAATGTTATAGCGTTATCTCGAGTCCATTAATAGACTAAAATAGTCATCAATCTATTTTTTGATGACTATTTTGAATTTACGTTTATTTTGATGTTTTCACTAATGCTGCCGCTTTTTTTGCATTCGTTCGCGCAAGTTCAGTATCTTCTGCATAAGCTAGTGTCACACCCATGCGTCGTTTTTTAAATGCTTGAGGTTTACCAAATAAGCGAATATCGGTGTTTGGAATTGCCAGTGCTTTTTCAATATTATGATAGCTTATCGCAGTTTCATCCATTGCACCGTAGATGACTGCACTGGCTCCTGGGCTGAGTAACTCCACATTAACCGGTAGTCCTAGAATTGCACGGGCGTGTAATTCAAATTCATTTTGTCTTTGGCTAATCATGGTGACCATGCCGGTATCATGGGGGCGGGGACTCACTTCACTAAACCAGACTTCATCCCCCTTGATGAATAATTCCACACCAAATAATCCTTTGCCACCTAATTCATCGGTGATTTTTTTTGCGATAACCTGTGACTGGTGTAATGCAATCTCGGTCATTGCTTGTGGTTGCCAACTTTCAACATAATCACCATTCACTTGTTGATGTCCGATGGGTTCACAAAAATAGGTTTCAATGTCTCCATCAGGATTGAGTGCACGTACGGTTAATAAGGTAATCTCATAATCAAATTCTATTTTTTGCTCAACAATTATTCGGGTAGCAGTGACACGACCGCCGGATTTTGCATAATCCCAAGCGGTTTGAATATCGTGTTGTTTATTAATTAATGATTGCCCCTTTCCTGATGATGACATAACGGGTTTTACAATGCAGGGTAGGCCAATGTTATTGTTAATTGCAGTTGTTAATTCTTCCAAGCAATCCGCAAATTTATAACGTGAGGTTTTTATGCCAAGCTGTTCGGCTGCGAGGCGGCGAATGCCTTCTCGGTTCATTGTTAGTTGGGTTGCTCGCGCCTTGGGTATAATTGTGCTGATTTTTTCGGATTCAATGTCGAGCAAGGTCTCGGTTGCAATGGCTTCAATTTCTGGAACGACTAAATCCGGTTTTTCGAGTTCAATAATGTTTCGTAATGCAATTGGGTCGGTCATATCGATTACATGCGCGCGGTGAGCAAGCTGATGTCCAGGAGCATTTTCATAACGATCGACTGCGATAACTTCAATTCCTAATCGTTGCAGTGCGATGATAACTTCTTTGCCTAGTTCACCACAGCCTAACAACATAACCTTGCTGGCCGTTGGGGATAACGGTGTACCAATTCTCATAGTTTACTCCAGAAAAAAATAAGTGTTTTTATGCCAGTAATTATAAGTGAGTTATTAGTATGTCAAAAGTATTTTTAATATTTGTGCGTTGAGTAGATTATTTTTAAGTGATTTTATTGCAGATGGTATTTAATCGAAGTAGAATAGTTAGTAAAGCAAGCATAATTAATTAACCACGGCAACTACTATTTATTGAATGAATAACTTAAGCCTTAATGAAGAAAACATTGTCCACACGACGGGCAGTTTGCAGCAAAATATAGCCGCCCAACATCAAATGTTATCGGGGATGCTTAAAGATCCATTGCAGTTAATTGCTGAAAAATGCAGTGAAGTGTGGGGTGATCGGGTTGCATTAGATCGTATATTTATATCTCAATTACGCTGTTTACCTAATTTTACGTTTTTATATGCACTTGATACTGACGGTATTCAAATAAGTGACAACGTCAGTCATGAAGGTATTATTAAAAAAGATTTTGGACGGGATCGGCGTGAACGTCCGTATATGCGTGAAGTAGTACCGAGCACAGGCTTTCTATTATCAAATGCTTACATTAGTTTACGCGCGCGTCGACCTTCACTCACGGCAATTCAATTAGTACGTGATAGCAACGGGAAAACCCTTGGCTTTATTGGGGCTGACTTTGATCTGCGTGATTTACCGTTAACCAAAAAATTATACGATGAGCCACATCATTGGCAACAAATAAAAGGCGATCCTTCAATTCGGGGTACGGTGTTTCATCAAACCCGAATTGAAAGCGGCATTGATCGTCACATGGATGTCATATTAACTGTGGTTGAAGAACTGATGCGAAGTCATGGGTTGTTTCATGTGATTTTACATTTTTCGAGTAGTCGAGCAATCGTATGGTTATATGACGATCCGTATCGATACCGGTTATTGGACATTGATTCATTAATCGATCCTAATATATGCTTGGCCTATCCATTACACTCGTACCCAAAAGATGCAATGGTACCTGAAGAAAAAATATTTGAGGTGTTTGAGTCTTTTAAAAACTTACGCTTCATGGACGATACTTTGTACTTACGTTCTGGCACATTGAATATTTTTAATGGTATTGTGGGTTTAACCTTTTCATGTGATGGCTCACATTACATTCCGTATGATGAATTTTTGAATCGAGAACATGCATTTTGGGTTAGCGAGTCAGGAAAAAAATAAATTCATATTGATGTTATGGCTCAGAACTTTTGGGAATTCAAGTCACTCGACGCGTTAACCGATCACGAATGGGAGTCGCTGTGTGATGGCTGTGGTCGATGTTGTTTAATCAAGCTTGAAGATGTCGATACTGATATTCTTTATTACACTAATATTTCGTGTCAGTTATTGGATATTCATGAGTGTCGTTGCACGGATTATGCGCATCGTATTCAACAAGCCCCTGGTTGTGTGGTACTTCGTCCTTATAATAAAGAATTATACGAGCAACTGCCTAGTAGTTGTGCGTATCGACGATTATCTGAAGGCAAACAACTGGAGTCCTGGCACCCGTTAATTTCTAAATCATTGGATTCTGTTCACCGTTCCGATATATCAGTACGTGATAAAGTAATATCGGAACAGCATGTCCATGAAGACGAGTGGCAGGACCACATTATCGAGCTTTAGTGCGCTAACTTATTTTTGAGATCATAGAGATAAGTACCAAAAACAATTCCTATCAAGGTAAAAACAGGTAACACTTGTCCTTCGCCGATCATAGCGGGTACGGTACCTGGGCACGAGCCAGTCATACCCCAGCCTGCTCCAAATAATAAGGAACCAAATATTAAACCGTTTTGCATTGGTCGCTTATCAAACATTAATTTGTTATCGCCAAATACTGAACGAACAGACAGTTTTTTGAGTATTAAGATACCAATAATGCCGACAGTTATGGCACCAACAATTACCCACAATAATTGAAAATCAATGAATAAAAATAAGTGAGCATAAAAATCCGGTGAAGTTGCACCTGCTCGACTTAGTAAAAATCCAAATAATGCACCTAGTATAATAAATGAGTATTTCATAAATATGTCTCGCTCCTTATGAATTTATAAAAAATAAAAATTGCACAGTAATGAGGCCGCCAACAAAGAATAAGGCAGCCGCGAGAAAACTAACTGGGTTAACTAACGAACACCCCGCAATGACGTGGCCACTGGTACAACCGCCGGCTACCCGAGCGCCATATCCCATCGCGAGTCCACCAGAAATTAGATAAATAACTTTACCAATGGTGCTTTCAGGCATTATTTGGTCGTACATTTCGCCCATTCCAAAGGTCAGGGTGAATGGCGTATCAATTGAGGTGAGATGAGCGATAAAACTGCCCAATGGAATACCAATAATAAACCACAAGCGCCAATTATTTAAACTTTCAAAATCTCCCGTTTTAAAAAATTGAGAACCTGGTAAATAACGTGACAAGTTACCATAGGCTAGAGAACAGCCTAATTGCTTATTGGATAACCAATATTGAAATATCGCATAAAGCCCCAAAAGACCACCTGCAATCCAACCCGTCCATATAATATTATCTACCATGTAACTTCCTTTAAAATTGTGTGACATTATTCATGTGCTGCATCCTATATTAGAAAGTACTAATATTCAATATTGACATAGTGAAAATGTGATAGATTTGACCGTTGTATCACCTTGTTTTTTATGGAGTTAATATGAGTTTTGATTTGTCGGACGATTAATTCAATTTTATCAACAGTAATGTTTGACAAAATAAGACGTATGTCTTACTTTTAAGTATGTACTAAGACGATCATCCAATAAATCAAAATTAATAAAAGGAATAGTTTATATGACCAGTAATAAAAAAAGTAATCAGGCTTTATTTACCCCCTTACAATTAGGCGCACTAACTATTCCCAATAGAATCGTAATGGCTCCCTTAACTAGAAACCGAGCAAATCACGATAGTGCGCCGCATGAACTTCATGTCGAGTATTACCGTCAACGTGCAAGCGCGGGGTTAATTATCACTGAAGCCTCTCAAATTTCAGAGCAAGCGGTTGGTTATCCTGGCACACCAGGAATCCATCATGCTGTTCAAGTTAGTGCTTGGCGCACAGTAACCGATACCGTGCATGATAATGGTGGACGTATTTTTATGCAGTTGTGGCATGTCGGACGGATTTCGCATCCGTCATTACAGGTGGATAATGCATTACCCGTTGCACCGTCTGCGATTAAACCGCAGGGGGATGCAGTGACATTAGCAGGCCCGCAAGCCTACGTTGAACCTCGTGCGTTAGAAATAAATGAGATACAAAATATTGTTCAGCAATATCAAACAGCGGCACACAATGCGAAAGTTGCAGGTTTTGATGGCGTTGAAATTCATGCCGCGAATGGTTATTTATTAGATCAATTTTTACGTGATTCAACCAATCATCGTAGTGATAGTTATGGCGGTAGTTTGGAAAACCGCGCACGTTTAATTAATGAAGTAATAACAGCAGTCTTAAAAGAGTGGCCAGCCGATCAAGTTGGGATCCGAATATCGCCTGAGAATTCATATAATGATATTAGTGACTCGAATCCTCAAGCTACATTTAATTACATCACCGATGAAATTAATGCTTATGGCTTAGCGTATTTACATGTACTAGAAGGTGACATGGGCGAAGCACAAACAAAAGTTGATTATGCACAAATCAAATCACGTTTTGATGGTGCTTATATGGCAAACTCAGGTTATACCAAGGCAAGCGCGCAACACAGTGTTGAACAAAACCGTTCCGACTTAGTATCATTTGGTTCGTTATATATCGCAAATCCAGATTTAGTCGAACGCTTTATTGACGATGTTGAATTAAACACACCGGATCAACAAACATTTTACGGTGGTGATGCTAAAGGTTATACCGATTATCCATTTAGAGATTCACTTGAAGCAATAGCCTAATAGTAAAATATTATTATAAATAATTCGCAAGCCAATTAAAATTTGATTTTGATATGCAAATTGTATGATCCGTTATATTGTATAATGTAACAAAATAATCGAATAAAAGCGGTTGGAGTATTTTACTATATTATTATGGGTACCAAAGGCGACAATAACAAAAAACAAATTATCGGTATTGCTGATAATCTTTTTTATGAAAAAGGTTATGAGCATACCTCGTTTACCGATATTGCCGATTCTGCGGGCATTGCTCGTGGTAATTTTTATTACTACTTTAAAACCAAAAATGATATATTGTCAGCGGTACTTGATAAACGCCGTTCTGATATTAACCAAATGCTGCGTAATTGGGAACAGGAATATCCCGAGGCACGTATGCGTCTTAAAAATTACACGCTAATGTTGGTAAAAAGCCAATCTACTATTAACAGTTATGGCTGTCCAATTGGCTCATTGTGTCTTGAGTTGAATAAATTACGCCATGCTTTACAAAATGATGCAAATAGTATGTTTGATTTATTTCAAAATTGGTTGGTTAAACAATTTAGCGCACTTGGGCATGAGCAAGATGCTGTATTTTTATCGATGCACTTAATGGGACGATGCCAAGGCATTAGTGTGTTAGCTAGTTCTTCAAATAACGAAGGTTACTTAACTAGGGAAGTTGAACTACTTCAGCAGTGGATTAATGAATTATAATAGTGAATGCCATATTATGAGCTTACTATGTCGATAGTTTGGCAAAAAGTCATCAACGATGTTAATTATGAAGTTCGTCAAGCCGGTAAAACAACCCGCTTGTACACTGATGGCGTTTTTCACAGTCAATATCATCCGCACCGTAATGTTATTGGTGGTATCTGGGATTTAATTGTCCTACCGAGTTTTTTTTATACTGCAGAAAATTTAAAACGAGTATTACTACTTGGTGTTGGCGGTGGTGCAGTAATACATCATTTACACCATTTTCACAGCGGCTTGGAGATAACTGGAGTTGAACTTAACCCCATTCATATCGAAATTGCGCAAAAATATTTCAATATAACCGAACAGTTAGCGACTGTTATAGAGTCAGATGCTAAATTGTGGATGCAACAATATAAGGGGCCGGCGTTTGATATTATCATCGATGATTTATTTGGTGAAGATAATAGTGAGCCTGTTCGAGCGATTGATGCCAATGTTGAGTGGTTTAATTTATTGGAATCAAATTTAAACGTTAAGGGTACGTTGGTGATCAATTTTATTTCACCTAAAAATTTAAAGCAAAGTGGTTACTTTCAATCGAGTAAAGTCGCCAACAAGTTCGATTCTGCCTTTCAATTTACCTTACCGGCATTTGAAAATGCCATTGGTGCATTTGTGAAGAAACACGTGACGACCTCTCAATTACGGCAACGTATTTATCAATATTCTGGTATAAATTCAAAGACGTTACCGTACCGTTGTCGGATTTTTAATTCGTATTTATAAATTTCCTTAGTCGCTTTATTCATACAAAAAATGTCACTATTGTGACACCATCCACATTTTTTTATCAACCTATTCTCATTCAAATTGTCTATATAATATTGCCACAATGTGTAGTTAATACGTTTAACTTAACATATTGAATAAATTCAATTTTTACTTTTAATAAATTTGATCTATGCTTTTAATATAAGTTTTATTTATCAAATATTAATAGTGAATGTAGCACAACAATTGCATGATTTAATGATGAGACATATTTAATATGAGAGTGAAGTAGAATTAAATGAATCAGTTTAAGCCACATTGTTTTAGTCAACGCATGTTAAATCCATTTCGAGGCGTAATGAATGTCATTGAAGTGGGTAACGCTGATGCCGTGACAACAGATGGCATACATTGGATTTTGTATTTGCACGATGAAGCACTTCAAGGCATGGCTTTTGATGGCGATGTGCGCATTGAAACACCGGATATCAAATTTGGTGTTTGGAGTAAACAGGGTGGGTTAATTCGAGCGCCATTAATTAGCACCATGGAATATGAAGCAATACAACAAAGTGGTTTGGAACTGTTAGAAATAGTTAAACAACATTCGGATAAGGTTCCATTTTCATTAAAAGATAATTATGAATTATGGTTGCTCGACAAGTATTGCGATAAGCCCTTAGCATTATTACACAGTGTTTGTTTTGAAAATGAATTGCTGGAATATCAACCTAAACACTGGCGTCCAGGACTTAGGTGTCAAGGTTCGTTTAATTCACGATGTCTGGAAGAAAAATCAAACAATGATGTTAATCATGCTGATTGGTTGGCACAGCAAGTTGATGAATCAGCGGGTAGTATTAATAATACTCAGTGGTTTTTACGAAACACTGATGGTGATGGCATAGGTTTAAGATCATCGTCTGATGTTGCTTTTCTAGAAGGGCGTAAATTAAAACTAGAAGAATTTCCAATACTCCTGTTAAATGATGATTGGTTAGACCGCGATACCTGTAGGGTTGTAAACGATTTTTTTTCATGGCAGTCACCCTTTTTATTGTTATTACAGCATATTACCGACGAATCTCGGGCCAATTTAGAAAAGTTGGCGAGTAAACATGTCAATCGTTTGTTTCAAATGCAACGGTTATTGCCTAAAGTGGTTGATAAAAAAACGGTGAAGTCGGCATTAGTCGAAGCTGTTATGTGTAATTCTAGTGGTGAGTTTGAAATGCAAAATAGTGACCGTTCTATGTTTTATTCAGGGCATTATTTTTAATCACATTTTAATTTTATTTTTAGCTAATTTATGGAATAACTTTAAATTAAAGGAACAATAATTTAATATTGCTCCTTTCTCATATTCTGTCATTTCATCAAGTGCTTGATATTTAATTTAAAAATTAACCGCACCAAATATCCGAATGTAAGCCAAATTTTTTCAGGTGATGCGTTATTTCCAGCGGTAGATCGGGCGACTCACTGTATTCAACCATGATATCATGAGGTTGTTTTGGATTTACTTCGACATTGTTAATATTTTTTTCTTGTAATAAACCGAGTTTAATTTTTTTCATTAAATCTGAGTCCATAGTTTCATCGACGTGTACGCATACTGTGTGCATTATTTTCCCCTATAATGTTAATCAAAAAAAAATTGCTAATACAATTATAGCGGCTGCAAAATTAAAATCATTAGTATTAAAATTTTGTCTAACCAAATAAGTTAGTCTGAAATTGTTATTGGAATAATAATAGGTTATTGATAGTTATATGTATTTTAAATACAATACAATTAAAGCGATATAGTGTGTAGTAATATGCAGCGTATTCTATAAACTAACAAATTACATAAGCAATCAATTAAAGTGAACGATATTTTTTCAACACTAACGTCAAGTATTCAAAGTTGGTCTACAGCAGTTTTTACTGTGTCTGGTGCATTACAGTTATTAATAACTATAATAGCAGCCAGTTTTGCACTATTGGCACATAAAAAGTGGCAGAAATTTCTGTTATCTCGTACAGAATCAAAAGATCAACACAGCGCATTACGTTTAGCGTTAAATAGCAGTAGTAGAGTGGTTTTCCCGTTGGTGATGTTATTGTTCACCTTATCGGGTGACGGCATTTTAGTCTCTTATAACTATGATAATTCGATATTGAATATTTTAACGCCGCTACTTATTTCGTTAGCGGCGATACGGTTATCAGTGTATTTATTAAGGCGTGCATTTGGTCAGTCACGCGGTATTAAAGCCTGGGAAGGAATTATAAGCACGACAATTTGGGTTATTGTTGCGCTGCATATTTTTGGTTGGCTGGATATTATATTACAAGCTTTAGATGGACCGGGTTTGTCATTAGGTGATTCACGAATATCGATTTTATCGGTAATGAAGTTCACACTATTTTCGGGGCTATTTATAGTTTTGGCAAGTTGGGTTGCTAATTTAATTGAAGAGCGCGCTCGACAATCTGAATTCATTAGTGCCAGTATGAGAGTTGCTTTGAGTAAGATTAGCAAAGTTTTGTTATATGCTATTGCAATTTTAGTGGCATTAAACAGTGTAGGGATAGATTTAACCACTCTAACCGTATTTGGTGGGGCACTTGGTGTTGGATTAGGCTTTGGTTTTCAACGTATTGCGAGTAATTTCATCAGCGGTTTTATATTATTATTTGATCGTTCCATAAAACCCGGTGATGTCATTAGTGTTGGGGATCGTTTTGGCTGGGTGGTGCAATTAAATGCCAGATATATCGTGGTACGTGATCGTGAAGGTGTTGAAACCTTGATACCCAATGAAAATTTAATAACGTCGGAAGTTACCAATTGGAGCTTCAGTGATCGTCATGTTCGCGTGAAATTACCGGTTCAAATAAGCTACCAAGATGATCCAGAATTTGCGATGTCTCTGATGACCAATGCATGTGATGCGAGTGAACGGGTATTAAAAACACCCAAGCCTCAAGCACGGCTATTAAATTTCGGTGATAACGGCATTGAATTGGAATTACGGTTATGGGTAAACGACCCTCAAAATGGTATTGGCGCGGTAAAATCAGAAGTAAATTTGGCGATATGGAAATCCTTTAAAGAAAATGGCGTTACGATCCCATATCCCCAATGTGATGTTCATATAGTGTCAAAAAATAAAAATTGAAAACATCTTTCAACAGGTGATTTTTTTATGCCTCCGTCCATGAGTCAAAACTTAATATTATTGAATAGGGATATAAATCTCAGTTTTTAATTCTTCAGGAGCTAATTCCAAACACTCTGAATTTAAATAGTGCTCAAATGCGGGTGCATCCATCAGGTCATAATTGGTACTCGGTAACCAATTTAATATAATTTGATTATAAGTATCTTCCAATTTTTGATAAGGGCCACAATGCATAAAAACAGCATAACGTCCGCCCTTAATGGTTTGAATTCCAAATTCGCCATCAGGCTTGATAGTGTCATCGACGGTAATACAAGCATCATAACGAATATTTTCTGCTGCTGTAATATCTGGAGAATCTAATGGAATACCAAAATTTAGTGAATCTGCAGTCACAATATTATTCTCTTTTGCATAGCTCATTATGCAATCCCAAGCATCAAATGCCGACTTCATATAGTCACCTGTTTTCCTAATAAACAACACTCTTTTCGGTTTAAAGTGGACAATAGAATATTCTAAATATTTATTTTTAATTGCGTGTGTCTGCTTAGTATTTAAACTTGAATCTTTTAACTTTAAATCTTTGGTTTTTCTATATACTGAGGGCGATAAACCAAACTGTTGTTTAAATGCGCGCGAGAATGCCGCAGGTGTTTCATAACCATTATCGAGTCCAATTGTCGTAATGTCTAAATCAGAGTAAATAATTTTATTTGCAGCACGTTCTAAGCGAAGTCGTCGCACGTATTGAATTATCGATTCTCCGGTTAGTGCCGTAAAAATTCGATGAAAATGATACGGCGATAATAGTGCTATCCCAGCTAGTTCATCCAATTGTAATTTTTCATCAAGATTGTTTTGAATAAATAACCAAACTAGATTAATTCGTTCCTGATACTGTTTATGCGTTTGAGGTTTGTGCTGGCTATTCATTTATATAATTTTCTGTCAACCTGAGATTATGATATTAATACAATATAGAGTTTTATTTTAGTATAAACTATCCAGATATTGCGGTTTAATATTTATTAAAACCAAGCTATATGTAGTTGTTTTATAACAATAAATTAATAATGTTCAGTTCATCCTATATTCTTTTACTAAGTTTTTTAAACTATCAGGAATTAACATGCGCTACCGTGAGGAAGAATTTATAAATCAGGTTGATGGTGTTATCGACCCCATAATTGGTAATAATGTATTGCTACTGACAGCCGTTATCGGTTTATTGATTGGTATTATTTTTGTTATTGGGGGACGATTCGGTAAGCAATTGTGGATAATAAGTTGGGGTGCTGGCTTAGTTATTGTTAGTATTGTTTATATAGTATATATGCTACTAGGTTATAGGTGATTTAATGAGTAAAGTAGACCAATTTGAGAGTGTTTTTCGTTCAGCACTACACGATGTGTTTGAGTACAGGCAGCTTCGTTTTGCAAAAGTGTTAGTTCTATCAGATTTAGAGTCAGCCGAGCATCATGAGTTTGAAACAAAAGTAAAATTGTTTTCAAATTGTATTGATATCGATAATGATACTAAGTGGTTATCATTATCATTAATCGAACCTCAAACGACACAGGAATTAATTGATAGTATTAATCAACTGCAACCGGATTTGATTTTTACGTATCGTAATTTGCAAAGCTCCACATGGCAGTATAGTCACAGTCTTGGTGAGCATCTGGATGTATTAATTCAAAAAACGACAATTCCAATACTGGTTGTTCCTCATCCATTAGATAGCACTCGATACGAACATACATTAAAAAATACTAATGTTGTTATGGCCATAACCGACCATTTGTCAGCAGATGATGATTTGGTAAATTACGCCACAAAATTTACTGAAAAAAACGGTAAACTGTATTTAATGCATATTGAAAATGCAATAACGTTTGAAAAATATATTGACGCTATTTCCAAAATTCCAACCATTGATACTGATGACGCACGAGAAAAAATTTCTAAACAGTTACTCAAACTCCCCCAGGATTATATACATTCTGTTGATAGTGTATTAAAGCACGAAAAATTACCGATAACGGTCGAAAAGGTGATTGGTTTTGGGCATCATTTAACCGAATATCGAAAGTACATTGAACAACATCAAGTTGATCTGCTGGTGATGAACACCAAAGATAAAGAGCAGATGGCGATGCACGGTTTAGCTTATCCTCTGGTCGTCGAGTTACGCGCAATTCCATTATTATTAATATAATTCAGGTTTACTATTTATGAGTGAAAATCAAGCCAATCAGGCAAATGTACAAGGCGCAATAGATTCAGTGGCTAATATAGCAGCCGAAGTTCCGATCGAAATTACATTATTATTCACCGGCTTTTTGTTACTGATGATTGTGTCATTGGCATTTGAAGAAAAAATACATGCAAAAAAATCGATTATAGTGAGTGTGTTTGCCATTGTGACTTTAGTAGTGGCAACATACTTTAATCTTATTCCGTTTGGCGACGTTATTCTGCCCGGTAATCATCACGTAAAAATTCCAATCTATATAACGGCAGTAGACTGGGGTGTTATTGCCATTATATTAGGTTCGAGTATCTTTGTTGATGTTACCTCGCGCTCGGGTCTCTTTACTTGGATAGCCATTAGGTTAACTAAAATATCGGGTGGAGACCCATTAAAATTACTGTGGTTTTACTGCATTATGACCGTGGTTTTTTCTGCGGTATTAAACAACGTTACCGCAATGATTATTGTTGGATCATTAACAGCGGTATCGTTGTCAAAATTAAATCAAAAACAGTTGTTACTTGGGTTCTTATTGACCGAAGCATTGTTGACCAATATTGGTGGATTGTTAACTTTAATCAGTTCAGTACCCAATATTATTGTGGGCAATGCAGCGGGAATTAGCTTTGTTGATTTCTTCCTTAAATCGAGTCCGTTTGTATTGTTTGCAACAATTGGCACGATAATTATCGGTGCAAAAATATTTAACATTAAAAAACTCGCAACCGTACAACAACGTCAGGAAGCGGCACAATTAATATCAGGTTTTGATGAAAACGACGGTATTGAGAGTAAAGCCTTTTTTTGGTTTGCAGGTACAATGTTATTGTTGTTTATCGTCTTTATCGCATCTACTTCGGTATTGCCTATTGCACGGGATCTCGGCATGGGTTTTGTGGCATTAACCTTTGCTGCAATTATGTTGGTTCGTTATAAGTCTGAAGTAGACCAATTTTATAAATCAGTTGATTGGGATTTATTGGCATTTTTTGTTGCATTGTTTGTAGTAATCAATGTCATGGAATTTACCGAAGTACTTACCTTGATGGGCGAGGGTATTTCAGTCTTAATTGGTGAAGGTAAAAACTTGCAAGGAACGGCTGCATTGTTAATCTCGTCGGCAGTGGCAAGCTCAGTCACCGACAACATCCCTCTTGCAGCAATGCTGGCTAAAATACTCGCGGCAAGTGGCACGGCAAGTGACTCACCATTATGGTGGTCGGTAGTCTTTGGTGCTAATTTGGGTGGTAATATTACACCAATCGGTAGTGCCTCTACCTTGGTGGCTGTTACAATAATTCACAAACACGGAATAAAATTATCATTTGTGGATTTTGTGAAAAAAGCCGGTATATTTGCATTTTTACAATTATCCTTAGCGATATTTTATGTATTACTTTTTATCTATTAATTCAAATCACGGAACTAAAACGATACCATGCGCGGCTACGTCCCTCTCGATCCTCAGTCTAAAGTGTCACAGGAGCAATTTGCGATTGTGTATGTACCGCGGCGAAGTCGGCGACGTTTTCCAAAAGGCTGTGTTGATGTAAAAAGCTCTCGAGAAGAAGCAATTGCACTAAGTGACCCAGATAAAATGCAATATGCCGCTAGAGTCATTGGACCTTCAAAATCCTCAGAAGGCCAATATATTTATTATTTAGTTGAATGGTTGTTTGTATAGCTCATTATTTATTTTGGCAACAGTGTTTAAATTTTTTACCACTACCACAATAACATGCTAAATTGCGGCCTGGTTGGTAGTTTGACTGTTCAATAATCTTGCCATCTACATAAAACCATTTATTGTGTTGTTTTATAAACTGACTTATTTCATGTAATTTTTCGGGACTGCCGTTATTTAAAAAATAAGCAACAAACTCAACCGTTCCGCTGTTATGTTGTTTCAAACCTTGGCCGCACTCTACTATATAAAGCTGTAACCAACTCGTTGTTTGTAAATCGCTGGGTTTCATGTCGTTTGGACGTGTTGTGGTATGCCAACTCGATAATAAATAGTTTAATTTGTGGTTCACATTGGCGCTATAACGTGAGCGCATTAATTGTTGTGCGGTTTCGGGGTTCTGAGCTTGTTCAATAAATAAAGCGCAGCAGTCAGGGTATAATTTTTTAGAGCCACATGGGCATGGTTGAGACTTCATGGTATAAAATTTATCGTGTTAAAATATGTTTCATGTTTGTTTCTTGCATTGTAACGCTAAAGTGACACTGGATTAAGTCTAATGTTTGAGTATTATGTTATATGAGCTAGTTTCTTTTAAAGCTGATTGCTATAAAGATAAATTCTAACTAAAATAGAACGTGTTCTAAAATAATAATAATTCGTTCATTAAATCTACAGGTTTATCATTCATGATGGTATTGAAAGTCGTATCTTTAGGTGCTGTTATTGTAGGCTGTTTTCTGATGTTAACTTCGTTATTCACGACACGCCGCATTATGAATAATCGTTTTCAAATCGGTGCTAATTGGCAATTTCTCTATATTTTAATTATTTTCTTCATTACCGGTTTCATCACTTATGGTGTCTCAGTTTATAACCGTGTTGCGAGTAATAATGACTTAATTGTTTCATTGTTATTACTTGGCGGTAGTTTTTTTGTGTTAATGGTTAGTCGTATAAATTTTCAAAATATTCTACAAATGCAGCATATCGCCTTATTAGAACGACATCATGCCTTGCACGATAATTTAACGGGACTTCCAAATCGACAGTTACTGCTCGAGAGAATTAAACAAGCGATCAGTGGCCAAAATCCAAAACAAAAGCAGGTTAGCATTTTGTTAATGGACTTAGATCGATTTAAAGAAATTAACGATACTCTCGGGCATGTCGCGGGGGATTTATTGATCCAACAGATTGCACCTCGATTAAAAAAAATCATTCGAAATGCTGATACACTTGCTCGAATTGGTGGTGATGAGTTCGGGATAGTGTTACCCGATACCGGTTCGGGAATTGCACAAGCAATAGCGTTGAAGTTAATTAAAAGCTTGGCTGTACCATTTGAAGTTGAAGGTCATAATTTAAATGTTGCAATGAGTATCGGGATAACGGTTTATCCTCATGATGGTTTTGATTGTGACACCTTGATGCAAAAAGCCGATATCGCCATGTATGTTGCTAAATCAAAACAGTCGGGTTACACCCTCTATGATGAGAAGCAAGATCAATATTCATTAAATAGATTAAAGTTAACTGGCGAATTACATAAAGCAATTAAAAATAAAGAGTTGGTAGTCTATTATCAGCCTATTATTGATATGAGCAAAGGAGAAGTCGCTTGTGTCGAAGCACTAATACGATGGAACCATCCTGAGTCTGGGGTAATTTCTCCTGAAATATTTATTCCGTTGGCTGAAAATGCGGGCATCATGAGTTTAATCACTCAATGGGTTCTTGAACGTGCTTTAGTACAGGTTCACCGTTGGAAAAAACAAGGTTTTAAAATTGATTTACATGTCAATTTATCAATGTCAGATATTCAAGATTCAAGTTTTCCAAAATATTTAAATGAAATTCTTTTATCGAGTAATACCGTACCAAATGAACTTACCTTAGAAATCACAGAAAACAGCATGATGACCGATTTGAAACGGGCAAAAGATGTATTGGGGCAATTACATCAAATTGGAGTTAAACTAGCCATTGATGATTTTGGAACAGGGTTTTCTTCATTGTCGTATTTAAAACAATTACCAACTCAAGAAATTAAAATTGATAAATCATTTGTAATGGGCATGCTAGAAGATGACGATGATGCTGTTATCGTGCGTTCAACGGTTGATTTAGCGCATAACATGGGCAGAATTGTTACAGCGGAAGGGGTTTGCGATAAAGATACCTATGATTTACTCGATATTTTAGGCTGCAACCGAGCCCAGGGACATCATATCTGTAAACCATTAGAAGCTAATGATTTGTCAGCCTGGCTTGTTAAAACCAGTTGGATTCCAGGTAATGTATATACTATCGCGACATCATCGAATAACTCACCACCGTAATAGTTTTGATATTAGCTTTAAATAAGGAAATAATTACAAATAGTATCTATAATTTAAATAACTTCTATTTTGTAGATGAAACTAAACTGACGTGAAAGAGTTATTGCAGACAATTTCAGAATTGCGTTGTGAAGATGATGCCCCCTCTAAAATGTTCCATTCAATATCACGGCAATTGCGTAAACGTTATGGTGAATGCGCAATTGCATTAATGACTTCATCTGATATACCGTGTTCTACAATAACCGTATCCCTCTTGTACGATCAAACCGGTAGAGTTTGCATAGAAGAACAAAATGTTTTACAACACGAGAATTGTACGAAACAATTTTCAGGGGATAGTTTAAAAGCATTTTTTAATATAAATGAACCGACAATTATTGTTGGTAAAGAGTATGGTATTCATTCAATATTTAATGATTTTTTTAAAGATTATATCGATGCAATCACTTTTCCGATTTTTCATCATGGCGCGATAAATAGATGGTTTGTTTTATTATTTCCAAACAGTAATCAACATAACAAAGTAGATATTGAGCGAACACTGTTAGTCTCTACCTTAATAATAAATTATATTGACAGCATTCAAGAGTCTCAAAAATTACAAGAAGCCAATGATTGGATTGCGAGTGAATTAAAATCAGTTGCAAATATTAAACAACAATTACTACCACAAGGTGAGCTTCAATTTAATGAATTAAATACAGCGGTTTTATATCAACCGTATAAATCATCCGGTGGTGATTATTATGATATTGCACGATTAACTGACTTTATAAAAACAGATGAATCAGATTCAGATGAAACTGAAAATGAATTATTTGGTATAATTATTGCTGACGCATCGGGGCATGGTTCGGCATCAGCAGTCGAAATATCAATGTTTGATGCCATTTTGCGTACCTATCAACCTAATGTTAAACTTGGTCCTGCTGGCGTTTTTAATTATGCGAATAAATATTTATTTACACGTTTAATTCGAAATGGCTACATTACAGCCTTTGTTAGTAGCTTTGAGACTCAAAGTCATATTTTAAGTTATGCCAATGCCGGACATCCACCACCCATTTTAAAACGCAGCGATAATAGTATTGAAATATTATCAAAAAACGTTGGTATTCCATTGGGTATTAGTCAAGGCAACCAATGGTTGTCATCGGAAGTGATAGTAAACAAAAATGATATACTAGTAGTGTATACTGATGGTGTTACTGAATTAATGTCACCAGAAGGTGAATTATTTGGCGAACAAAAATTAATCGATATCATAAAGGAAAGCGATAATTCGCCCGATAGTATTTTGAATAATATTAAGACTGAATTAAAATCACATCAAAAAAATAATAGTAACTCAGATGATCTGACTTTAATTATTATTCAACCTATATTTTAAGTTATCTCGTTTTTAATTAATTTATGGAAATATTATATAACCACCTTTCACTGATAATCGTGCTGTTACTCAATGTAGATTTAGTTTTAGCCGATGTTACCCCGATAACATACGATAGCCAACAATTTAAAATTGCTAATAACCGCTACGATGTGCTTGTACCAAATAAATTAAAATTGGAGTTTGTGTTAGCACTGGACGGACCTAGAATAATTAGTGTCAGTGAAAAAGGTGAAATGTTTATAGGCTCAAAATCTGGTTATGTTTATCGTTTAAGTGCGCCTTATAATAAAGCAACTAAATTAGTTAGATTAAATAATTATCCTCACAGTATCGTGGTTCGAGGTGATTTTATTTATATTGCTCAAACAAATGGTTTATATCGAGCACCTTATCAGTATGGACAGAAAAAAATACTTTACTCCGATATTAAACGGTATGCTGTTGTGCCTGGTGGGTTTGGTCATAACAGTAGAACGGTGCGGCTAGGTCCAGATAAAAAATTGTATCTAAGTTTGGGAATTTCGGGTAATTGCAGTAACCAATATCTTGGCAATGGATATCAGCTATCACAGCAACGTGGTGGTATTATGGTATTAGATGAATCTAAAAAACTCAGTATGAGTTGGTTGGCTTTTGCCAGTGGTTTGCGTAATCCGGTAGGTTTTGACTGGCACCCAACAACAGGAATCATGTATGCTAGTAATAATGGTCCAGATCATTGGGGCTTTAATGAGCCACGCGAATATTTTAGTAAATTACTACCGGGATCATTTCATGGTATGCCATGGTATCAGTTGATTAATAAAAGAATCACAAAAGATAATTGTATTAATAGCAATTCACCACAATCTAAAGCTTTAGTCACCAAACCCGTGCAAACCTTTGATGCACGAAACGCCCCAATGGCGGTGGCATTTATTACTCAGGGTAACATAGCCAAAAATTTTTATGGCGACGCACTTGTTGCTTTACGAGGCTCATGGGCTGTTCCAGATCGTGGTAACTTGAAAGGTTCAAGAGCAGGCCGTCGAGAGCCAAAATTAGTACTAGTTCGATTTGATAAAGGGAAATCTATCCAAGTTGATAATTTTGTTACCGGATTTCAATTACACAATGGTAGTCGTTGGGCTAGACCTGTTGGGGTTATTAATGCGCCGGATGGTAATATTTATTTTACGAGTGATGATGCGTTAAATGGCTTATTTAGAATCAAAAAAGTGAACTAGATAAAACATTATTAAACTATATCGTTTATTATTATATTATGAGTATTTTTGTCAAAAAAAACAGTTTTCTTAAATTATATTTAACTACATTCTTGTTAATAATGTTTGCTTTACCTCAAGTTACTGTCTGGGCTAACCCCAAAAATAAAAGCAGTTTTAATTTACATATTACGCATACTGAATCTGAACGATTGTATGATAGCGTAATATTGCAAACCAGACTCACTTCGGCCACGGGTTATCGTTCGGAACAAATCACAGAAAAGCTTGGTGGCCGTATTCTTTTTGGTTATCAAGAACAGATTCAAGATAAAAATACGATTGTTGCTGCACAATATGCTGCTGGCTATTTTGGCGGTATAAGTCTTAATTACGAATTACTGAATGTATCCTCATACCAATTAAAAATGTTTTCACAATATCAATACCATCAATTAGAAGGTCGTGATGGGGAACAAAAAATTAATATTCAGTGGTATGATTTAACTGTAGGGTTTAGAAATTATTACAAACTTACACAACGTCTACAAGTATTAGCTGATGCGCGTTATTATCACGTTGTCGGTTCACAGCGCGCGTTAGAACCATTGACGCAAACTATAAATTTTAAGAATAAATTACCTATCGTATATAGCATTGGATTAGCTTATCACGTCGATGTGAGTGGTTACCTTGCTATAAAATGGATTACCGGTGGGGCACAAGGCTTGCGTTTATTTTTGGCGAAAGATTTTTAACTTAAATACGATTATATATAATGGTTCTACACTCGTTTTCACAATATTCAATCTACCGTTGTCAGGATTTATTCACCTATCATTCATGCATATTATTTAATATGAGTATCGATATAAACGATTTCATCGATACTTAAATTAAGATAGTCGCTTCTAAATTTTAGTTTAAATATTTTTTTTCGTTATTATATTTGATCTTGAGGTTATGCTCTTTTTTGATTAAAGCTGTTGTGTGTAATGCCGATTAATAGACATGTTTAAAATTTGTTCAATTAATATCTATTATTTGTAAGGTAACCTCAGCTAATGTCGACTGCTAGTGTTGTTGATCTACTACCTCAGCCTCACCGATTGTTATTATCCGAAGTAATAGGCTCATTTAGTTATACTCTTGATATGGCAGAAGGACTCAAGCCCGGCCATAGCCTGCGGTGTTGTTGGCTGGGCAGTGAAATTGGTAAAATACTATCCTTAAAAACTGATGAACTATGGGATTTGTATTATGTATTATTATTAAAAGATATTGGTGGCAGTAGTATTTCGTCAAAGTTAAGCTTGTTATTTAATGCTGATGAAAAAGAGGTTAAACAGGGCTTAAAAATATTAAATCATAATAATTTCTTTCAGGCATTTCAATTTATTCTTAATCACACGAGTTTGCAGTCAAATTTGTTAACTCGTGTCTCTAAAATGTTACCTCTTTTTTTAAATGGGCAATACTATCTAAATCAATTAATACGAACCCGATCAGAACGTGGAGCCGACTTAGTAATTCAACTAGGATTTAATGATCATGTTGCAGACGGCATCCACAGTTTAAACGAACACTGGGATGGTAGTGGACATTCCGATGGTATTAAAGATCATGTTATCCCAATCAATTCTCAAATAGCACTAATTTCTGAAGTTTTTGATGTTCATTATCAACAATTTGGCATTGATAAAGCTCTAGAGGAATTACAAAAGCGTTCATCAACTTGGTTTAATCCTGAGCTTGTGACAATTGCAGTGGATTTTTTAAGCCATGAGAATAGCAAAAGCATATTAACGTCTTTTAGTTCAGAAACAGCTTTAAAACAACACGTTTATGCTTTAGTTTCTGATAAAAATAATGTGACTATCGATGATGAACGGTTAGATGATATTGCAACCGCATTTGCTCAGATTGTTGACTCTAAGAGTCCCTATACACAGGGACATAGTACACGGGTTGCATTGTATTCAGATGCTATTGCAAATGAATTAGGTCTTTCTGTTGGCCGCCGTCGCTGGCTTTATCGAGGTGCGTTATTACACGATATTGGTAATATGGGGCTAAGTAATTTAATTTTGGATAAACAAACTAAGTTGACTGAAACTGAACTGCAACAAGCAAACTATCACACGCGAAACACGTTTGAGTTATTACGGCACATGCAGTCATTTAAAGAACTTGCAAAAGTTGTTAGTTCTCATCATGAACGACTGGACGGCAAGGGCTATCCAAGAGGTATTAGTGAATCTCGAATATCGTTGGAAAGCAGAATTATTAGTGTTGCAAATATATTTGATACATTGCTGACTGATTCGGCTAGTACTAGTGCATCACCATTAGCCAAGGTATTATTGATAATGGATAAACAGTGTGATTTAGCTATTGATCGAGATTGTTTTAATGCGTTAAAAAACCGAATTCCTGATTTTTTTCAAGAATAATTCTATTTTAGTCATTATTAGCCCAGTCACGGTGAATTGTTTAGATGACGCAAAGGCAAGGCCAAATTGACTAAGATTGTGATAATACATAAAGAGGGCTATTTATTAGCCCTTTTTTTATAGTTAAATTCATAGCTGTTAATTTAAAAAATTAACAAAAAGACGCTAATTTGTCATAATCCTTGACATTATAATGTTAGAGACTAATGTTTTAAGTAATATTTCATTTCCCTTGGTATTACTGGAATGGCAAAACAAGGTTTCTCGAGTTGCGAAGTAACTCGTATTACCACAATTAGCCAACGCCAATTACATTATTGGTGCAAAACGGCTCTAATCACTCCTTCCATGCAAACGCGTGGTGGACATGCCCGGTTTTCCTTTCATGATTTAGTAACCATTAAAACCATCGCAACTTTACTGCGTGCGGGTGTGTCAACACAAAAAATACGTCATTGTATTGCTAAATTAGTGACGTTATTACCTGATGTAAACTATCCATTATCTGAATTGTCCATTGTGGCTAATGGTGAAACAATTTTAGTGTTCCACCAAGGTTCTGCGTTTGAAGTCCTATCGGGTCAGGAATGGATTGTTGATATTGCAAAATTAACTGAACAAGCTCAAGCATTACAAACTGTTGGTTTAACGCAACAGCAAGATCTTTTTGATGAAGTGGAAGCAATTAAAAAAAGTTGAGTAATTGGTAATTAATAGGAGATGAATATATGCGAACGATATCAATTATAAATAGTAAAGGCGGTTGTGGTAAAACAACAACCGCAATTAATCTTGCCTGTAATTTAGGTTGGAAAGGTTTACGTGTATTATTAGTCGATTTAGATCCGCAAGGACATGCTACTTTAGGGGTTAATTACCACAATACCGGTGGTTCAGGCTTGTATGAGTTATTTACAGAGCAGGTAAATATTGAAGAAATAATTGTAAAATTTATCGTTGCCGGTATTGATATTATTCCCGCAACAGATACGCTAGAAAAAATTGAACGTTTTGCAAAAGACACACAGTGGAATAATCAATTATCACAAAGTTTGAGTAAAGTATCTTATATGTATGATTATGTCATTATTGATTGTCCCTCAATGATTAATCAAAGTACCACGCTAGGAATGTTGGCATCGGATGAAATTATTATTCCCTCCGACATGAGTGCATTTTCTTTTGAAAGCATAAAAAGAGTTATTGATAAAATATCATTATTTGAAAAAAATAATGGCGTATCGTTGCCATTTTCGTTATTACCAACCATGGTGGATCAAAGAACCAAGTTCGCACGCACTTTCTTAAACCAACTCAGGGATACTTACCCAAAACACGTATTACCTATAGCCATACACAATACCGTTCGGTTACGAGAAGCCGTCTGTATGGGAATCCCAATTATTGATTATGATGCCGAGTCAGCAGCATCAACAGATTATATGTACTTAGCCGATCACGTTATCATGCAACACAATAAACAATGTGAAACTGAAGTTGAATTATTCATGGAAGTAGCGTCGAAAGTCAAAATTGTTGCTTAGCTAAGATTATCTAGGTATATATTCATTCCAAAACTAGCATATTACTCGACGGATTAACACATTAATAGCTGTGTTGTGAAATCGACTTTAAAGTACAATAGTTATAAAAGTGAATAGGGTTGGAACAGTTATTTAGTCGCCGTTTTTCGAAATTTCAGCTATCGACATTAAATTTATTTTAGTGGCATGATTTAGATCAAATGCTGTGGCTGTTAATTGACTATAATACAAGCTACGTTTATTTAACTTTAATAGAACATTCGTTGCGCAGATCAAAAATTAGTAATTTATTTCGATAAATAGACTTTATTTTTCCGTAAAGCGTTTTTCCAATATACTGGTGTAAGTGCAAATTTCACCTCATTTTGCAGAAATGATGTTTTTGAGTTAGTGGTTTATAGTATGGCTTGATTCATCACATTATGTTTATTCTGGACAACAAAACAACATTATTTTTTCTTTTGCTTTTTTCAACAACACTCGCACATGCAACTAGTGACGATAAAACTGGTTATCAACACTTCAATAATTCAGTATTGATTCAAAGTAGGCTTGTTAATTACGAATCATTACAGCTATTGAATAAAATACATTCAATTGAAAAGTCCTTAATTGATCCCGAAAGAGATCAACTCGTTGTATTGATGAAACAGGACTTAGGCGCGCAAATATTGCTACAAACAATAAGCCTTTATATCGATAACACGTTAATAAAAAAATACCACTACAAGGGAAACGATCTTGAGAAACTAATGAGCCGGGGGGTATTACGGCTAGTGACGTTGTTATTGCCTCCTGGACAACATACGGTTAAGGTCGAAATGACAAGTCTGAATCACGCCGTAATTAAACGAAAGTTGGAATTTGAAAAAAAAAATGATCCACAATTTTTGAGTCTTGACCTGGTTGGTTCCCAAATTAAACTAGAAACATGGCAGAGCCAATGATAGTGTTTCGAAACACAACACTGCATTGGCTTACAATTAGCTTGTTATTGCTGGTTTTTAAAGCTGTTCCCTCATATGCTTTTGTCCAGCAGCCAGAAAAGAATGACTATGTTTCGTATCAACTTCAGTGGCAGCTATTAACACCAATATTAATGCAATGGATGGTGAAAAAAAAATATCAAGGAACGAACCTGAAAGCATTATTGCGTCAACATAATAAAATATCAAATAGTGATAATTTATCAAGTTTAAATCAAACCTCGAATTCCACTGCATATACTAAACAAGCTATTGCTATTGCGATCAATGCACTCAATTCACATAATATGGGTTTAGCACAAAAAGTACTCGTTAATATCACGCCAGCGAGTGACGATGATGGTGATATAGTCGTGATACTAAAATCTATTATTAGTAGCCGTCAAAATAATATTCTTCAGTCGGAAAAAATATTATCAAAAATAGCAATAGAGTCAAAATTCTATCAATTGGCACAGTTAAGTTTAGCGATAGTGTATCTTCATGATAAGCAGTATGAGAAATCTTTAACTCAAATATCAAAAATAGTAGAAAGTCCAAGCTATATAAAATTAAATGAAACTTCAAAAAGTTACCTTGTTTTAATTCAGAGTTTATCGTTTGGTTTATCTGGTGAGCTTGATAGAGCATTAAGGTTACTTTCAACCATAAGGGCCAATACTATATCGTATAACCTGTCATTAAAAATAAAAGCAGAAATATTGCTTAATAATAAAAAGTATGACTTAGCGCTAGCGCCATTGTTCGAGTTTAGCCAGCGAAATAATAGTTCCTCAGATCTTGACTATGTTAATATTAAAGTGTTGACAATATTGAAAAACTTAAAGCAACAGCAATATTCTGCAGTATTACGTAAAAAATATTTAAATGCTCTATTAGTTGGCTATTCGACAAAAATCAAAACAGCTAATACATTATCGTCACAAAAATATTTAAACAGTGCACTGCATCGTACTATTGCTAGTAGTGAAATTGCGTTTGAATCTACGTTAAATTGGTATAGTTTACAGTTGTTAGAAGAAATTGAGCGTAACAATAGTTTACAAAATAGTTTGTTAAAAAGTGAACGCGATATTGTCTATTACAACAAAATTTTAAAGAAAGGGCGAAAATTTTGGGGAAAAAAGGTAAAAGAAGTCTCTGTTCGCAACAGCAATACAAACAAAACTAAGTATAGTGGACAGAAAAATAATGTACTCTTAGAAAAGTTATTAACGGATCTGGTTGGTGTTCCTAAATCCAATTATAGTCGTTATCAATTACTTGATGGTTTGTCAATATGGCTAAAAGGCAAAGCGTTTGAACAACGATGGTGGCTTGTTAGTAATAAGGCTAAAGAAGATAAAGTACCAAAAAAACCGCAAAGAATCGTTACAGCTCCTATTAATATAGATTTTAATAAAGCCGCTAAATCACTTCGGTTTTTATTAGGTATACCGGTTAAAAAACGACGTTTATTGCTTAATGCTCATTTTAAGAAACTGGTTTCTAATATGAATAAATTACCAAAAATAATAAAAAAATCGGTGATGAAATTAAAACAACAACGAAAAAAATTAAAACGGTTATTACGTGGATCATTGATTCAAGATGCTGATAACTTAGCATTACCATCTGAAAATAAAATTCTATGGTTAGTTCGAGAAAATATGGCTGTTAATCAGCAAGTTAAATCGAAAAACAATCAATACCGCTATTATAGTGAAAATAGCAGTACTGGATTTAAATTAAAAAAATCAAAAATTACTCATGTTAATACTAATTTAATTAATACAGTTAAAGCATTAAAAATAATTATTTCAAAATCGAGAGTGTCGAGTGTCAAAAATAAAGCCATGTTTATGCTGGCCAGCTTATACGTAGATTCTGAACACTATATTACTATTAGTAAAAGTAAGAAAGACAATAGGATAAATAATAGGCTAATTAAAGCGAGTACAATTTACCGTGATTTGTTATTAGAAAAAAATAGCGGCTTTAAACGTTTCGATATTATCTATCAACTTTCTCGAGTATATGATTTAGCCGGTGACCTAACTCAATCTCGGCATTATTTAGAGTTGCTTTCAAAAAAATATCCAAAACATGAATTACATGATGAAATAAATTTTCGCCGTGCCGAAATTGATTTTTCGTATGGACAGTATAATTCCGCTGTAGAAATATATTCAAAAATAGTAAATAATAAAAAATCACCATTATTTAACAAGGCAAAATATAAGCTTGCTTGGAGTTATTTTAAAGTGGCGAAATATAATTTAGCAGTGGAACAATTTCATGCTTTATTAAAGACTCAAAAAATAAAAAATAACCCAAAAGATGAATTCAGCACTGAACTGGTACGTATCATGGCGATTGCTTTTGCTAATGTGAATGGAGTTAATAGCATTGAGACATACTTTAAACAGCACGCTGATGATGAATTACAAAAATTAGTGTTGCTTTCAATAGCAGATTATTATCAAAAAAAATCACGTTATAGTGACACAGTTAAAAGTTATACAGCGTTATTACGGTGGTATCCTAATGAACCACAACAACATTATTATCAGTCAAAGATTATAACGTCATACAAACAAGCTGGCTTTAAATCTAAATTATGGCGTGCAATGGAAATGTTTATTAGCAACTTTGGTGGAGACAGCTCATATTGGGCGCAAGCAGATGAAACAAATCGTAATAATATTAGGGTAAATTTAAAACGCTATTTGACAAAAATGGCGCAACGGGCTCACTCTCGAGCACAATCTAGTGGTCATCAAAAACAATACAAAGAGGCTATATTCTGGTATAAAAAATACATCCGAGATCTTCCTAATGATACAAAGATTCCTGATATTTATTACTTATTAGCGCAGGCATATCGCGAAATTAAAAACTATGATGCTGCTGTTGGAGCATATCAAATAGCTGCATATCAATTTCCAGTTTACAGTGGTCGTGAATTAGCTGCGTATTCTGCGTTGCTGGTTTACCAATCTAAGCGACGTAATCAAAAAATAAAAAGTAATGAGGTAGAACAATTAAATGACATACTAAAAGAAATTGAATTAGAGAGGCAGTATATTGATAACTTTAGCGATGCTGCTGCAATACCTCAAGTGAAAACACGCCTTGCTGAAAATTTACTGATGTCAAAACAAGAAAAGTTAGCATTGGCTCAATCTGAACGATTAGTTACTAATATCAAACTTTCTGCAACGTTAGAAAAAATTAACTGGCTTGTTATTGCGCAATCTGGTTTTTTATTAAAAGATTTTTCGTTATCTGAAAAAGCATATTATAAACTAGTTAATTCTAACTATAATTTGAAAAAAAATGAAATAAAAATTTACCAACAACGTTTAGCTGAGTCTATATACAAACAGGCCGAAATTGAGCAGAAAAAAGGTGATTTAGAGCGAGCTATTAAACATTATCGTCGACTGTCTCTACTATCTAACGATTTAGTTGTTATAGCGAAAGCAGAGTTTGATATTGCTACTAATCAACTTGCATTGAAGAAATGGAAGGATGTCATAAGTACACTGATAAAATTTAAGAAAAAATTTCCTAGAAACAAACTGAGTAATAACATTTATGAGAAGTTAGTGGTGGCCTACGAAAATACAGGGAACTGGAAAAAAGCAGCTTATAATTCAAATTTAATCTATTTACGTGAAAAGAAAACTGATCTGGGAAAAAGTGCACTATGGCGCACGGCTGAACTGTATAAGAAATCGTCTAACCTCAAAAAATCCTACCGTTATTTTAAAGAATACATTGCGGTATTTCCAAAACCAGAAAATCAGGCATTAGAAGCTAGGGCGCAATTAGTACTACTATCTAGCCGCTTAAAAAATAAGAAAAAAGAAAGATTTTGGTTGAATAATATAATTAAGTACCATGATTCTGAGATGTTAAAAAATTCTGAGCGTAGCTTATATTTGGCTTCTAAATCCAGTCTAGAGCTTGCGCTATGGCATAAAATAAAGCTGGATAGTATCTCACTTAAGCTACCGCTTGATAAAAGCATTAAAAGAAAACAACGTGCCATGCGCATCACTATTCGTTATTTACAAAAAGCGTTGTCGTACAAGTTAATTGATCATAGTACTCAAGCAACATTGTTAATGGCACAAATTTATCGAAGTTTAGCCAAAGAGATCATGGCTTCGCCACGCCCTAATAAATTGAGTAAAATAGAAATGGAACAATATGAAATATTACTCGAAGATCAAACGATACCTTTTGAAGACAAGGCTATTGATCTTTATTCTTATAATATATCAAAAATAAAAGATGGTGTTTATACTCCATGGGTAAAGAAAAGTTTGCAGGCATTACGACAATTGATGCCTGCGCGTTACGTAAGGCCAGAACGTATAGTGGGTTATTATGATTCGATACAATAATGTTTTTATAGCGGTAATTATTTTATTATTAACAGCCTGTGCGAGTACGTCTCAACAGAGTGACAGTATTGATGAACAATTAAATTTTAATAATAAAGTTGTATTTAAAGTTGAACTAAAAATAAAAAAACAATATTCTGTGGCACTTAATTATTTGAAAGTAAACAAAGTTAATAAAGCACAAAAGATATTGGAGGATATTGCAACTAAGTCTCCTGGTCTTCCTGGTGTCCATTTAAACTTGGCTTTACTTTATTATCACTTGAAATATTTTAAACGTTCACGTACTGAGTTAAACAAAGTTTTTAAAGTGTCAAATAAAAATGAACTTGCGTATAATCTTAGTGGTAGCCTTTATCGACAAGCTGGACAATTTACATTAGCTAAAAATTCGTATAGTCGCTCGCTTAAACTTGTTCCAGATTATGCTGATGCGCATTTAAATATTGCAATATTATTCGATATTTATTTACAAAATTGGACTGACGCAAAACAACATTATTTGCGTTATTTAGATTTAAGTAATAATAATACCAAGCAAGTTAAATTATGGTTGCAAGATTTAGAGTTAAGGATGTCAAAAGGTACATGAAAATAGCACGTTATTCTGACCGTTTTTTTAAAACTAAGTATTTAGTTTTAATCATGCTATTCTTGTTTTATACCGGTTTTATTGAGAGTGTACTATCCTCCGATAACTCAAATGGTATTAAAATTATTGGTGATCAAGAAATGCCAAAAATATTGTATATACTACCATGGAAAAAAACGACTCTTCCTATTGCAAAAAAACCGCCTGCTGATATTTTTATCGAATTACAGTATAATCGCTGCAATGTTTCAAATTCGAAATTTAATGTTAGCGATAGTGCTGATTTAAGCTGTTTATTTCAATAAGATTTTATATGAGTATTATCGTAATTAGTTAAAATTTATGTCTCAGATTAATCTTGATGTACAACAGCTTAGTTTATTACCGTGGGATGAAACACCGCAGGATAAATTACGCCTCAAAAAATCAATTGTTTTTACGTTAACGGTGTTTATGTTACTTTTAATTATTGGTTCTGTCATTGATATTCCGAAGGTGAAAAAAACGAAATTTGAAAAAATTCCTGAGCGTATCGCTCAGTTACTCATCAAGAAAAAAATAAGCGTACCGAAAGTTGCTGTTAAAGCTAAACCTACTCAGGTTAAAAAAAAGGCGATTGTAGCGAAAGTAAAAAAAATTAGGATTAAAAAAAATCCGACAACGAAACAAATTCAAGACGCTAAGAAAAAGGCAAGTCGTTCGGGAATTTTGGCATTATCATCTCAATTGGCCGTTTTACGTGATATGGCACCGACACCTAATTTATCAAATACATTAAAAAAGAGCCATGCTAGTTCAGCTAAACAGCAACACGATTTGGTTTCTCAAAAGGCTAAATTGGGTAGTGATGGTTTAAAATCATCAAAAATAATAGTAAAACAACAAAGTTCTCTAGAACAAGCATCACTAACAACGATTAAAGCACCAATTGATGCGCAAATAACAGATGATGTTACGACTGAAACTAAACAACGTAGTTTAGAACAAATTGCGATGGTTTTTGATCAATATAAATCTAACTTTTATTCTTTATATCGACGTGCAGCACGTAAGCAATTGGGATTGCAAGGAAAAATTATATTTGGTATTAAAATAATGCCAAATGGTAAGGTATCTGAATGTGTTATTATATCGAGTGATTTAAAACATTTATCCTTAGAACGTAAATTAATCTTACGAATTAAGCAAATGAATTTTGGCGCTAAAGACGTTGAAATTTGGGATAATAGTTATCATATTGTTTTTTCACTTTCTTGACAATTTAGACAAATAATATATAACGGTATTAAGGAAAAACGAGTGTTAACCATACAAAACGAACTTTATTTATTATATTTGGCTAGTGCCTGTTATGTGTTATTTAGTATCAGTCTGATCCTTAATGAAAATAAATTTTATAAACCGATAGTGTCTATTGGTATACTGGGGTTATTAATACACACTGCTAGTATAACGATTCATTGGGTTCGAGTTGGCCATGGTCCCTTTATTAATTTATACGAAATCTTAAACAGTAACGTCTGGAGTTTATTTTTCGCTTTTATTCTGTTTATGCTATTTTTTCGTGATAAATTGTATATTGCCAAAATGGTTCTACCGGTTATTGTCATTTTATTGCTTTGGTTATTAGTTACCGATGCGGCGGATACGTATTTGCCACCAACATACAATACTATTTGGCTGTATTTTCATGTTGTGGCAGGAAAATTGTATTTTTCATTATTATTAATCTCAACTGGCTTAGCAAGCTATAGCTTAATTTATAGCGTATCAACAACCCAATATCACAGCAATGTGTCACTGGCGTACAAATTTTTGACCATGGCATTTGTGTTTGATTCATTTATGTTATTTTTTGGAGCAATCTGGGCGCAAGATGCTTGGGGTCGTTATTGGTCTTGGGACCCACTTGAAACCTGGGCTTTTTTAAGTTGGCTGAGTATAGTGTTTATATTACATTTACAACTCAATAGGAATAAAGCAAGAATATTTTGTAGTTTAATCATTCTTAGTTTCTTGCTTGCATTTCTCACTTTTTTTGGTGTGCCATTTATATCAACCGCAGCACATCAAGGGATGGTTTAATGACATTGCTTAAAAAAGCTGTTCTGAAAAAAAATATGGTGATTACTGTAGTTTTAGTTATGGGTATTGTTACTAGTGGTTTTATGATTGACTATTTTATGAATATGCCGGTTGTTAATGCGAATCAAACTAAAAAAACAAAAACACTTCAAATTGACAGCTATTTTAATGTTGCAATCGAACACATGAAACGTAAACGTTATAAACAGGCTGTGACTCAGTGGCAGAAATTATTGTTAGTGAATTCGACAATGCCAGAAGCACACGCTAATTTGGGTTTTTCCTATTTTGAAATTGGAGAATATAAACAAGCCATGATGAGTTTTCAACGTGCAATGGATCTCAACCCGTACCAAACTAATGCGTATTATGGCCTAGCGATATGTTATGAAAAACTAGGTGATTTACGTGCCGCTAGTGGTTCGATGCAAAGTTATATTCATTTGTCAAAAAAAGATGATCCGTTTGTACGCAAGGCGCAATCTGCTTTGTGGGAATGGCAGGCGCAACAAAAACTTGAGTAAAATAATAATTACTTACAGTGCATTTGAAAAGGATATTCATAAAATGAGTTGCAACTTAGTATCCCAGCTTGGAAATCGGAGCAGCCAATCCTAACACTCATTACTTTTTAAGTAACTCAGTAGTAACTCATTTTAGTTGGGCTTAATTCGCGCTACGCCGCCAAAACTGCCGATCCAAAGGGTATTGTCCTGTTGTGTCGCCATTGAAAAAACGGTATTTGATAATAACCCGTCTTTAGTGGTTAATGTACTAAATCCGTCTTTGGCAAAGCGGGATACACCGTTACTTGTTCCAATCCATAATACCCCTTTTGGATCTTCATGGAGCATAAAAACATGGTTTGCTGCTAATCCGTCTTTAACGGTGTAGTTTTTAAATGTGGTACCATCAAATCGAGCTAGTCCTGCACCCCATGTTCCAAGCCATACGATACCGTGTTGATCGACTTCTAATGCAACAATGTAGTTTGGATTGTAGGCGGTGTTAATATTCTCTAGACCCATTTCAATTTTTTGTCGTGCATGGTGACTCGATACAGTTGCCGGATCGGTGGTAAATTGATTGTCATTTTTAACTAAATTGTAATTAGCGCCTTGTCCGTCTTTGTGATTCCAGCTTTGCCACTGACCGTTTTGATATCGAGATAAACCACCTTCAGTGGCAAACCAAACTTCGCCTTTTGTGCCAAGCGCAAGTCCATATACCCAGTCATTAGGTAAACCACCATTGGTGTTTTTTACAGTATAGGTTTTCCATGCTGTAGCATCATCGAGATCACCTGCTATAACTAAATTAGCTCCCGACCATGTCGCTATCCATAAATCACCATTGGGCATGGTGAGGACATCATATACAAACGCATCGGCGAGGCCGTCGGGCACATTGTAAATTGTAAACTTGTCTTTTAGTTCATCATAAACGGCTAGGCCACCGCCATAAGTACCTATGAGAATTTTATTTTTTTTCCAACGACTAACATGGAATACTCCATTGGCTAATAAGCCATTACGGACATCGAATAGACGGTAGTCATCGGTTTTAACATTGTATCGAATAACGCCGCCCGAGGTGCCTACCCAAACAACATCGCCCTCAGTGTATATTGACTTAACATTCCTATCACCAACTCTAAAATGGGTAAACTTTATGGTGTCATCGCTGTCAGTTAGGTTGTTTTTTGTATTATGCTGTTTAAGTGTTTTTACGATTTCGGTTTTTGTTGTTGTTGCCTGTTCTGAATTTTGGTTTTTTCCGATGAAATAGGCGCTAGCAATCAATCCTGTAGTTATAATCACCAGCATAATTGTTTTTTTATTCATAAATTGTACCATTTTTATTTTAACTTTTTATTCGATTTTGGTCCAAGTAGAGTGACACCACCACGATTTGCTAGCCATATTTCATCACCATTAATTGCAATGGCATACACATCGTTAGATGCTAAACCATTGTGAATATTCCACGTATGCCAATTTTTACCATCATAGCGTGATAAGCCACGGTTTGTTCCAAACCAATACACGCCAGTGTCATCTTGAGTCATGCTGTATACGATGTTGCCGGCTAGGCCGTCTTGTTTCATCAGGTTTGTCCATTTACCATTTTTGAAATGCGCTACACCACCACCCCATGTTCCAGCCCAAATCGTGTTTTGTTTATCTACCATTAGGCAAAAAACATAGTTGGGATTATAACTGGCTTTTCCACCGGCCAAAACACCAAGATCGTGACGGGAGCGTGTACCTAAACCAGTATTGCGACTAAAAGGGAGTGCGTCTGCATTTTTTCCACCGATGCCGTCTTTGTGGCTCCATGATTTCCACGACGCGCCATCAAATCGACTCACGCCACCTTCGGTTCCAAACCAAACCTTGCCTGTTTTATCAACCGCTAAGCCATAGACCCATTCATTAATCAACTCTGTAACATAGGTTTTAAATATACCCGATTCGAGATCCAAATAATTGGCACCAGCCCATGTTCCAATCCATAAGCCACCTTTGTTATCATTGGCAAAACTGTAAATCCAATAATCAGCTAAGCCATGCATCGGAAAGTAGGTTTTCCACTCGCCATTTTTATAACGTGACATTCCACCGGCATTGGTACCAAACCATTTGTAGCCTTTGTTATCAATGCCAATTGCAAAAACATATTCATTTGCGAGCCCGTGATCTCGAGTAAAAGTATTACGAATAGCTTGGCTTTTTAAATCTATCTCATGAACGCCGAGAGAGGTACCTACCCATAGCGTTGAGGTTTCTTTCTCAATCGCGAGTGATCGGACATAAACATCTTTTCCAACTTGAAAAACATTGAGTACTGTTGGTAGTTCTTTGGATAATAGCGTTTCTTGTTTTTTGTTATTGTCACAAGCAAACAAGGTTAACATTAAACTCATTAAAATAAATAACGGCAAAAATCTCATCGATAAAAAGTCCTGATATAGGCTATGACATCAAATACTTGTTGCTGCTGTAAAATTCCGGTAAATGCTGGGCAGGCATTTTTACCATTATTGATGTGTTGTAATAATGCAAAATCAGATTGTGCCAGCGCTTCACCGCGTTTAAAATTGGGCGCGCCGGCCATAACGCTTATCCCTTGAGCACCATGGCACAGTGTGCAGTTTTGTTGGTAGAGGAGTTTTCCTTGGGTGGTATTGGCCGCAAGAACACCACTGGCATTTGTTATTAGATAGAATATTAATATGCCCGTTATTTTATTCATTCTATTGTTTCCTTATGTGGTTGCGCAAAACATCATTTATAGAGCTGTGCTTTTTTTAAGTTAGCTGTTTGGTTTAAACCGCCGTGTGTATATACTTGAATCACCCGACGTTTGCAAACAGGGTCGTTGGCTGAACTGCATAATTGATACCAGTGAAACGCTTGTTCTAAATCTTGACTAAACCCTAATTGTCCGAACTCTAATGCATATGCGTAGGCGCGCATTGCTGGTGGATGTTTTAGCTTGGCTGATTGTCGTATTAATAAACCGGCTTTATTACTATCTTGCTGTGTTCCTTCACCTTTGGCATACATATTACCCAAACCAAATAATGCGTCGGGATAATTTTGGTCAGCGGCACGTTGGTATAATTGAAAGGCACGTTTGTTTTCTTCTGCTTGATCTAAAATATAAGCTAGCGTATTTTGTGCCGGAGCATAATTTTTTTGTACGGCTTGTTCCAGTAGTGCCATGGTTGTCATTAAGTTTCCTTGTCGGTAGGCTAACATGGCTTTTTGATATATGCGTATGTGACCATTTTCTTCGGAGGCATTAATTGGATTACTTATTAGAGTCAGTATTGTAAATAATAAGTAAAATGACGAGCTGTGTTTGTACATTATTATTGGCTTTAAATTATGTTATATGTTCTTCGATATAGATTATTTAGATTAACTATTACGGATCTTTTTCACGAACAAAGTTAGGAGCTATTTTAAGTTGTTTTTTTTACTAATGCCACTGTCATTGTCATATGTCTTGATTTGTATCACTTAATTATCGACTAGATATCGTTTGTATAAGCTAATTATTCATTGAATAAATAGTGTATAGCAGCTTATTGTAATAGTGTTTTCAGGTATTGTTTATTCCACGATTGTTCGCCACTCACGCGTTTTATGATTATACCATCGGGCGCGACTATTATTGTCTCTGGGTAAGCTTGTATATTTAATTGCTGTTGTGTCAATATTTTTTTTGGATCATGGTAGTTATTAAATGTAATGGCATTTTGTATTAAAAACTCTTGCATTAAATTTTCATCATCATCAATGGATATCGCTATAACCTGAAATTGTGCTTTATCCAGTGAGTCACTTAGTTTTTGCAAGCTGGGCATTTCTTCACGGCAGGGGTGACACCATGTAGCCCAAAAATTAATGATTAATATTTTTCCCTTAATATCAACTGGCTTGTTACTGGTTGTTATTAATTGTTGCAGTGTTTCGATAGGAAAAACGTCACCAGCCTTGTATTGTGTTTTGTCGCAAGCTGATGTTAGCAGCGTTATTAAACTCAATAATACAATAAGTAAAACAGTGTTGCTAGAATGATAAATGAATAGAACTTTGCGCATATTATTATAGTGTAATAATTACAGTGATTTAGACGTATTCTTGATTGGATAGAATGCGATTGATATATAACTTATGATTTGATCAATTTGCTGTGCTGACAGCACATTTTTCCATGCCGGCATTGAACTGTTAGTGAGGCCATTGCGTATTCGCTGTGTTAATGTTTTACGGCTCATGGTTGCCATGAATGATGCTTGGCGTAGATCACGGGGTGGTGGTTCTAAAAAACTACCAATCCAGTTTTGTCCGCTGCCATCAGCCGCATGGCAAAAAGCACAGTTTTGCAACCATAATGTTTTACCGGCTTTGGCTTCAGGTGATAATGTTGAGGTAGAGGGTGAAATGCCGTGTTTTGCATAAATACTTGCCGAACTCACGATATCGATTTTACTATGAGAATAATTATTTCGTGGATATGAAACCGCTTGTTTTTTCCAAATTAGTTTTTCATTCGAAAAGCTACTACGATCATGACAACTAATACAGCTGCTTAGAAATAAACGTTTGCCATTACGTTGTGTATTTGTTAATTCATTTTCGGGTTTATCCAGTGCTAATTTTCCAGTTGCATAATCAAATGCCGGAGCGTAACGCGCGTGGTTAGGCCAACCATTAGCGTTAATGTGGTAACGGCTGTTGCTGCGTTTGTTCTTCATGAATTCATCTCGAATAAAATCGACCACTATAGCTATTTCTGAGTTAGTTAATAACCGGCTGAAACTGGTCATTGCGGTGCCCGGTTTACCGTGACTCACAGCGTTTAACATTTTTTTACGCGATAAAGATGCGAGTGTGGTTGAGGTGAAATTACGTGGTGCTGGACTAACATAACTTGAAGTCAAGGTTTTGGCATCACCTGAATAACCGTGACAAAAATAACAACGGTAGTTATAAATTGCGCGACCTTGCTCATGGTAATTAAGGGGCATTTTTGTTGTGCTAGGCAACACAGTCATCGGGATTGACAGTAAGCTTAAAAATAATGATATAGTTGTGATGTGACTATTAAACATATTGACTTACTGTATTAATGTTGTCGAATAAATTGTTTAAAAACATATTCACTAACATCAGCAAGTTGTTGTGGTTTAAGCACGGTTTGCCATGCGGGCATTTCAGTGCGTAACTTGCCTTTTTGAATGGCAAGATACAATGTTGGTCGATTAAAATTAGCGCGCGATGCTGGGTGTAAAAAATTGCGCGGTTTAGGATTTATAAAATATGCTCTTGGTCCTCGACCGTCGCCGTTGTTACCATGACAAGCAGTACAGTTAGCACTATATAATGCTGCGCCGCGCTGATAGTTACCGATTAGATTATTGGGCAGCGCTAATGTCATATCTGCACGCGTGCTGTTAACGCTAGTCTTTTTTTGTTGCAGAGCAGAAGACGGCATAAAAGTAGTGATAACATAGTCGACAACTTGTTCAATTTGGATATCGGTTAAACGATTTTTCCATGCCGTCATGGCCGTTTCAGCGCGACCAAAGGCGACGGATTTGAGCATTCGGGGTCGCGTTAACATTGGGTGTTTTTTTATATCGGTAAAATCGATAGGAGGAGGACGAAGCCCAGCAGTTGCCCAAACGGCACCTTTGCCAGTATCACCGTGACATACTGAACAAAAATCAGCATAAATTCGAGCACCTGCTGTTACTCTCTTAACGGTCGTTACGCGCAAAAATGTATCGCGAATGTAGTTGGCGAGAGCGGTGATTTGCTGGTTTGATAATTTTGATTTCCAAGCAACCATTGCTGTTCCCGGTATGCCGTTGCGAATAGAGTGTCTTATTCGCTGTTGGCTTAATTCCATTGCTGATTTGGAGCTAGTAAAATCTCTGGGGGGGGGAATAAGTCCTTGTTTGGCGTGGCTTTTACCATTGCCTTGATCACCATGACAGACCGAACAGTGATTTTGATATAAACTTGCGGGGTCAATAGTCGCCGCTAAACTAGCAGTGGTATGCAATAGTGCAAAAATGATAAAAACAGATGATAGTGATTTAGGATTGAGTAATAAAACCGATATTTGCATTTTAACAATTAGCTGCCTGTTATAATTAATGGCTAGTTTAAAGCAAACGTCACCGACAAAATTGTTCATAAACCAATAAATATCGGAGTCAAAACAACTTTATTTGGCATTGTACTGGCTATCGGTTTTAATTACTTGTCCCAGATCAGGTAATTTAAAACACGTTATGACAAGTGCGTGTATATTGGTGAGTAGAAATAGTGGTGTAAAGATAGTTCTAAAGTGGCTGTTGCTAGACGATGCTATTTTTAAAACAGGTTTGGTTAAATGCTCAATAGTTACATTACGTTAAGGTAAAAGAGATAAAAATGAGAAATTTAAGTACAGTTTTGATAAGGGCCAAATTATTTGGCGGTTTGGCACTTATTCTCGGTTTAAGTGCATGTTCGAGCACTGCAGTGCAACCGATAAAGGTAAAACCAGTTTTTCCTCCGGCACCCAACCAAGCTCGATTTTATTTTCAACAAAGTATTCTCAGCAGCGCTGATGTTGAACAAGAACAGGCAAATGCCTCTTTTAAACGATTAATAACAGGCCAGGCGCGAATCGGCAATGCAATGGCGAAACCATTTGGGGTAACGGTGCATCAAGGCCGCGTATTTGTATCGGATACGGTTAAACGGATGGTGTTGGCATTTGATAAACCAGCCGCTAAATATATTGAAATTGGTACCTCGGCCCCAGGCGAACTTTTTAAACCAATGGGCTTAGACGTGGATCAAAAGGGCACTTTATACGTATGCGATGCGAGTCTGAAGCAGGTTATTGTTTATGATCGTGACGGTAATTATTTACGCACTATTGGCAATAAAGATAACTTTAGTCGACCGGCGGGATTAACAGTGAATCCACAAGGCAGTAAAGTTTTTGTTGTTGATACGGGTGGTGTAAAAAGTGACAAACACCGTATCGTGGTGTTTGATGCTCAAACTGGTAAATTTTTATACAATATTGCTAAACGCGGAAAAGGCAATGGTGAGTTGAATTTACCCAGAGAGGCAACCATAGCACCCGATGGTAATTTATACGTGGTCGATGGCGGTAATTTTCGCATCCAGGTATTTACGCAACAAGGTAAATATGTACGCACATTTGGTGCGATAGGTCGGCGAAGCGGACAGTTCTCTCGACCGAAAGGGTTGGCTGCCGATGCTGATGGCAATATCTATGTTGCGGATACTGCATTTGGAAATTTTCAAATTTTTAACCCACAAGGTCAGTTATTACTTGCCGTCGGGATACGGAACAGTCAAGACGGTGCCGCACATTTTATGTTACCTGCCGGTTTGGCGATAGACGAAGATGGCCGTGTTTACATGGTGGATCAATACTTTAAAAAGGTTGATGTCTTTCGTCCTGCTGCATTGTCTGAATCTGCAGGGTATTTTAGTTTGCCATCGACGCAAGCAACAGAGCAATAATAATAGTGTTAAAACTCTGAACTACGTCATAAGTTAAGTTTTGTTATTTATTGTAAGCTCCATTTTTTAACAATAATTTTTTATTAGATGTATTGTTTTATTTATTGCTCATTAATTGATTGAAATCAAGTAGTCGGAAATTCGGCCAACAATACATAATGCTATGCAGTAACATTAGTTTATTAAAATATAATAATATATTGATCTATAAGAATAATAAGCAGGTAGGGAAAATATGATAAACGAAAAGCAAAACATGACGTTTAAAATTGTGCTTGTGCTAGCCGCAACGGTTTTTACCAGTACCGCGCTGCAGGCAGCAATATCGAATACATTACATAATTTAGGTTCGACCGGCATTGGGGCAAATACTTATAGTGGCACCGCAGAAATTTGTGTGTTTTGTCATACTCCTCATGGTGGAGATAATTCTGCATCGGTACCACTTTGGAATAAAACATTAGCGTCGCCAGCTTCGTATACAACGTATGATAGTTTGGGAACCAGTAGTTTAGATGGTGCAATGGCACCTGTTGGTTCGGTGTCGATTGCCTGCCTTTCGTGCCACGATGGTACACAAGCAATGGATGCGGTATTAAATGCGCCAGGTTCCGGTGCGGTGGTACCATCTTATAGTGCCGGTACTTGGACAGGAAATTCATCGCCACAAGGAATCGCACTGATTGGACAAGATTTATCGAACGATCATCCGATTGGCATTCAATACGGTGGCGGCGGTATCAGTACATCGGCACCTGCCGGAGCGACACGGGATGTTGATTTTAAAGCACCCAATAGTGCCACAATTAATGGTAATACAATTTGGTGGGTAGATACTGAAATAACACCAAACGGTACCCGACAAAAAACAGACATGCAATTATATACACGCTCAATAGCGTCGATTGATGGCGGTGCTGGACAGCCATTTGTAGAGTGTGCCAGTTGCCATGATCCCCATACCGAAAACGCAACATTTTTGCGAGTATCAAATGCTGGCAGTGCAGTTTGTCTTGCTTGTCACACGAAATAAATTTTACAACTAGGTGTTAGCCAAGGTGTAACACAAATTAGTCAATACGGCTTTAACTTAGCGTGTTGATTGATGTAAAGATGTATGTCCCATGACTCTATCTTATGATTAGTCATGGTTATGTAAGGTATAATAGTATGCAGTTCAACTACACTTTTCTTTATAAAATAGTATTTATCGTATTTGCATTACACAGTGTTAGTGCATTGGCAGAAACGACATCATTAAACGAGAAAATTTTTGCGCGTATCAACCAGCGCGTGATTAGTAATGCAGAATTTGTACAGATTTTTCATCAAGCCGTACGGTTTAAGTATTATCATGGTGAAGTTCCTAAGCAGGAATTAGTGCGTTTTAAAAGACAAGTAGCGAAAGATATTATTGATCAAGTATTAGTGTATCAAGAAGCCATCACTTTAGGTTTAAAACCTGAAACTAAAAAAATCCAATCCGGTTTAGCAACTTATAATCAAAAATATAAATCCAATCTGATTTGGCAAAATCAAAAAAAACAAAACCTTCCTTTGTTAATGCAACGTTTAGAGCGTCAAAATTTAATAGAACAAATGATTGTTAAGATTAAAGATATAGCACCAAAAGATACCGCCGCGCTAAAAGCCTATTATCAGCAACATCCTGAGAAATTCACAGAGCCAAAACGTTTATGGTTGTCGGTTATATTGTTATCCGTCGCACCTTCATCTACAGAAAAAACATGGTTAGATGCAAAAACAGCCGCGCAGCAATTTATAAAAAAAATTAAGCAAGGTGACAGTTTCGAAAAAATAGCAATAAAATACTCTTCTCACTTAAGTGCAGTTAAAGGCGGTGATTTAGGTTATTTACACCAGGGTTTATTAGATGGTGAAGCACGAAAAAAGGTTGAGAAATTAAAATTGCATGACATCAGTGAGCCCATTCGAGTATTAGAAGGAATTACAATTTTTCGTGTTAATGGAGTTCAAGCGAAAAAATTAAAATCATTTGAATCGGTAAAGAATAGAGTCGATAGTTTATTGAACAGGGCGTTGCAAAATAAAGCATGGACTAAATATTTAACAAGATTAAAACAGTCTGCAGATATTTATGTGAATGAGAAAATATATGCTGAAATTAATGAACAGCAATTAATAAAGTAATTGAAGTTTGAACGTGTCGACAGATCGAGATTTACAATCATGGAAGAAAGTTACTCTAATTATACTCATGGTTATGGATTATAAAAATATAGCAAATGTGGAAAGTGCACCAGTGCGTGTCTGGGGTGATTTAACCGCCATCTATCGTGAACGTGATTATAACGCAGGTTCAAATAGCGCAGTTGATTCATTGTTGATATCCACAGTAAACGTCAGTAGTTATATTTGGCAACCGTGGTTTGCCTTAGTAGACGGTAGTTTGTCCTTAACATCGGATAAGCGAGAAAATAGCGATCAAGTAAATGTTGATAATCAATATTTGCGGGGTAAATTTCGCTTAAATCTATTTCCAAGTAGTCGTTTTCCAACATTATTCTATGCAGAAAAAAATACCAATGAACGTTATGATGAATTATTTGCACGTAATATTGTCAACACAGTTGTAGGCTTGCGTCAGCAATATATTAGCTTAGATGGCAAACATTTTTACAGTGCAAATATAGAACGTGCAGAGCGAGAAGATATCGATCAAGAAAGTTTTGTTAATGACTCCGCAAATGTAAAAGCACGTTATAAAATGAATAATAATATTTTTTACGGTGATGTTGACTACAGTAAAATTGAAAAACCAACTCGTGATGATGCGCTTAACTATGCGGTAACGGCAAGGCATACTTATGCCAATAATAGTAATTTCACAGTAGATAGCCGGGTGTCTACAACCCAAAGTCATAATGATTTTATTACAAACTCAAATGACACAAAGAATAATCAAGTATCGAGTTTTTTATTATGGCGGCCAGGAAGAAATCCAAATTTACATATTACAGGTAGTTTACGAGTATCCGATTTAGAACAGCGTTACCAACAATATGATGCTAACTTAATTACAAATACAGATAACATTAGTGAACGAGCTACTATAAATATTAACCAGGGTTTGATTTACAATTATTCACCTAGAATAACTTTTACTGAATCAATAAATCGTACAGAGTTACAAAATAAAAAAACACAGCAGTATATTAACTCAGAGGCTGTAGGGGTAACGTATAACTCTGGATCTTTAGATTTTAATAGTGGATTTTATAATTGGTATGCATCAAGTAATTTAAATCGACAATATGGCGCTACGATACAATCTGAAAAATATTTTAAAAATCAACTTGGACATTCCTTGTCAAAAGATTTTATGTATCACCAAGCAGTACTCATTCAAACGACATTTAATCAGTCGGTAGCATATGAAATTCGTAAAAACCAAGAAAACTCAAGTTATTTTAATCATTCAGTAACAGCAAATTGGTCTAAATCAAATTTTGTTAATACATCTGCAATTCGTTTTACATACACCGACATTAGAAATATGAGCATTGAAAATAATGTATTTCAATTAGCAAATATACAATTTTCTTACGACTATCGAATTAACCGACATACTCATTTTTTAGCCAATGTTACAGTGCAAAAAAGTCAGATCAGTACAAATTTAAAAACAACCAATACTCAATATAGTAATGGACAAATAAGTTATAATACTAGCCGTTTTTTCAATGTTACTGGCTTGAGTTTTAAGTCTGAGTTACGGATTAGCAATAAGGTTAATGATGGTGATGAAATAACATCGAGTAAATACGGCTCGTACCGAGATAACATGTGGCGTAATGAAGTTGTGTATAGAATTGGTTTGTTTGAGTCGCGAGCAAGTTTAGATTACGTCAAAAATGGCGAGGTATACGACAGAGTGTTTAAGATACAATTTACACGAAATTTCGGCGACATATAATTTTAAAAGGCATTGGAGAAAGGCAGTTATGAAGAAGAATGTTTTATTTTTGTTTATGGTTTCAATTATATTGATATTGTACTCTGTTACAGCAAGGGCTGAATACGGTGATGTGGTTATTAATAATTATTCAGATGATGCTGGTATGCGTCCGGTTATATTTCCGCATTGGTTTCATCGTATTCGTTTTCGATGCAAAGTATGCCACGCAGATTTAGGGTTTGAGTTTAAAGCCGGCGGTAATAAAATAAACATGCTTAAAATAATTGATGGAGAATATTGTGGTGCTTGTCATAATGGTGAAGTGGCATGGTCGGTTGAAAATTGCATTATGTGTCACTCAGCAAAACCAGGAACACCAACGCAAGTACATGAAAGTACAATATCAAAACTATTAACAAAACAAAAGAAAGATAAGGCCATAAAAGGAAAGACAGTTAAGTCTGGGGCGAAGAAAGGCGGAGATAAAAAATGAAATTAAAAACTAAAGAATATTGTTTAAATAAAAACAAGCTGTTTTATTTTATTAATTATACTCTCATTAATGTATTATTTTTATCAGTAGTTTCAATGTTGATTTTTCAACAAAATTTATTTTCGGCTGAATTGAAATCAGGGAAGCAAGTGTATGATAGTGGTTGTGTTGGCTGTCATGGTAGTGGTGTTTTAAATGCTCCAAAGTTCGCCTCAAAGGATGATTGGAAAATACGTGAAGCCAAAGGGTTTAAAGTATTACAAAAAAATGCCATTAATGGTTTTAAGAATATGCCGGCAAAAGGTGGTAATCCTGCATTTAAGAATGAAGAAATTAAACGCGCTATTGCTTATATGTTAAGTAACTCAGGTTTTAAAAAATATGAGAAGCAAGCAGGTAAAGCTATAAAGAAAAGCAAAAAATCTAGCACCGCTAAATCGAAAAAATTGAAGACCAGCAAAAATAAGTCATATAATAATATAAATCGTTTTAATCGTTTAATGAAGCCACCATCATCATGGAATCCACCACCAATGACCGATGGTATTCATGATCCAACGAATCAAGGTACTGAAATGTTACAAACGCCAAAAGAAGCTTTTGCGACATTACCAAAAGCCAAGTCTGGAAATCGAGTTGACTGGGTTAAATCTTTGCATAAAGGTGATATTGCTCCACGTTATGATCGCTTAGATCCAGATGCTGTTCCTGTTGTGATGGATTTAAATATCGTTCGAGAAGTGAAAGGTTCAATGCCTAACGTGGTTTATCCACACAAACAACACACAGAATGGTTAGATTGTTCAAATTGCCATCCAGCTATTTTTATACCCCAAAAAGGTGCAAATCAAATAAGTATGGCCGCGATATTACTGGGACAAAAGTGTGGAGTTTGTCATGGTAAGGTGGCTTTTCCTGTTTCTGAATGCCGTAAGTGTCATTCACAGAAAAAAGCCTTTAAACCTGTAAAAAACAAGAAAAAATAAAGTGGAAGAGCTGAATATGCGTTACCTAGTTGTTATTTTAGTGTTGATGTCACTCACTGTTATTGAAACAGTGCAAGCTTCTCCAAAAGATCTGATGAACGATGTTTCTATAAAAAACTTAAAGGGTGAACAGCAGCAGCTTGGCCTTAAATTTAAAATGGCTAATTATTTATTAATTCATTCGCCCATTCGTCGACGCATTAAAAAAAGTAATAATGAAGAACTTAACGATTTATTTAATGCCGCTGAATTTAATTTTGAGTTAGTTGCTATAAAAATAAAGAAAAAAAATTGGATTGAGGCAAATGCGATTATTGATTCAGTTATTCGAGATTTAACCAACGTGTCTCGCATGTTAAATAAGAAAAAAATTGATCGAAATAAATATTTAGAAAACAGCAAGCGCGTTGAGTCATTTATTATGCCTGCGTGGTCTGATTTATCGAAAGATGATCGTCAGTTTTTAGAACAAAAGAATAAAGAAATTTTATTTTTGGTGGAACATTCTAAAATTTCGGCAGGGAAAGAAAAATATGTTTTAGCTAGCGAGTCATTGATAGATGCTTATAAATTAAAAACACAGTTACTTGTTATGTTAAAACATGAAAACACAGTAGTGTATGATTTGTTATTTGATTCGGCTGAAGAGGAATTCAATTATTTATTAAAACGGAGTATGCATTATCTTGAGTTAGTTGAAGGCGTATTACAAAACAATACGTTCAATAAGGAAACAAGTCGTTTAATTGATAGTTATGTGCAGCAAGGCACGCAGGGCATTGATAAGGCGAAAGTGATGAAGAAAAGTAAAGAGCATGAAAAAGCCGTATTAGTGCTTGATAAGGCAATAAAAAATTTATCAGGCGCGTTAAAAATTATGGGAGTTAGACCTTAGGTTGAAAATTATTATGAGTGGATTAAAAAAATATATTGTTACAGTAATCATTGTTTGTAGTTTTTATAGTGGGCCTGGAGTTTCGGCTAAAATAATGGATGATCCGCGTGGCGCATTTATTAGTAAGCTAATAAATGATTCGTCTGGTTCAAAACAGGTGAATAAAAGCAATAACCCTGAAGTTAAAAAATCATACCAGCAAGCTAAAGACTTATTAAACGAAGCCAGCAAACAATTTACCTTGGGTAATCTTGAACAGGGATCGGCTTTATTGGATCAGTCAGCTAAAATGATGTTTAGTGCAATTAGGTTAGCAACACCAAAAACATTAACAAAAAATAAAGATAAACAGGAATATTATAAACGTAAAGAGTCATTTGAAGCATTGCGTGATGCGTTAAATCGTATAACGGATGAAAGTACTGGTGGCAATGAAATTAAACAAAAAATTAATACACAGTTAGATAAAATTCTTGAAAGTTCTAATAAACTGGAACGTACGGGGAATCATAAAGCTGCAAAATTAAAGTTGGATAAAGCTTATTTTATATTACAACAATCGATTGAATCATTACGTGGTGGGCAGACTTTAGTTCGTAGTTTAAATTTTGCAAATCCAGAGGAAGAATACCAGTATGAACTTGATAGAAATGATACTCATAAAATGCTAATGAAATTATTATTAGATGAGAAAAAGAGTTCAGAGTATACCAAAAAAGCGGTATTAAAATTTACGCAACAAGCCGACTCACTTCGTAAGAAAGCTATTGCAGCAACGTTAGATAAACAATTTGAAGAAGCGATAAAATTACTGGAACAGTCTACTAAACAACTGGTACGTGCTATTCGTAGTGCCGGCGTTTATATTCCTGGTTAAATGTAGTTAATTTTAAAGTAATTAAGGTAATATTACCGTTATGAGTAAACACTATGTAGTTATACTGATATTGGCTTTATTTAGCGGTACGTTATTTGCCGCCAGTCAGACTTGGAAATTACTAAAAGACGATGGTTTACACGCGCCAGATAATCCTGCTATAACTATTTTGCAAGAGCCGGGCGAGGCATTATTACAACTGCCACCTGATAATACTGGAAATAAAGTCTCCTGGGTTAAGGCCTTGCGTGAAAAGTACATAAACCCTCGGACCAATATTTACCCTGAAACAAAGGTTGAAGTTTTGGATATGGATATTATTTTAGAAAATACGGGTGAAATGCCGATGGTACGTTTTCCACACAAAGCTCATACTGAGTGGTTAGATTGCAGTAATTGCCATGATGCTATTTTTAAAAAAGAAGTTGGAGCCAACCCAATAAATATGTTTGCAATTTTAAACGGTGAATATTGTGGCCGATGTCATGGTGCAGTGTCTTTTCCGTTAACTGAATGTTTGCGGTGCCATAGCGTATCACGGAATAACTTTACTGGTAAAGTCGGTGCTCAAGCTGAGCGTAAGTAACGCAGTGCAGTATGGCCTACAAATGCATAATAACCGTATTTTTCGTATTGTGCTGATACGAATAGGCCTTGTAGTTGTATTGCAACTGTTACTGTCCACATCAGCAATGTCCGAATATGCTGATGTTATTTTAAATAAACGTGCTGAACAAAATGATATGCGGCCGGTTATATTTCCTCATTGGTTTCATCGTATACGATTTCGATGTAAGGTCTGCCACTTTGAATTAGGTTTTAAAATGCGAGCGGGTAGTAACGATGTTACTATGTTGGATATTTTAGACGGTCAATATTGTGGAATGTGTCATAATGGTCAAGTTGCATGGTCTGTGGAAAACTGTGATCTATGTCATTCAGGCAAGCTCGGTTTAAAAAGCGGTATCACCGGTAGCAATGAAACATCGGGGCCAGGTCGGTGGTGAATTGTCATCTTGTTAAAATATATTTGAATGTGCTTGGCATATCTTTAGCGGCACTGGTTTTAAGTTCGTGTGCTTCTTCACCGGATGTTTTACGTTTTTCGATGCCTTCGTCCACATCACTGTTAAAGCAACAGGTATGGCCTAAGCCACCACAAACACCGCGGTATTTATACCTTGGGGATTTACGTGGTGAGTCAAATGCCAGTGTTGGCGTGGGCAATAATCGCAGTTTGATGTCGCGTTTTTTTTCAGCCTTGGTTGGGGTTGATGATTCACCCGCAAGTAAAATAAATTTGTTTAGACCGCAACAAGGTGTGGTTACAGATAATGGCCTGATTTATATAGTCGATGCAGGTCGGCGCGCAGTATTTGTATTCGATGAAAGTAAATCTGAATTTAGCGTGTGGAATGAAGAACATTCTGGTTTACCTTTGCTCAGTCCGGTTGGTATAACCGTTGCTGAACAACGAATTTTGGTAACCGATTCCGAGCAGGCGGCAATATTTGTGCTTAATGATAAGGGGCTGTTAGTTGATAGCATTCGCAACCCAACTTTACAGCGTCCAACAGGAATTGTTTATGATGCGATGACTAAACGCATTTATGTGTCTGATACTAAAAATAATGATATTAAGGTTTTTACTCTTCAGGGTGAGTTGCTCAACACTTTTGGACAAGCAGGCGCGGGACAAGGTGAGTTTAATCGACCCACATTTTTAAGTTTTTATGACAATAAACTGTATGTTGCAGATTCTTTGAATGCTCGCATTCAAGTTTTTACAGGGGATGGCATATTTATTTCGAGCATTGGGGAGCGAGGACTGTACATTGGTAATTTTTCGCGACCCAAAGGTATCGCAGTCGATTCGCATGGAAATATTTATGTTACTGAAAGTTTTTATGATTATGTATTAATTTTTAATTCGGTTGGTAAATTTTTATTATCCATTGGTGGTTCGGGACAAACAGCCGGAAAATTCTCTCAACCAACTGCCGTGTGGATTGATGCTAATGATCGCGTTTTTATTTCGGATATGCTCAATGCAAGGGTGTCGATGTTTCAGTATTTAGGTAATAAGTAAACCATGTTTATTTTAAAAATAATAATAGATCGTTTTCCAACGTTAATGGTGAGCCTGAACGTGTTGCTATTGTTAGCCATGTCAAGTTTAGTGTCAGCGCAACGTGTGTCGGATATCGCCAATACCAAACATAATTTTTCAACTTCGGGGCAGGGTTTGGTTAAAGCCAGCAGTGAAACACAAATTTGTGTTTTTTGTCACACGCCACACCAAGCTGAAAATCTTCCAGGAGCACCACTATGGAATCGTAAGGCCTCGGGGGCAACGTACACACCTTATGCTTCTAGTTCAATTGATGCTACTGATATTACGGCGACACCGGGTGGGAGTTCTAAACTGTGTTTGTCATGCCATGATGGTACAATTGCAATTGGTTCGGTTAATGTTGCTAACGCTCAAGAAAATGTGACCATCAACATGCAAGGTACTGGTGCAGCGGGCGAGATACCTTCTGGAGCAGGTGATAATACCGGCTACACCCGAAAACTCGGAACAGACTTGAGTAATGACCATCCCATTTCATTTACCTATAATAGTAACTTAGCGGCACTAGATGGCGAGTTACGCGATCCGGCAATTGATACTTACATCGCTAATCGTCGCGTGGGTAATACACCGTTAGTTCCTTTGGAAAAAAATAAAGTACAGTGTACGAGTTGTCATGATCCACACATTCGTGATGCAGATGCGACTAAAAATATAAAATTTTTGCGGTTAAACCGTTTTCAGCAGGGCTTACCATCGGGAGGCGGTTTTAATAAAGCTAACGATATAATATGTTTGGCGTGCCACAATAAGCTAGGTCAGGCTTGGTCAACATCGGCACATGCGAATTCGACTGTTGCTAATGAGACCTACAATCCTACTGCTGCTGCACAACGTGAGTTTCCGGTGGATTTACCTGTTTGGCAAGCTGCGTGTTTAAACTGCCATGATACACATAGTGTGCAAGGATCACGGCGTTTGTTACGAGAAGGGACCGATAGTATATCGCGTCCAAAAACAGGAGGGCTAGCGGCGCAAGAACAAACGTGTTATTCCTGTCATTCTGCTGATGGTGCTGTTTTGAATGGTCAAGGTAGTGCTGGGTCGGAAGTTCCCGATATTAAAACTGATTTCACGACAGGCTTAACCCACATGCCAATAACAACCGCCGATCAACGCGCAACGAGCGAGACACACGATGTTGTCAATGCTGATTTAATAGAGAATAAAACCAAGTTTAATAATGGTAATCGTCACGTTGAATGTACAGATTGTCATAACCCACATCGACTTAGTAAAAATCGTGTGTTTAATAATACCGGTGATACCCTAGCGGGAACGCATAACCATAATCCACCGCATAATAATATTGCTTCCGGTGTGTTGCGCGGTTCGTGGGGTGTTGAGCCATCGTATGGCTCGGATGCTTTTTCGCCAAGTAATTTACCGGTACTTTATGCAACAAAATCGGGTGATGCTGGCAATGGTGCAAGTACTGCGGTGATTAACTCTTATGTCACTCGAGAATATCAAATTTGTTTAAAGTGTCATTCGGATTTTGCGTATGGCAATACACCGCCTTTTTTAGGTGATACTGGTGGTAATACGCCTTTTTCACAAAGTAATGGTATTAACCGTTATACAAATCAGGCAATGGAAATACAAGCACCACCTGGCCATCAACGAGAAGGAACGAGCACAACATCGTCGGGCTCAGCTGCAGCTTTTTCGAATAATAATCATCGATCGTGGCATCCTGTGTTAGCAAGTACTGGGCGCACATTAACCGAGAAGGTCAGTGCCGAGGCAACGAATTGGTTGGCTCCATGGAATAATGCGGGGGATATTGGTAACCAAACAATGTATTGTTCCGATTGTCATGGTTCGGATACAGCTGCTGGGACGGTAGTGCCCAATGGTGGTGAAAACGGCAAACCGTGGGGACCACATGGCTCGAGCAATAACTTTATTTTAAAAGGCAACTGGAGTTCAACGACGGGTAGTGGTAGTCCGAATGATTTGTGTTTTAAATGTCATAACTACAATGACTACGCCAGTTCCGGTAATCGTAGTAGTACAACTGGTTATTGTTGTGGCGGCGGTGGCGGCGGAATGGGTGGTAATGGCGGCGGTGGTGGTGGCGGTGGTATGGGGCGTGGCAATTTACATGCATTTCATACTGGTCGGTTAGGTCGAATTCGGTGTAACTGGTGCCACGTAGCGGTACCCCATGGTTGGAAAAATAAAGCCTTATTGGTTAACCTTAATGATGTTGGCCCCGAAGCTGGTTTTGCAAGTACGGGTAATGAAGTATCGAATAACGGCGGTTATAGTAATGCGCCTTATTATAATAATGCGATGCTTAAAATTGTTAATTTTGCGACCAGTGGAAATTGGTCTGCATCGAACTGTGGATCAGCTAGTGGTGCCACGGGTCGTCGGTGGATGATGAGTACTTGCAGAAATCCACCATAGATATTGATGCCATAGATAGTGAATAATATGACTGTAGCTGAAAAGCCTATTCGAACTTTTTTTTCATCGAACGAATTTAATTTGTTGTTATTAATTTTATTATTTTTTGCCGTTATTTTATATCAGCAACTGGGCACGACTCTTGGTTTATTTATTTTATTAACACCCGTCGTACTTTTAATGCTGAATTTTAGCGTGACGTTGTTATTTAAAAAAAGTTTTAGTCGTAAGCCTGTGTTATTGATTTTTCACTTATCGTTATTTTTTCTTGTCGGGTTGGCGATATTAGGGCGTTTAACCTATTTAAAAGCGACGTTAGAATTGAGTGCCGGTGAACAGTTCACAGGCCAGTTAGAAAACATTGATTCGGGTATTTGGCATAATTATAAGCTAAACTCAGCACGTTTTAGTAACCTAGGTTTTACGATACATTACCACGAAGGCGTAATGCGTGATAACACCTTAAATCGTATTGGTGTGACCAATGATGTTGGGCAATATAAAATAACAGAAATTGGTGATCATGTGCCATTGGTGATTGGTCACTATCGATTTTACACTTCGCACAATAAAGGTTTTTCACCAACTTTTAGTTGGTTTCCAGCTGATGGTAGCGCACCACAACGGGGTAATATTAATTTACCGGCCTATCCCATTCACGAATATAAACAAGCAAAAGAATGGGTTTTGCCAAACAGCAAACAAAAAATATGGACAATGCTGGTCATTGAAGAAAATGTATTACCTGAAACTCGGGCGTTTGATTTCCGTATTCCAAATAAGCACCATTTAGTGATTCGAGTGGACGAGCAGCGTTACTTATTACGCCCGGGTGAAAAAATAACGCTTGCTACTGGGGTTTTACGTTATGATTCTTTAAGCAGTTGGATGGGCTACAATGTTGATTATGACTGGACACGCCCGTGGTTATTAGCAACGTGTCTGACCGCATTATTTAGTTTATCACTATTTTATATCACTCGGTTACGACACGATATTCCGACTGAAATATAATATGCAAAATAAGTCCAAGTTAATTAACTGTGCTTGTTAAAGCTGTAGAGTTAAAGATAATTTGGTTTTGTAGCAAATCAGCAAGTGGTGCTGGACGCTGAATGAAGAAACCCTGGGCATAGTCAACATTAATGTCGCGTAGTAATTTTAATATTGAAACATTTTCGACAAATTCAGCAATCGTTTTCATGCCCATTACATGCCCAATTTCATTGATGGATTTAACGAATGCAAAATCCATTAGATCTTTATTAATGTCTTTTACAAACGAGCCGTCAATTTTAATGGAGTTAACCGGTAAGTTTTTCAAATAGGTAAAAGACGACAAACCACTACCGAAGTCATCCAACGAAAATTGGCAACCTAATTGCTTTAATTCTTTAATAAAAATACAAGCATTACTCAAATTTGCAATTGCGGCAGTTTCTGTGATTTCAAAACAAATGGAGTTGTGTTTTAATTTAAACTGTTCAATTAATTTAATGATGTGTGCTAAAACAGCATCATTAGATAATGAAATACCTGATAAATTAATTGAAAAAGTCATGGGTGAATCGGGACGGGCGAGATTGTATTTCAAAATATATTCCAGAGAATTTTGAATGACCCACATGTCAACCGATTCCATTAAATTAAATCGCTCTGCAGCAGGAATGAACGCACCTGGTGGAATTTTTTTACCATCTTCACTAATCATGGTTAATAATATTTCTACGTGACCTGGATTATTTCGAATGCGACCAACAGGTACAATAGGTTGGTATAATAATTGAAATCGATTATCTTCTAGAGCCTTTGTGATTGTAGAAACCCACTGCATTTCACCTTTGCGGCGTTCAAGTTCGGCACTGCCACGAGTGTACACGTGAATTCGGTTTCGCCCGCGTTCTTTAGCAATGTAACATGCTGTATCTGCAATGCTCAGAATATTGGTTAGGTCTTCAGAGTTTTCATCGATAGCCACCAAACCAATGCTGGCTCCAATAGAAAATATATTATCATTCCAAGTAAATCGAAAATCCTGAATTGTCTCTCGTAAAATTTCTGCAATTTGTTCTGCTTTTGGTAATTTACAAAAATCCAATAACACGCCAAATTCATCACCGCCTAGTCGAGCGAGGGTATCTTCCTCGCGAATTTTATTTTTAAGTAATGAGGTTAATTGTCGTAATAATTCATCGCCAGCAATATGACCACAGGTGTCGTTCACAATTTTAAATTGATCCAAGTCTAGATAAAGAATAGCGTGTTTGGATTTGTCTTTTTTTGTTTGGGCTATGGCAATGGTTAATCGACGATCAAATTCGTGTCGGTTTATCAGTCCGGTTAATGCATCATGCGAGGCGTGATATGAGAAGCGTTCTTTTTCTTTAAATAATTCATCGGCAGTTTTTTTATGACTGTTTATTTCAACTTTTAATTTAGTTTGATACTTTCGAATGGAATAGCGCATTAATGAAAAACTGTGAATTAATTTTCCAACTTCGTCATTATGTTGTTTTGGTAAATCAATATCAAAATCACCTTGAGCAATTTTGTCTGACGCGACGGCAAGGTAATGTAGTGGCTGACGGACAATAACCTCTAGCACTATAACAATAGCAATGGTGAAAAGTGTGAGTAATAACACTAAGGCAATTAAAAAGAATTGCTGCTGTGTGTGTATGGTGTTTACTATATTAGTATTATCGACGGTTAAATACAAAGTACCCAGAGCTTGATCCTGATACGCTATTTCTTGAACTGCGTGATAAGTATTTTTGTTATTAAATAAAGTTGAATTCTTAAATGGAAATAATTGAATGTTATTCGAATCGCGGAGAATTAGGGATTTCCAGTTTTTATTATGTTCTAACAGGGTATTAAGGTTTTCATAAACACTGGTTAATTGGTTATCTAATAATAATGGTACTAAACCTTCTGTGACGCTGTGCAAATGGCTTTTAATGTTTTTTGCTTCTTGTTCTTGCACAAAAGACAAGAATCGTGGCAACCATTGATACTGTGCATATGCCGCGAATAAAACACTAAATAATAATAATGGTAAAAAAAGCTTAAATCGCAATCCAAATTTTGGAAATCTGTCATTCATAAAAATATTATAATTTACCCGTTAATAAACAGTAATAGATCCAGTGTAGGCTAGACAACTTAAAATAGTCTTTAATTTTAGCTGGCTATTTATTTTAAGTTGATCTTTATCAAGAATTTTCTTAAATGTGTTTAGATTTAGACATTTTTTAAGAATTATTTAATTTATAATAATAAAATGTGTGGTTGATTAATCTCACCTAAGTATGGCTAATATCAAAATAATTACTGCAGTTAAATCAAAATAACGATTATTTTTTTTGACTCGGTCTAAAAAAATACGAACTAAGGTTTTTAACTTCGTGGTTGAAAACTGTGTACCTCGATGTTATGTTAAAATGCAAGCCTGAAACCATACTTTTTCTGACTAACGGTATAAGAATCTATGATGAGATGCGAACAGCTCGATTGACCAAAATCAAGTAAAGAGTAGAATAACAGTATGCTTAATGTTGTTCTGAAGCTGATTTATGTAAACACTATAAATGGCAACAGAACCAAATAAAAAATAAACACAATTTAAAGTTAATGAATTTAGTATAAGTTTGATTAGAATTCAGAATAATGGACTATTTTATGCACACAACTAATTTAAACCGTTTATCCCCCCCAAATAAAAGATCGCGTGCTGGTTTCACCCTTATCGAATTATTAGTCACTATGGCTATTTTCGGTATAGGGATCAGTATTGCGGTACCAAATTATAAATCGATGGTGTCAGGCAACAGAATTGTGGCTCAAATTAATGATTTTAATGGCGCTATGTCATTCGCACGTTCAGAGGCGATTAAGCGTGGCACCGCGGTTTCAGTTGTTGCCACCAATAGTGCCGATTGGGCTAAAGGTTGGAAAATTGAAGTGACATCAACAAAGGTAGTGCTCAATCGTTCCGACCCATTTAGTGGCGGTACGGCATTAATACCGTCGGCGACTGTAGCTAAAGTCGATTTTACCGATGAAGGGCGGGTTAACATCATTAATAATTTGGTTTTTACTTTGTGTAATAAAGTAACAAGCTCAAAAAATGATAAAGTGGGTAAACAATTATCACTAAGTCCAACGGGCATTACCTATTTGAACGCAAATTACACTTGCCCGTAAACAGTATAATAACACGCTAAAATTTTTTTGAAATTAAGATGACTTTAAATTGGAAAGGACAGTATGAAAGGGGTAACAACACAAATGTCTTCTTTTAAACAAAAATACAATCACGGTTTTTCGTTACTTGAAGTGATGATTGCAATGGTTATATTTGCGGTTGGCGTACTAGGCTTAGCCGGCATGCAAGCAATTGCATTGGAAAATAGCTTTGAATCGTCGTCGCGTAATCAAGCAATTATTTTAGCCTACAGCATGTCTGACCGTATGCTGGCCAATCGACCCGCTTTAGATAACTACCTTATTGCTCATGCCGATACTGTGGGAGTTGATACAACCTGCAATACTGGCACCTGTACTCCGGCTGAGCTGGCGAGTTTTGATCATAGCCAATGGAAAATAAATTTAAGTGAGCAATTAGTTGCGGGCAATGGTGCTATCGAGGTTAGTGGTGCAACACCAAACTACACGGTTACTGTGCGTTGGGACGAGGACCGAAATGGCGCAACGGGTACGGACTGTCCACCTATAGTCGCAACGGATTTACGCTGTTACCAACTTCAGGTTCGGTTATGAAAAAAGCACGTATCAATACCATCTCGGGTATCAGTTTAATTGAATTAATCGTGGCACTTGCAATCAGTTCGATTTTAGCAATTGGTATTATTAATATGTACAGCGCGAGTAAAAAGTCGTATTTAGTGCAAAATGATGCATCAAAATTACAAGAGTCAGGACGATATGTGTTTAACATGCTCATGAACGATTTACGCCGTACGGGTTATTATGGCTATAATGCTGGAATTGACTCGATAGCAGGCACTGAAGCACCAATCCCCGCTACAAATACCAATACCTGTCCGAATGATGCGACTTGGGCATTAATGCTGGATCGACGCATTATGGGTCTAAATGATCCTGCAACACCGTATGCGTGTATTACTACGGATTATAGCAACGGTGATGTATTATCGATGCATTATGTCGATGGCCGCAATGAAACTGTACTCGATCCCGATCGTTATTATTTGCGTTCTTCGTTTAAAAAAGGAAAAGTGTTTATCGGCTCTAAATCGGCTGATAATCTCAATAAAATTACTGACGGCACGCCAGAAACCATCGGGCAGTTACGTGCTTATGCTTATTATGTTGGTGATAGTGGCCGTGTGTGTAAATTTCAGGATGCCAATAATAAGAATATTCCGATTTCTGCTTTATACCGTGAGACATTAAATAAACAGGGTTTACCCGAGCGACAAGAAGTGGCCTCTGGCATTGAGAACATCCAGTTTCGATATGGTGTTGACAGTAATGGTGATAAATCCGTTAACCGATATTATGATGCACAAGAAATTAACAATGATACTACACCACCGCATTGGAAACAGGTGGCATCGGTTCGATTTTGGATTTTAGCGCGGGCTGATTGCCCTGACAGTAACGCTAAATATAAGAATCAAAATACTTATACCATGGGTGATAAGTCAATTACAAAAAATGATCGATTTAAGCGCCAGTTATTTACCAGCACGGTGGCATTAAGAAATTAATGAGGGAGTATAAAGTGAAGAGTTACAATACAAACTTATCAGTTGTCAAAAAACAATCTGGTGTGATTTTGGTTCTGGCCTTGGTTATTTTATTAGTGTTAACGATGTTGATTGTCAGCTCCATGACCACGACCAATATGCAAGTCTTAATGACTGGTAACACCCAACACCATACTCAAGCATTAAATGATGCCGAGACCGCATTACGCATAGCCGAATCATCGATTGATAAATTTTCTGATCCTAACTTTACAAAACCAGCTACAGGCTATAAAAATATTGCCAATAATAATGCGAATGCAATTAACTTTTCGACATTTAAATGGCTACCTGCCGATGTAGCAACGGTGAGCATTGGTTCAAGAGATACTAGTTATGTTATTGAATACACAGGTCCTGAACTAGTCAATCTAAATGGTGGAGCAATTACAATAACGCCAAACAATAATGTTGTCGGTACCAAAGTCTACTTATACCGAGTTACCGCGCGCGGCACTTCGGCCCGTGGGACGGTTCGTATCGTCCAATCAATGTATAAAACTGCTGTCGCACCATTATAAATAATTACGGAGCATCCAACGGAATGAATAACGTGTCAACTAAATCAATCGTGAGTTTTTCAATACTGCTATCTGTTTCACTACTATTAAGTGCCGCAGCGGTGGTCAATCCAATTTCGATGCCGCAAGCAACCATTGCGTCCTACGCGGTGAGTACCACTAATTTAGAGTTTACGACCAATGCAAAAGCATACCGGCCATGGTTTGAAAATGGTGCCTGGCAAGGTGATTTGATTCAATATGATTTATCAAACAACGGTGTAATAACTACCTCGGTTGTTTTTAATACCAGTCCGCCAACAAACACGGCAGCAGCTCCTAACTGGTCGGCGCGACTAGAGTTTGATGCAGCAATTAAAGCAAACGCTTTCTATCATAGTAATGTGCGAAAAGTAATAACGAGAAGTAATGTCGCTGGTAGTCCTTTGATACAAATTCCGTTTACTTGGGCCAGCTTATCTGGATCACAGCAGGCCAGTTTAGATGCCACGCCTGTTAGTGCAATTAAAAGTATCATCGTAGATTTTATTCGTGGTGATCGCTCAAATGAATCCGACGGTACTATAACTGGAGGTTCTTTACGACAACGATATAATGTTTTGGGTGATATAATTCACAGCGATCCAGTTTATGTTGGCTCACCAAATTCCGGATTCTACGATCCAGGTTATTCTACATTCAAAACGAATAACACACCGCGTGCAGGACGTGTCTATGTTGGTGCTAATGACGGTATGCTACATGCATTTGATGCTGCTACAGGCCAAGAAGCCTATGCCTACATTCCATCGATGTTAATTGGCAAATTAAGCCAACTCGCAAACCTGCCTTACACTCACCAATATTATGTTGATGGTGCTTTAGCATCGGGTGACATGGATTTTGGCAGTAGCGATTGGCGTACAGTATTAATTGGTTCACTCGGTGCTGGTGGTAAGGGGTTATTTGCACTTGATGTAACTAATCCTGTGTTATCTGATCAAGCCGGTACTACTCCTGCGGATACGAAAATACTGTGGGAATTAGACGGTATTGATACCGCAATATTGGATAATGACAGTATCGGTTATATTTACGATAAAGCTGAAATTGGAAAACTACCGGACGGTAGTTGGTCAATAATAACGGGTAATGGGTATGGCAGCATAAGTGACACAGCCAGTTTATTATTGATAAACAGTTCTGGTACCATTACCCGAATTGAAGCTGATGATGCTATTGTTGGCAATGGTTTATCACGACCAGCTTTAATCGATATTAATGGCGATAACTTGGTTGATTATGCGTATGCTGGTGATCTAAAAGGTAACTTATACCGTTTTGATTTAAACAATCCAACGACGAAAGCATTTAAAGTATTTAGTGCAGGCGTTGATAAACCAATTACTACTGCCCCACAAATCAGCAATCATCCGTTTGGTGGTTACATGATTTTGTTCGCGACGGGGAGTTTGTTAAGCCAAGCCGATTTTGATAATGTCTCGATACAATCTATTTATGGATTACGTGATAATAACAATACAACAATTATCGCGAACACCACTACAAACTTGGTAACGCAAACTTTATCACCGGATTTTGCAGTGCTGAGTCCTGCTGCAAACCGTGCTGATACTGTTCGTTATATGGTGAATCCCAAAACAATGGACTGGACCACGAATGACGGTTGGCAAGTTGATCTGCCTGCTGGCGAACGAGTAAGTTTGGATACCAATTTACGAGCACAGCGTTTTCAGGTGATGTCAGTTAACCCCGTTTCTCAAGAAGCTTGGTTAATTCAGTTAAACTATCTTGACGGTACTATTAAAAATATATTTTATGATCTCGATAATAGTGGTAATTTTACAACTTCTGGTGATACTGTGAATCAAGCAACAGATGCACAAGGGAATCTAACCAGTGATATCCCGGTTGCGATACGACAAAATAAAAACGATACAACGGGTAAAATGGGTACCGGCGTGTTTTCTCGTCAGTTAATTGTTCGAGTGAAAAACGGAATTGATGCTAACTATATTAATGGTTTAGGTATTACACCTATAGTTCAAGATCCTCCTGGTAATCCTATTAGCCCTACTGGTTTTAAGGGGGGTCATATCGATGTAGATACTGATTCTCCAGGCGGTGGTATGCAGGCGACGAACCTAATCGATCGGTATTGTTATGTTAAAGGTGATCGTGCAGTGGGTGTTGCAGTTGATGCTAATGGTAACCCAGCTACAAGTGGACTTTTTACTCGAAATGGGGTTGGAAGTAAAACCCAAGATGGTTATTCTGGTGAAACAGATGGTCATCAACATGAATACGATAAAATACACGGTTTGGTCGAAGTTGATTACGTTAACTTGGAAGGATATTGTGTGCAACAGGCTGCCGACGGTTCGGGTACCGCTAACACCAAGCTAAGCCGCGTGACTGAAGTTGGGATAGGTAATGCTAAAGAGTTTTTTGTGATTGTTGCCAATGCGGATTTCTCCCCTAGCAGCATCATGAATATTGCTGAGCAAAGCTGGAATGTGGTTGAATATCAAAAATTAATTCAGCAAAAACTACGAGCATGGATAGCATCAGCAGTACCACCAACCTTGGCAAACTTTAAAGCGGCTATGAATGATGTTAATGGTAAATCACTTATTTTTACTTTGGATCAAATCCTCGCAACGGTAAATAATGGCACTGGGAAGTTTAGTCATGCATTTACCGATAGATCGATTATTGATGGTGGCTTGCACCCAACTGTTACTGGTTGTGTTAGAAAAACGTCAAGTATTACCAATAATCGCTGGCGTAATGGTGCTTTGGTGACACAACTCATTAGTGTTAATGATTTTATTGCTGATGTTGGAACAGTTGTTGAGCAAGTACCAACTGATTTACCAACTCAAGTGATAATTAATGGAACCAAAGCTGTCGTGCTTAAAGAAGGTGGTGTGGTTTATGGTGGTTTGTATGCGAACGATAACGGTTCTTCTACAGGGATTGGTGCTGCTAATAAGGCTTTCTTGTATGAATCGACATTATTCTGGCATTTTGGTGATTTGTTTAAGTCTTTATATACAGTTAATAGTAAGCAAGATTATTGTTATGGCGGTCCTTTATGGGGGCTTGCTCAAGTTATCGAGACTTCAGGTTTAACGCAAGCTGAACTTGCAGCGATAATAGGTGATACCACAACTGCTGCAGGAGCAGCGGAAAAAGCTTATCAAGATGCGGTTAATGCAGGTGCTCCTGCTGCGGTTATTCAAGATAAACTAAATAAACTCGATATTGAGTTAGCCAAACTCGCCGGTAAACCGCAGGGACAAACACCGGGCGGTGGTATGCCGGCTCAAACCACAACAGTGACACCTGCAGTAACCGGCGATCCTGGAGTTGACGATCCAAAGATTAAAGGTCCTAAGTCTAATGTAGGCCGACGTTCCTGGATTGATATTCGTCCATAACAAAGCAGTGATTTGATAATGATGATATTAAATAAAAACCGCCAATCTCAATCGGGCATGACATTAATTGAATTAATGATTGTTATCGCGATTATTGGCATTTTGGCTGCGATTGCATACCCACTCTATCAGGCTCAATCGAGAAAAAAAAATAGAGTGGTTGCAATTTCGGGCTTGTTACAAGCCCGTGCGCAGCTTGAAAAATGTTTTTTAAACAGTCAAACCAATGTTTATGATGGTTGTTTTAATGCCAATAATATTGATGCTGTAAAGAACCTGTATACCGTTGCAGTGGCGTTAACCCCTGCAACCAATGCAACCTCGTACGTGTTAACGGCAAGCAACGCAAACGCCAATCCTGATCCGGAATGTACTAGTTTTACTTTAAATAGTGATGGCGCTAAAGGCACAACCGGTTCCGGTACAATCCAACGTTGTTGGTCACAATAGTCTAAGTCTTCCTTTACTCTTATCTAAGTTGTATCAATTTGTAAAACTGTAAAGATTAACATAACGTTTTTGAATATAATGGATATTAATTTAATTACGTTATAGTTGGTCGTTATGGAACTTCAACAAATATTTGCGATTCCTGGGTTTAGTGAACCGTTTAGTTCAATGAGTCATTTGTTTGCTTCGGGCATTATGTTGATTCTTGGCGTATTGTTAATCTGGAATAACCGCGACTCTCGCCGGCATATAATTACCTATTCTATTTTTATTTTTTGCAGTGTTTTTTTATTATCCATGAGTGGCGTTTTTCATTTACTTGAACCCCATTCTACAGGTCGTCATGTATTACAACGTTTAGATCATGCGGGCATATTTTTATTGATTGCAGGTACCTTCACCCCAATCCACGGTATTTTATTTAAAGGCTGGGGACGTTGGGCTATGTTATTGCCTATTTGGACAATTGCCATTACGGGCTTAACATTAAAAACAATTTTTTTTAGTGGTTTTCCGGAGTGGTTTGGTTTAGTTTTATATCTTGGACTTGGTTGGCTTGGAGTTGTTTCTGCAGTGTTACTAAATCGACGTTACGGTTTTCAATTTATAAAACCACTTATCTACGGTGCCATTGCATATAGCACCGGTGCAGTGATGGAATTTTTACGAACTCCAATTATCATTCCGGGTGTCATTGGACCTCATGAATTGTTTCACATTGCGGTTTTATTTGGTTTGGGCTTCCATTTTTATTTTGTATATCAGTTCACAAAAATTCGAGACTATTAAATTATTAAAAAATAAATTAGATAGTATCACTTAACAAAAATTTTAAAATTGATACTAATTCTAAATATTTTTTTAAATGTAATGTGAGCTTTAATACTTACCGGCTAGTCTGCATTGACTGTGCCATATGCACTAGAAATATTTTTTTTAAATTACAAAATCTCGTCACTTTTATATGGTGTTTTTAATTGCCTTTAGTTACACTCCAAAGAGGCGTTATTAATTTTGGCAATTTCATTCTTTAATAATAGTTAAATTAAAAATAATAAAGAGTAGTGAGGTTTAGTATGGCAACGGGAGTGGTTAAATGGTTTAACTCAAAGAAAGGTTTTGGGTTTATTAGTCCTGATTCAGGTGAGCAAGATGTATTTGTTCATTTCTCTGCAATAAAGCAAGATGGTTTTAAAGCACTAGATGAAGGGCAGGCAGTTAATTTTGATACAGAGCAAGGACCAAAAGGGCTCCAGGCCATTGATGTGACTATAAGCTAATTATCATTTATACATTGCAAGAAAGTAGTTTAAAAGCCCTGTAATACAGGGCTTTTTTGCGTTTATGGTTTTTAGTTTTGTTTGTCATTTAATGTAATATAGTATTATGAATGAGTTTTTAAATTTACCTATTAAAATTGCGGTTAGTAGTTGTCTGGCGGGTGAGGCAGTTCGTTATGATGCCAGTGATAAAAATAATTCTCTGATAGTCAATCAGTATTCAAAATACTTTAGCCTCCATAAAATTTGTCCTGAAGTTGCAATTGGACTTGGTGTACCACGTAATCCCATTATCCTTACTCAATATAAGGGGGATCATAAAAAATTTAACCTAGTTGAAGTTGATAATGTAAACTGTAATTATACAAGCAGAATGTTAAGTTATGCTAAGCATCGAGCTGATGATTTAAAATTAATTTCGGGATATATTGTTAAAGAACGATCACCTAGTTGCGGTTTGCACGATACCCCACGTTATACTCACGATGGCACTCTGTTAACACACGGGCCAGGTTTATTTATAGAATCACTGTTAGTATATCTTCCTTGGTTACCGATTATAAGTGAATCTGAACTTGATGATGTGCAATATAGAGAAAATTTTTTAGAACGTGTGTTTATAGTGAATTTATGGAATCTTGTGTATAAAAGCAATGATAAGCTGGATGATTTTTTTGTATTAATATCCGATCAACTTCAGTTACGAGGCAGTAGTGTTAGCGCGTTAAAAGAACAGCAAGTGAGTACTAACAATCAAAACTTGGATAGCATCATTATTATAATTATGGATATTTTAAAAAAACCAGTAACCAAAGCAATGCACTTGAAATTTCTGTTGAGCAAACTGCAAGAATATAAATTAAAGAAACATTTTATAACTGATCTTGTATTAAATTATGAGAACAATAAGATTTCTTTATGGGATGTTATTAAACACTCTCAGCAAGTATTTAAACACAATAATATAGCGCCCAGTTCCAATTTTTTTTACCCTGACGCGCGTGAAGTTAATACTAGAGTAGTGTATTTTAATGAATAATTACATCGGTCCAATATTATTAAATTACGTGAACTGAGATTGTTTTTAGCATAAAGATGCAAGATATGAATTTATCGAATTAATATATATGATAATTTAAATTAAAGAGTAATTACCATGTTTGGAAGTAATAAAGCATTATCACTACCCACAGTTGCCGAGGCTTTGCCTGGACGTTCTGAAAAAATTCAGATTAGTGAACAGCATTTTGTTAATAACAATAGAATGAGTTTTCCTTATCCAACAGGCTATCAACAAGCTTTATTTGGTATGGGCTGTTTTTGGGGAGCTGAAAAGAAATTTTGGATGGAACCCGGGGTTTATATTACTGCGGTTGCTTATGCTGCGGGAATAACGCCCAATCCAAGTTATGAAGAAGTGTGCAGTGGTAAAACCGGACATAATGAAGTTGTACATGTGGTGTTTGATCCTGAGGTAATTACGTTTAAAAAATTACTATCAATTTTTTGGAGTTCACACGATCCAACACAAGGTATGCGCCAAGGCAATGATAGAGGAACACAGTACCGTTCAGGGGTTTATTATTATTCACCGGAACAACAGCAGGCCGCAATAGAAAGTTGTGGAAAATATCAGTCATTATTAACAGCGAAAGGTTTCGATAAAATTACGACTGAAATTATTACTGTTACCGAAGTCTATCTGGCTGAAGATTACCACCAGCAGTATCTGGCTAAAAACCCGTCGGGTTATTGTGGTTTGGGTGGTGTTGGAATTAATTATCCTGAATGATATGAGTGATGATATGACAGACTTAAATTCTAAGACCTTAATCGATTTTTGGTTTTCAGAACGCGTGAGTAAGCTATGGTATAATTCGACCCCAGAATTTGATGCTGAAGTTGAAGAAAAATTCTCATCTTTGTATCAAGCTGCGTGCGATGGTGTACTCGATGAATGGCAGGAAACCTCAGTCGGTTGTTTAGCGTTGATTATTTTATTTGATCAATACCCATTAAATGTATTTCGAAATACTAAACAAAGTTTTGCTAATGAACAACAGGCGTTAAAAATTGCGGAGTTTTGTATTGACAACAACCTGGATGAGGAACTTAGCGATAGTAAAAAAAGCTTTATCTATATACCGTTTATGCACAGTGAGGATATTCTATTTCAAGAAATATCGGTTCGATATTTTAAAAAACTTGACCCGGATAACTTTAAGTATGCACAACATCATCATGATATAGTTGCACGGTTTGGTCGATTTCCACATCGAAATCGTATTTTGGGTCGTGATAGCACAGCAGATGAAATTGAGTACCTTGCTTCTGATCAGGCCTTTACGGGATAAATTAGGGTTGAAGTTTAAAAGAATAAATCCATCCTGATTGAATGCACTGTGACAGGATAAGCCCAATGTCTTCAGCGGGATATTTTTCATCGTATAAGGTACAAACTTCTGAAAACACCATACCCTGGTTTATTAACGCTAGGAAAAATAACTGATTTGAATTAAGCAGAGTTATATTCATCTCCATGGTTAGCGCGTTGCGCCAAATTAATAAATTAACGTTGTGGTTAATGTCGATTTGAAAGTCATGCGCATTAATTGTTGTTTGTTGATTGGTCTGCCATATTTCGTGAATGGCATAATCGGAGTGTAATAAATTGGCATGAGGGCTTAGACTAAAAATAATATCATCGCTGTCATTTTTATCCAGTTCGATAAGTTGCGATAAATTACTAGGTTTACAGTTACTGCCGTTTATAATTTGTTGCCAATACCATTCTAATCGGGCGACATCCGACAGATAGGGTAATGCGTCTAAATTATCTTGCTTGTCGATAAAATCTGCAAAATCTCCGCCATAGTTATTAAGATCTGGGCTTAACGAGGGTGTAACTTGAATGTAGTGTTCGCTAATATAATTAAAAAAATCGTCTCCAACGAGTTTTAAAACTACGGGATAACTATCGGACAAGGCTTCAAGAATGCCACCAATAACACTATCACGGTAACTTTGAAATTGCTCAAGTGGCGTTCTGCTGGCAGAATCTGTAATGCTTGAAATAATATTGGGTGATGATTTGTTATTGAACAAATCATTTAAAAATTGTTTTTGTAATTCACGTAACATGACAATTTAATTCATTTTGATAACGGTTGGCTTTATCAGCTTCGGCACGCAGTATTGAAAATTCTGGAATATTGTTGTCCCATTCTATTAATGTTGGCACCGAACCAAATCGTTGTAGTGCTTTTTTATACAATGCCCACACTGGCGCATGAACGGCTTCACCATGGGTATCAAGAAGGTGTGTGCTCATATCTTCGTAGCCGGCTAAATGAAATTCTTTGACACGCTCAATTGGAATTGCATTTAAATAAGTGTCAGGATTTGTATTATGATTGATTGCACTAACATATATATTATTGATATCAAGCAAAATATTGCAATCGGCCTGTTCTGCTACAGCTACTAAGAATTGCCACTCTTCCATAACTGACTGCTTATAGCTTAAATAACTGGAAACATTTTCAATCAATATTCTTTGCCCTAAATAATCTTGAACCTGTTTAACGTGTTCTACTACGGTAGCTATCGATTGAGTTACATATGGTAACGGTAGCAAATCGTGTGCGTTGTGTCCTGCTAATGTCGTCCAACATAAGTGGTCGGATATGTGAACGGGGTCAAAATCGGATATCCGCTGCCTTAATTTTTTTAAGTAACTTTTATTAAGCGTTTCACACGAACCCAGCGATAGTCCAACGCCATGAAATGTGATTGGATAAAGTTCACTAATTTGTTCCAGTTGTTCTAACGCTGGACCACCGCCAAGATAGTTATCAATGAGTACTTCGAACCACGGGATATCGGGTTGTTGTTGCAAAATGTGTTGGAAATGTGGCGCACGCAGGCCAAGTCCGGTGTTTTGGATTGACCTGTGCGCGTTTCCAAAATGAGATTCTGGAACTAACATTATTGCTTATGATTTTTTCTTTTTAAAAATACTGCCACCTGCAATTTTGTTACAAGTGCCATTTGGAACGTATAACCATTCATCCGCCAGACTGTCTTTTGCTGCTTTGCCTGAACACGAATGTTTACTGGTACCACAGTCATTTTTGCCCGCTTTAACGATACCGGCGCATTTCTCAAAACCGGCTTTGGCCGCCATGACATTTGGAGCCGTAGCGGTAATTCCTAAGGCCACAACACTGGCTAATGCATTTTTTGCTAGTGATTTTTTATTGATCATATTGATTCTCCTAGTTTGTAGAATGGGTTTAATTAACTAATTTTAGGTATTCGAATGAATAGACCGGAGTAGTGCTAAAAACCTTACAAAAAAATTATTTTATTTTTCTTGTAAGTTTTTTGCTTATAATACGGTCTATTATGGATATGGAATCAAAACAGCGCACCTTTGAAGCATTAGTTAATGCTTATTCTTCTGACATGTACCGATATGCCTATTGGTTATGCCATAACACGGCCTTAGCTGAAGATTTGGTGCAAGAAGCCTTCATTCGGGCCTGGCAAGCTCTTGATAGTCTAGACGATCATAAAGCGGCTAAATCATGGTTATTCACGATTGTACGACGTGAGAATGCACGTTATTTTGAGCAAAAACAGTGCAATGACGTGTCACTCGACGAAATTGAAATTAATATGATTGTGGGCGACAGGGATGATTTTGCGAGTACCGAGCAATTTGTGTTACGCAATGCCTTAAAAGTGTTACCCAAACAATATTTAGAGCCTTTGTTATTGCAAATTATTGGTGGTTACAGTTGTGACGAAATAGCCAAAATTATCAACTCTAAGCCCGGTGCGGTAATGACCCGTTTGAGTCGGGCGAGACAGAAAATGCGCGAACTCATGACCAATAATAGCAAAGCCAAAAGACGAAATAACGGTAGGGCCTGATAATGGTGATTGAAAACGAAAATTACAGCATGGATTGTTTGGAGGTCTGCCGACAACTCAGTGGTGATTCTTATTCAAATAACGATGCTATTAAATCCCATCTTGTTAGCTGCGTAGCATGTGCTGCTTATGCTGCACAACAAATTCAATTAACCGAATCATTACAACAGGTGGTTACTGTTTCAGTACCAGAGGGATTGGCCTCGCGAATTTTATTACAGCAAAGTATCCATGAGAAAAAACAAATAAAGTCACGACGAAATAGAGTGTATGCAATTGCCGCAAGTGTGTTACTCAGTGTTGGAATTTTCTCGAGTTTATTATTTTTAAATACGCCAAAATCCTTAGAACAAACAGTGTTGAATCATATCATTACTGAACAGCATCATTTACATGATGATAATAATGTTGCTTTAGCAAAATTGAATACACTATTATTTGACTTTAACTTAAGACTTGACTCGTCGCTGGGTAAAATAAATTATGCTGGAAGTTGTACTATAGGCAAAACTAAAGGTGTGCACATTGTGGTTCAGGCTGATACGGGTCCGGTTACCATTTTACTGATGCCCGATGAAACTTTAAAATTTAGAAAAGCAGTTAATGCGGCTGATTTTTCGGGTGTTGTTGTTCCAATGAATAACGGTAGTTTTGCAATTGTGGGTGGCAAGCAAGAATCATTATCCAACCTTGAGCAACGTTTTAAGTATGGGCTTAATATTATTTAAGGTCTATTTATTAGCTTAAGACTGCAGGGTAATCGTAATTTGGCGTTGATATTGGTGGGTTCGATGTTCCCATAAATAAACTGCTTGCCAAGTACCTAACCCAATTTTTCCTGCTGTTATCGGAATTGTTAAATTATTCTGTGTAATGACCGAGCGTATGTGGGCAGGCATATCATCTGGCCCTTCATCAGCATGAATCCATAGTGGATCACCATCGGGTACAATTTTGGCCATGAATGTTTCTAAATCAATTAATACGTCGGGATCCGCATTTTCAGAAATAATTAATGATGCACTAGTGTGATGGATAAACACGTGACACAGTCCAGTTTTGATGGCATGTTCTTTAATTACATTATCAATTTCAGCGGTGATATTATAACAGCCCCGTGTTGGGGTGGTGAGTGTCAGTATTTTTTGTAGCATCATTAAATTTATTTTAATTGCGTTATTTAGTCATGTCATTTTACCACAACAATCAACGAAATTAATTAATGAATGGTTTTGAGGCAGTTTTTTATTTGTTCATTAACCTCTGATGTGAGTTGTTCGACAGTAATATGCTTTGGGATATTCTGAATGTTTGAAAACCAAATTCCATTTATTTCGTCGCGTTTATGGGCAATTTCTGTTACGACCAAAGGACTTCCAATAAATACACCACGTTGACCATTTCCGAGTTCAACAGTAATGAGTTGCAATTCTAGGGTATCGTGATTTTTAAGGTTTTCTTTATTAGACTTTTTTTTGGTTTTTTTAGCCATACTGTTTATCTCTAGTTATAGTTAACTTTTGTACACAGTATATCGACCCGATTTAAGAAATATTAAATTTAGTAGTGATTAATTATTGTTAAGTAGTCTTTGACAGGCGATTTTATCCGGATATCGATTCGACTCGATTTTGTAGTAAGCCAATAAGAAATCAACCTCCAAAGCGAGTTGTTGACGAATTGACTTTAAATCTTGGTCTAAGAGTTGAACAAAATCAGTACCATCTAAAGCTTCGCACGATGATATAAAGCCAAGTCTAACCGCATTCTTAAAGACTTCGATATCATCTTTACAAAACTGGTACACCGATGGGTAAAAGTGCTGAGCAATGAGACTATAGAGCCGTTCTTCAGTGGTACTGACTTTATTGGTGGTGCCCATGGTAAAGCCAATGGTAAAAGCCTCGTCGATGCTCGATAAACCTCGTCCGAGTAAAATGTGAATGCAATCGTGTTGGTGCAGATCAACCGCACCGTGAAAAATTTCAAAACCTGGGAATCGAAATTTTGGGTTTTCTACCAATTGCACCATGAGCGGAATCTCATGTTGCTCCGCCTGTACATTTTTAAGGTTAGCTAATGCTTGACGCAAGGTTATTGCATCATTAACCAGTGGTATGTGCCAATCGAGATAAGAACTCATGTGGATCGTTTTGAGTTGTTAAAAAACATAATACTAATCACTTTCTGTTTTTGTCATTCGGTAATGTTTTGGTTGTTGTCGTGGTATTAGTTTCTATGGTTGTACTGTTGCTTATTTTGGGTTTTGCCATATCTTTCCATAAACTGTCTTTAGAAAAACAACCCCAACCCCAACGCAACCAATTAATCAGCGAAAATGCAATCCATAACGCCCAGGCCAACATCAATAAGCGGTATACGATTAACGGTACTGATAAAACCCATGCAGTAGGTAACACTGCATTAGCGCGATCTTGATACCAATTTAAATAATATGCACTCGATTGATTACCAACAACTTGCATTTCAGGTGAACCGAGTAACCCGTGTTGAATGGCAAAGAATAAAAATCCGAGTGAAATGAACGTTAAAAAGCCCAATAGAATTTGACTAATATTAAATAATATTGGATTGACTGAATTTAAATATTGTTCTCTGGCTAGAAATGCAAACAACCAACCAACGGTAATTAATGCCATCACTAACGGTATTTGGCTCAGTCCAATCGTTAATAAAAACCAGTGATAACTTTTTAACGGCATTGATTTTATTCTTCCTAGCCCGATGGAAATAAACACTAATAATATAATTTCACCCCAAAACAAAACAGCCGGTCCAAGTCGAGGGCCTCCAACAAATAACACCCACCGATCTTGTGCAAGGTTTACTTTAATCGAGTGGTTAACATTATCAATACCAATATCAACTTTGGGTGATTGAAATACCGTCTTGAAATTTTTATCGGTTCTCCAATTTATCTCAATGAGTTGTTTACCGGGTGTAATTGGAATGGAAATATTTCGTGCATTTTGCCTTATGGGTTTTTGAACATTATTAATATTCACGCTTTGAAGTGTTGAGTTGTTTGGTATTACAATGGTGTGCTGACCACCTTGGCTACTGCGTATAGAGAGTTTAAGTTTAACATCTTGGGTGCGTGAACCCGGTGTTATATTTAACTCACTGGTGTCGATAGTGAGTGTTTTACCGTTGATTCCTAGTGGCTTTTGAATTTTAATTAATAACCGTTCACCGGGCCATGGCAGCCATTCTGGATACCATTGTTCTTTATTTGAAAAGTGCCTAACAACTGGGATGCCCGAGGTTTTAACATGCCAAATGGGGCTTACGTCTAGTTTCCATCGTTCAACCCACTCGTTGGTGGAACTTGCAACGAGTTCTATTTGCACTTGTTTTTCTAGCACAGAATTCCACGAAATGGTATTTTTTCTAATCGGTAAACTAACCTGTACAAAATTTTTGTTTACACGAACTCCCTCGGTGGTAACCGACTCGCCTTTAATCAGCGGCAGCTCAAATACAATAGCATTATCTGACGATGAAATTCTTTGTACCGTTGTGGTTATTTTCCAGTCGAGCCCAATGTGTAAGGTGCGAGTAATTTTAACAAACGAGGGTAGCGCTGTTGCATCAAGATAGTTAGTTTGTAATTGTGATGCACGCGGTTGGTTTCGAACAATTTGTAATTGTTGGTCTGGGACTGCATTTTTTAATATACCACTAACTGACCATCCACTTGCCGATACTTCGACTCTGTTTGGTTTAAGCGGTAGCGGTAATTGTAATGAGTTAATGTTACCGATGGGACCAGATAAAATGACTTGATGCTTTCCTTTAGATAAATTGAGACGTAATTCATCATTTAATCGCACGACACCCTTAGCAACTTTACCATTAACGAGTATCGAACGAGGCACCCAATTGCGTAATTGTGCGGGTAATGGAATGGATACGTTACTGTGGCTGTGAACTTCTAATCGGATAGTAATTATATTGTTTCGAATATTTAATTTCATTCTCGGAATTTGAGCACACTTTGGCGTGCAGTCTGGCGCTGTTATTAAGCGTTGTTTTAATTGACTTAATAATTCTTTTGACGGATAAGCATCAGCCATAGCATCATCCGTTTGGAACAATATTAGGCTCATAAAAATAAACGCCACAACACTTGAAGGATTAAATTGTATTTTTTTACCTTTGTTATTTTTGTTATACCGTAAGCCAAACATTAACAGTATGAGTAACGATAAAAAGAAAACGTGTAAGAAATGCAAGGCAATATTCATATTGGGCGATAGCAACACTAAAAATACTTGTTGGTCACGTTGTACGGGCCCATTCCAACGTAGTTGTATTGAGCGCCAATCCCACTTGGGTAATCCTGGGCCAGTTTGAATATTTGCTTTAGGATCGTATTGGGCAATTTGTTGTGATGGTTCATACATGTTAAGAACGGGGGAGCGCGATTTTTTTACCATTAAACTATTACGTTCAGAAAGTATACGTTGTTTCATTAATGTTTGAGGCGGTTGATAATTTGTGGCAACAGTAACACCATTATTAGTAATCTCTTGATCGGGAAACTCAAGGATAGGGTACAGACCACTGCGAATTTCAGACACTAAAAAAGGTAATGATATTATTAATAGAAAAAATAAACTGAGGTATCGATAGGACGACACTATGTGTCTCAGTTTTCCTTTAGGCAATACTCGCAATAATGCTACTGCGGCTAATATATTTAGCCATATAAATTGCGGTGAATCGGCCTGATGCCAAATCATGATTAAGGTTAATAATGAAATCAAACCCCAGCCAACTCCCCATAAGCGCCAAATGCTAATGGAGATAATTAAAACTAAAAATAAATCCAGTAATGACCAACGTTGCAACCAGGTGTTTGGACGGTTGTCTACACCAAAGGCTGAAAACACCTTCCACCCTGGGGGTAAATGCAATGTAGTTCTGACTTTTTGAAAGTCATGCTCCCAACCAGTAGCTGGAATTTTTGAAATGCTTGCGGTAAATCGGCTATCCGCTTCAAGGTTAATGTTCGCATTTCTAATCTCAATGCCTTTATTTTTGGAGTTAGACAGTTGGGTAATAAATTGTGCTTGCTTGTCAATGGTCACACGGCCTAGCTTTAATTCTGGTTGCGATTCTATTCGCCAACCGCGCGACATATGGCCCGTAATAGTGTCTTTAATGGTATAACCCGTACCTTTAAAGTCTAACCACATGTTTCGTGATAAGCTTAACTTATTTGGATCCGGTTCGGGGTCGCCACGTCGAATGGTTTTAAAAATCATATTACTATCGGGTTTCATTTCAAAAGCTGGTAAATTCATCCAGTTTGAGGGTAAGTTTGTTTGCCGAGGATCAATGCTTTGTACACCTTGGATTTCCACCACACGAATACGATGTTTAGCATCAAACACCCAAATCTCAGTTAACGGCCAAGGTTGAGCTGAACGCGATAATTGTATTTTTGTTAATTCTCTTGGGTGTCTAGCAATTAGTGTTATCACCCAATGACCGGGGCGAATTTGAATTCGTAATCGGCCATTGGCTTCAATACGGGCAGGTAACTGACTTTTTAATTGTAAAGGAATAAAATTTTCAAGCAGAGCTTTGCCTAATAAAATTTCACGGTGGGCACCTGAAACATTAATTTCGATTTGGGTGGTCAGTAATAATGGAACTTCATCGGTAATTTTTCGAAAAACCTTCAATTCTAGATTGTCGCTTTCGGTGGTGCGTTTAACTTGACCTATATCTTGGTCGCGTAACCAGAGTTGACCATTTTTTTGTACCTTTGGTAATTGAACCACCTGACCTTTAACACTCAATTTAATAATGCCGGTATTTTGAGCAATGCTTAAATTCTCGGGGATTGCTTCCCATAAAAACTCACCACGGATGGTATAACTTCCCGGTTTTAATTGAATATAAGGTTTACCATTACGATCAACAACGAGCGCCGAGCGACCATCAACGGTAATATTTTGAGGCCAACGCTTGCTATCACCTGGGATCTGTACCCATGCACTATTATAAGCCAACCAAGATTGTTTAAATTTGCCACTGGTGTTTTTTAGTGATAATTCAAGTTGGGAAGGCCACACGCATTGGACTTCTGATTTTGAGTTGTATAAGAAAGGACATTTAATGGTGTCTTCATCAAATAATACCCAATCTATCCAAGGTTTGAGTGGTGCAGGCACATCGTTAGTGTCCAATGTTTTTGCATTTAAAGTTTGAGCTAAGCAACAAGATAGAATAATAAACAAAAAAGTTTTTAACATTGGAAAGCCTTTCAGGTAAAAATGTAATTTTTAAGCGAATGTTGTTATTTGTATTCTATATAATAGCGTAAATATTATGCCTGTCCTTGTCTTGAACTGTTCAAGCCACGATATATTCAAAAAGAATCCTATTTTGGCAGTTTCAATATTAATGTATTAGCACTAATTAATAATAGATTACATCAATGTGAATAACACCGTGGTTTAGTGGAATAGTTTTGTTACTTTTTTAGTTAGATTAATTAGTTTCAAGGTAATCGAGAGGGCTTGTTACAGTGTTAATTTTATGGTTCATTACGTGTGTATAAATTTGGGTTGTTCTAACATCGGCATGGCCTAATAGTTCTTGGATGGTTCTAATGTTATAACCATTTTCCAATAAATGCGTTGCAAATGAATGCCTCAAAGAGTGGCATGAGGCGGGCTTATTGATGTTAGCATTGATTACAGCATTTTTTACTGCTTTTTGTAACGATCCTTCAAAATAATGATGGCGATACTCCAATCCAGAACCTCGTTCAACAGAACGAACACGCTCAGGAAATAAATATTGTGAAGCCCATGAGTGGTCAACTGTCCGATTATTTCGTGTTGTAGCGTAGGGTAATATATTTTCGCCAAAACCTAAAACTAAATCACGTGAATGAATGACTTTAACACTAGCAATGTGTGACTTTAGTGCATCATTTAAATAACTTGGTAAAATAGTGACGCGATCTTTATTACCTTTACCAGCCCTAACTAATATAGTTTGTTGAGAAAAATCAATATCCTGAATTCGTAATTGTAAACATTCCATTAGTCTTAACCCTGAACCATACAATAAACTTGTCATAAGCCACTGTTGGCCATGCAGTGAGTTTAATAATTGAGTAACTTCTTGACGCGTTAGTACCACAGGAAGTTTTGATGCTTTTTTTGCTCGAACCAAGTTATTAATATCACCGAAGTCACGTTTTAATACTTTCCGGTATAGAAATACTAAAGCATTTAATGCTTGGTTCTGAGTCGCTGGTGTGACATTTTTCTCACAAGCCAAGTATGTTAAAAATTGACCAACCTCACGCTCAGACATTTGATTTGGGTGTTTCTTTTTGTGAAATAAAATAAAACGTTTAGCCCAATCGACATAAATTTTCTCAGTACGTTTACTGTAATGGTGAGTACGAACAGTGCGACGAATTAACTCAAGAAATGGTGAATTTTTCATAAACAATCCTTGTTTTATGTTTAAAAACCTATATTCTATTTAACATCAAATTATTACATATTACAACGGTAAGTTGAACTTAACTTATTGATTAATATAAATACCACTGAGTGTAATATGTAAATGTTACGTGTTATAACGTATACTTTTTACATCTAATTCATTGTTATATTTCCAAGAGAAAGATTGTACGAATAAAAATAAAATCATTTTGTTTCG
>CAYQUC010000002.1:56933-109939 GCA_964420605.1 uncultured Thioalkalispiraceae bacterium | reverse complement strand
AGTGCTAACAGTGGAAGTTGACAAGCCGAATCCGTTAGGCGGACTACCATTTTCCATGTGAGAAGATAATCTAATCGTAAGATTAGGCGTAGGGTTACAGTTTTTTGCAATTGTGTATTCCCGTGTTGGTAACCAATGTTTCACTTTTGGTGTTGCTTCCGCTACCATGATGATATTGGTTAGATGGTTAGAATCTTGTAAATCCCCTGAATCATGCCAGCGAAAATACTTAACTTTACGACCACGATTAGACGTGGAAAAATGAATAATCAAGTAAACCATTGCAGGAACCCACAATGGATCAGATGCCCGATGATGAAGTCTTCTTTATCGCTGCAAAAAATCACATTCGAGCTGTTATCAGTGAGCTTAGGAAATTAGACAAACCGTATAAACGAATAATTATTACCGGTGGTGGTAATATTGGTACACGTACTGCAAAAGCCTTAGAAAAAAAATATCAAGTAAAATTAATAGAACACAACCCTATACGAGCGCGTGAAATATCCAATGAATTAGAACGCACCATTGTTCTACTAGGTGATGCAGCCGATGAAGATTTACTAATTGAAGAAAATATTAGTAATACTGATATTTTTTGCGCGTTAACCAATGATGATGAAGCTAACATATTGTCATCAATGCTTGCTAAACGTCTCGGCGCTCGCAAAGTAATGACCTTAATCAATCGTACCGCTTATGTCGATTTAATTCAGAGTGGCGATATCGACATTGCCATATCGCCACAACAATCAACCATTGGTAGTTTATTAAAACACATCAGACGTGGTGATGTGGTTAACGTCCATTCACTAAGGCGCGGTGCCGCTGAAGCAATTGAAGCGATAGCACATGGTGATCCATCAACCTCAAAAGTAGTTGGTAAATCAATTAGTCAATTAAAATTACCTAAAGGCGCAACGATTGGCGCAATTGTTCGAGGCAACAAAGTCATTATCGCGCACCACGATACGATGATAGAATCAGAAGATCATGTCATACTATTTTTAATTGATAAAAAACACATATCAGCAATAGAACGTTTATTTTCTGTCGGTTTAACTTTTATTTAAAAATATGCAAATATTCGTCATACAACGCATTCTCGGCTTATTTCTAGTAATGTTTAGTTTCACGCATTTACCTCCGATGTTAGTCGCTTTTATTTATCTTGACGGCGCATTTGTCCATTTCTTTCATGCCGCCGCTGTCACCATTATAACCGGCCTAGTCATGTGGTTGCCCGTTAAAAACCATAAACAAGAATTGCGCAAACGCGATGGTTTTCTGATTGTAGTATTATTTTGGTTTGTATTGTCCGTGTTTGGTGCCATCCCACTTTATCTTTTTGACGAACTAAACATGTCAGTGGTCGATGCATTCTTTGAATCCATATCGGGGTTAACCACAACCGGTGCCACAGTCATTACCAATATTGATGTCTTACCCAAATCCATTTTGTATTATCGACAACAAATGCAGTGGCTCGGCGGCATGGGTATTATCGTGTTGGCAGTTGCAATTATGCCCATGCTTGGTATCGGTGGTATGCAGCTCTACCGAGCTGAAACACCCGGACCAATGAAAGACAATAAACTGACACCTCGCATAACAGAAACCGCCAAGGCACTTTGGTATATCTATTTATTTTTAACCATTGCCTGCGCCTTGAGTTTTTGGTTAGCCGGCATGACACCCTTTGATGCGATTAGTCATAGTTTTAGTACCATTGCAATCGGAGGTTTTTCTACTCACGATCAAAGCATGGGGTTTTTTAATGGCCAACCCATGATAGAAATTGTTGCCATTATTTTTATGATTCTCGCGGGTATTAATTTTGCATTACATTTTACAGTTTGGCGTTCACGCAATATTAAAAAATATTTTGTTGATACTGAATTAAAAGTTTACCTGACAATATTAGCCGTTGTATCCGTTATCATTTGTACCTATTTAATTCAACAACGCGTGTTTGAAAAATCTTCCGACGATATCATACACGGTATTTTTCAAACAGTTTCTATTGCCACCACCACCGGATTTACTACAGCAGATTATTATAATTGGCCAAGTTTCATTCCCGTATTGCTGTTATTTTTAAGTTTCATCGGTGCTTGCGCTGGTTCAACTGGCGGCGGAATGAAAGTCATACGGTTTTTATTACTCATTAAACAAGGCTTTCGTGAGTTACAAAAGGTCATCCATCCCAATGCAGTAATTTCAATTAAAGTTGGCGGCAAACCATTATCATTTACCGTCATCGATGCCGTATGGGGATTTTTCTCCGCCTATATCGCCTCATTCGTTATCATGATGTTAATACTCATGTTCACCGGACTGGATCAAATTACAGCCTTTTCTGCTGTTGCAGCCAGCATGAACAATCTCGGTCCCGGGCTTGGTAGTGTTGCACAAAACTACGCTACTATTTCAGACACGGCAAAACTCGTACTCGGTTTTGCCATGCTATTAGGGCGACTCGAAATCTTTACGCTTTTAGTGCTTTTAATGCCTTCATTTTGGAGAAACTAAATCAATATCATTGATAACTTTGAAAAAATGTTAGAGTCAGGACAAGATAATGCATTATTACGCTTTGGCTTGGGTCAAGCCTACTTAAAAGAAAAGCAATACCAACAAGCCACTAAGCACCTGCAACACGCAACGCAACACGATCCAAACTATTCAGCCGCATGGAAATTATTAGGTAAGGCTTATGCAGAGTTGCACGACAGCCAAAACGCGATAAACAGTTATCTATCAGGAATCGATGTCGCCGTACAAAAAGGCGACAAACAAGCCGCCAAAGAAATGCAGGTATTTCTGAAAAGGTTGTTAAAATAATCTATATTATAGTATGAGAAGAATTTATCTAAATTCAATTATCCTAACAAGCGTATTATTTACTTCCTCGTGTAGTAGCCTTGGAGGAAAATTTGAATCCACGGAACACGTAAACCTTGAACCATTTTCCGAAAACGTTTCGGTAATGGCAAGTCAACTGAGTTACGGTTTTGACAAAGTTCGCTCTGTGCATTCAAGATGGTATTTCGATTTAAACTCCATTGAATTAAAGCGGCTATTAAACCTCGAAAAACTGGTTAACAATGAAATTTATTTCATTGTTAAATATTCTAATCGAATCGTTTTTTTATCAGAGTCCAACATACCAATAACACAAAAAACCTCAGAAATAGCACGCTACATCAATAAAATGTATTCACACTATGCAAATTCTAAAACACTTGCTATATCTGAGCAACAAAAAGAAATTATTATTACTGAAATTAAAAAACAACAAGAGTTCTTATCTGCACTTCGAGCAGCACAGCCATTTATTAGAGAATTGTCGCGTTACGGAAACCGCTTACTGGATCAACTTAAAAAAGCTGAACGTGAACTTGGTTTTTTCCAAAATAAAAAAATAGAATCTGAAAACGGCCATTTAAAAACGTTAATGTTATCATTAGCCAAAAATGAACAAGACATTTCAAATGCAATTGTCTTATTAAATGACTATGAAGCAGGCACTAAAAAAACATTAAAAACTCTAAAACAATCCAGAATATTACAAGAACAATCATTAATTCAATCTAAAAAAAGTTTAAGTAAAAATCAAGTAGCACTACTAAAAAAATATTTATTAAATAAGCTTACAGAAAATACTAAATATTTTCGACAAATTGAACCAAGTTATAATCGCTATATACTCGCCCAAAAAGAATTATCCAACTTAATTGTCGAGCACGATGCAGAGATACGTAAAAGTCGTATGATCTTTATAACCTTTGCAAGTGCACATCGAAAAATGGCATCGGGTATAACAAAACCAGCTGAGTGGTTTAATATTAAAGAATCCCCAAAAATGTTATTAAATTTACTGCCCTACTAATTTATTTTTTAACAAACTTCGTTAATATCACAATTTGTTGGCCATTAACGCGACCTCCAATGTGTTCTGCATTATCAGCCACTAAGGAAATACCACGAACTGCGGTGCCACGTTTGGCAGTAAAACCAGCCCCTTTAACAACTAAATCTTTAATCAAGGTCACGGTATCACCGGCCTCAAGTATATTGCCATTACTATCAACATGCTTCACATTGCCTTCATCACTAGCGCCTTCACCCGTTGCTTTCGCCCATAACAACACATCGTCTTCCAGATAGAGCATTTCGAGTAAGTCTTGCGGCCAACCTTCAGAACTCAGGCGTGTCAACATGCGCCATACTAACACTTGTATTGCTGTAGTCTGACTCCACATACTGTCATTAAGGCAACGCCAATGATTCACGTCAACTTTATCTGGATGTTCAATTTGCTCAATACAGGTTTCGCATAACATAGCGCACGTATCAGCACTATGCTCCGAAGTTGGTGCAACTTCATATACGTTTAAATTATCAATAGCCGCACATAATTCACATTTAGAATCACTACGGTCCTGCACTGCTTTTTCTATCGTTTCTGTGCTCATTCAGTATCTCAACTCATTAAAATTATCAACACAGATTATAATGTATATCAAAATAGATTAGGGTACTTTTTAATAACATAGCCGTTTTATAGTGCGCAAATACGGATAATATAACCTATATTAACTCATCAACTGTAAATAGGACCATTTACGCCGTTCTTCTACCGATACCGCTTAAAAATGTAATCCGTCAATATTAATAACACATTAAAATTGCTATCGTCAAAAATCCTTCTAAACTAATTCTTGTAGCATTGATTTTAAAAGAGCAACAATAATAAACATTTTATTTTTGTGTAAATTTAATTTTTATATACTTTCACTATTTTACATTATCAGGAGTGTGAAATGAACCTAACACGTATCTCAACGGCTGCTGTTTTTCTAACCTTATTCTTAACTCTCTCTTGTAGCGAAGAAAAATCCAATCCAGAAGTAATAACCCAAGCCGTCATAGATCCAATCGCCGATATACAAACTAAATCAGTTCCTCAAGTACGTGAAGAAGTTAAAACATTAAATCGTGAGAATATCGAAAAAATTGTAAATTCGTATAAAGTGGCACTTGAATCAAAAAAAAATGAATTCAATGTTCTTAAGAAAAAAATTAAAAACATCTCAATAGAAGATGCACTAAACGGCGAAACAAAAAAAATAACTCAAGAAGTTGAAGAGATCACAAAAACGGTTAATAGTTTAAAAGAACGTTTAAATATTTACATTTCAAAACTGCAAGAACTCGACATAAATATTAGCAAACTGTAATTAGCACTCATCATTTATGATAAAACCATTTTGTAATGGTTAAATCAGCGCCACTAATTGTTGACAAAAAATTAGTGGCGCTATATTTTTTTTGCTGCCCATTGGGTAATGTAATGCTCATTTCATCATCCACTTTAACTTTAACAATACCTCGAGACAACGGAATTATTGCAGCTTCTTTAACTGATGCAAAGTTGATATTATCCTTTCGTTTTATTGCAGACATTTTTTGTATGACAGCTTCCATGTTAATTCGACGCTGATATGATGCAATAAAATATATTTCTTCAACTCCGACATATTGATCAAGGCCGTACCACTCATTGGCTTTTGGTATCGTGTACTGGGTATTAGCTTTAACTAAAGCCGAGTTGGTTATATCAAAATCAGGGAAAGCCGATACCACAAACCCAGTGCTGTCAATTGCAATAATATAAATGTAACATTCACAATTTGCTTTGAATGAAATTTTAAACCGATCACCTTTAACCGGATTAGTTGGATGCCCATATAAAGTATCGCCATTTTTAAGGATGGTTAAGGGGCTAGTTGTTGTTGTGTCAGCACGGTGAATTAATACCTCGGCATTTAATGAAATTTTAGTTACCTTTGATGCCGATAAATTTTCAATATTTTGTTTTAATGGTTCGACCCTAGCAGTAATGGACGATAATAGATTTTTAAGATCATTAGCATATTCAACAGTATAATTTGATTCCGAAGTCATTAACAGGTTTTTGGCAAAACCAATAGCCGCACTCGTTACAATAGGAGTAACCGCACTGCAAGAATACAATGCCAGACTTGATAGTAGAATAAAATGTGACCATAAGATGATTGGGGTTTTAGTAAATATTTTTTTATTAAAATAATTTTTAAAAATGTTAATCATTTTAATTTAATTCTCCATTAAAAGTTTTTTCGTAAACCAAAATTTAACCACCATGCATCTAAGTATGAATTACCTGTTATAAAACTAAATTCCGAAAATAACTGTAGTTCATTTTCCATTACTGACGACAATGTAAAACTATTCACAAAAAAATCTTTATCGGGTACATCCGTCGTTGTAATAAAGGAATAGCCTGGAGCAACCGCTAAGCCTGTTGTAATATTTCGTGACTCATTTTCTGTTTCACGTACATAGTATAATTGCACCCCCGGAATAAGTACTCCCCAAGATTGAGATAAGTTATACGATGCATTAACACCAAAACCAATGGTTAATGACTCTGTTTTTTGTTTTGGATAACTAAATAAATAGTTTGTTGCAATTTTTGAAGATGATTCTGTATAAGCGGCTATTTCCGTTTGCACAGAATCAATTTTTAAACTCGAGCCATAACGCCATTCTCCTCTTGGCCAATCTACGCTAATATTAATACCAAAAATTGTTTGCTCTGCATTTGTTGAACTTGATGCTTGTTTTGTATTGCCAGTATTGACGACGTTGCGATTATTATCATAGTTAATTTTTCCACGGCCATAATAACCAGAAATACTCACATTGTCAGCGACAGTATAAGCTGCAAATACAGTTGCAGATAATCCGGAAGAATCGGTATTACCTGCTCCATTATTAAAAATCACTTTATTCTCAATAAAGTTTAGCGCAGCACCTAAAACCAACCAATCCGAATAAAGATGATCAATACCAAAGAATAAACTTTGATTTTTGGCATCAAAACCATTTTCAACAAAAGTTGTTTTACGATCCATTGCGCCTTTTTTAAGTGTGGCAAATAAACCAAAATTGATACTTTTTTGTTTGTTTAACCGAGTTTCAATACTATCACGTTGAGAAATTGCTGCATTTTTAGCGCTTTCACTTTGTACAGCAACAACACCTAAATTATTATCTCCACCTGTTCCATCTGGCCCGGCACTACCACTATCGGATGCTATCTCATCACACAGATTTTGAAGCTCCAGTGTTGGCGGCGCACCACAAAAACTATTGGTTAAATTATTAAAATTATCCCCAGTTAAATCTGCGTATGAGTAATTAATTGAGAGCAATAACAGTATCGCTATAAAATTATAACGTTTCATTAAAAGCTCTTTATTAAGCCAATATGAGTATTGATGTACTCAGAATCGACTAAATCATAGACTCGATGGTGATCCACTCCAAGTTGCACATTCAAGCTCGGGTTGATTAAATATTCAATACCCAAACCTATATTGGAGCCAAAATTACTGTTGTTATTATTTTTTGAGGTGTAATAACCACTACCAATTCTAGCGTAGCCAGTGACTAGTGAAAATTTGTATTTATATTGGTAGTTTGCAGAAATATGCCATATATCTTCATCTTGGATTGATTCACTTTTTGACGCAAAGGTATTGTGCCCTAAAAGAAAAACCAGTGATTGTTTTTGATCAAAATGGTATTCCAGATCCAATGTTATGGACTGTCCCGACTTATACGAATGGCTTAACTTCCCTTGTGCCGACGGGACCCCAAGGTGAATACTATAAGACCAAGGATTCAAACCCGGTGGTAATATGCTTGTAAAAGGTTTATCTTTTACGGTTAATATAAACCGTGTCGCTTTATTTGCTTGTGCTGCAGTTATAAATAGTTCAGCTTGATACACGCCACTAACCGTAGGATCACGTAACAGTATTGCCTGCTTACTTGAATTATTAACAGCGATCTTAATATTATGCCCCGGACCTAGATAATTTCCAAACTTATCCTTTGGCGTTATTACAGCTTTATAATAATATCCAGCCTTTATATCATTCCGTGAATTGGATACCTGTTTAACTAACGTAATATTGATATCAGAGTAGTCGGGATCAACTGCGACTTGATTATTAAAAGCAGTTGTCCATTCACGTTGTGTCTGTTTGTTATTTCCCGTTGCAATATTTGTAGCGATAAACCGACAACTGTAGTCGCCCGGTATTTTCGTATTCGAAAACGAATTTTGATAAATACCATCATTTGCATGAGCATCACCATGACTACCATCATCATATAACGCCAGTGTAAAATCATCACGTGTGAGCAGCGGTTTTCCGGCAGCTTTTTCAAGTAACCTTAATTTTATATCAACTGGAGTTAATCGTTCGCCACGGATCATGATCCTGCGCTGTAACAATTTTTGATTTACTTTACCATTATACAATACCGTGCCACTTGCTACTGACGGTTTATTGCACTGTAGATTCAATTTAGCGCCAGTCACGGCTCCAAAGTTGTGTTGTAATGTCGCGCTAGCGGTAACAGTATCCCCTGTTTGATAGACCGCTTCATCAAATTGTATATTAAGCTTAGTCCCACCCTTTACCAACCCTGTTGCTGCAACTCTTACTTTTTTGCCTATTGGGATATTATTATTTCCAGTTAATCGTATATGCCATGAACCTATCCAGTCTTTATCAACAGTGGTTTGTCCGTCTAGCGACCACGGTAGTTTAAATTTATAAAAGGCATAACGTTTATCAGAACCATAGCGAAATGTTCGTGACACTGTATCACTGCTAATGAGTTTTAACGGTACATCTTTGTTATCACTCGGTATGATTAAACTCATGTCCACTGCATTATCGTACTGCTGCCAAAATGCAGTAAAAATTACGCCTGTCTCATCGTATGCAACCGATACAGGAATTGTAACAGTTTCACCTCGTGCCAAATCGTAAACCGGATCGCCACTTACCGACCATCCAACCGCCTGCGCCATAATTTCCAGATAGGCCTTTTCAAACGGGCTATTCTCATTCGCAATTGAATAGTGTCCTCCAGTAGCATCGGCTAGTGCACTTAACCTGTCGCCATAAATATTGGCATCGCCATACACCAAGGCCAATGGATAAACTCGTACTCCTTGCGCAACCAAAGTATCTTCGACATCCGCGATAAATTGTGGAGAATTTTCTTTACCATCGGTTACTAACAAAATCATCCTATGTGGACTGGCCACTAATGAACTCGTTAACTGTTGCTGTGCGGCATTAAGCCCATCACCAATTGAGGTTGCCCCTGCAGCAGTAATATCATCTATAGCATGTTTTAATTGATTTGCCCGAGTCACATCTAGTGTCGCAAGCGCCATATCAGCGTTAGTATAAGCCGGTGCAACCAGCTGTGCTGAAAAAGGCACAACATTTTGATTGAATTGCACTATTCCTAATTCGTGCCCTTCATCTGTAACTAAATCAATAAAATCTTTTGCGACAGTTTTTAATCGTTCTAACTTGGTGTCAGGGCTAACGTTGCCATTGGCAACCGCAGTCATGCTGCCTGAGCGATCGAGGACTTGCATAATACTAACCTGTGGCCCTAGTATTTTATTGTGAGTGTCAGCGCCGGCGACCAGTGAAAAAGTTTGTCCCGCACTTAATGGATTTATTGATCGTGCTGTAATTTTAATATTCCATAAACCAGGCGCAGGCATTGCAATGACAACTTGTTCGACGATATTTTCATCATCACGAAAAGCATTAGTATTCGCTTCTACCAAGGTTGCTGCTGGTTGAGCTGATAAATTTCGTGTCGTTGGATTTAATTGCCACGGGCTGTAATATTGCCCCGTGGGTGAAATTAATAATAAATCCAATTGGTTTTCAACACCGGCTTGTCCACCAAAGATGGCCGATGATGGATAGTCATCCCATGCTAGAGTCACTTTTAATTCAGTATCACCGGTTGCCACCACAACGCTGTAAATTTCACTGTCACTGGTATTAGCCAAGCTACTTTCAACCAAGCGTTTATCGCTAATGAGATCCACCGCCTGTTGTGCATTGACCAAACCATAACCAGTTTCATAATCCGGTCCTGTTGGTAAAATATCATCAGCACTATGAACTAAAATGACTTTAAAGGTAGACGGAAGCATTGTTGCATTACTCAACACATTACCAAGGAAGCTAGCACGATATTGTTCCAACATTAACGCCATGGTGCCAGTAACCGCCGGTGTTGACATCGAGGTACCGGCAGAAAAACCGTAGGTATTAACGGGAACCGTCGAATTAATTGCGGTGTTGCAGGATGCCCCAACGCAGGTTGTACAGGTAAGCGATGGACCACAACTAACATTATTACACGAAGCACCGGAACACCCCGGCGCTACAATATCAGGTTTTAACATGCCATAAATAGTGGGACCTCGACTACTAAAAGCAGCCACTACCGGCGGTGATGCTAAATAATCTATTGCACCGACCACGATAGGATTTTTAGCAGTTGCACCTGGTTGGCGCAAGGTGCCGGCATTCACGGCACTAGTACAGTTTGCTGCAAGCCCAGAAGCACCATTATTACCGGCAGAAAAGGTCACGGGTAAGCGCCCTGGATTACCTGGCCAGCTACCAAAAATTAGCGTATCAAATTCCGCTGAGCGAGCCTTATAATATCCAACTTGATTACACGATGGTGATATACCCCATGAATTATTCGCCATATCAATATTAACTGTATTCATCGCGCTGCTGTGTTCTGCCACTTCAAAATCATTGTCATTAATCGAGTATGAATATTGATGAACAGCGGGAGCTACACCCTGGCGTAACGGATCGCCAGTTCCATCGCCTGCTAAAGTACCGGCAACATGGGTTGCATGTGATGACACAATACTCGGCTCACCAATACCGGCTGTTATTCGCCCTGTTAAATCTGGATGTGTACTTTCAATTAACCCTTCATCCCAAACACCAACTTGAACATTAACGCCTGATAAATTATACGGCGCACCATTCACTACCACGCTATTAATGGAATTTCGAATGTTGGTATTACTACCAGAATCACCTAAGCCGATTCGATCAAGCCATAGCACCTCATCTCGTTCTGATAGTGCTGTTAATTTACTTTTGTGTATTTTAACCTTAACGTTATTGAGTGCGCCTATTTTACCTGTACGCGAAGCACCCAGTGCAGCCAAAGCTGCATCAATAGTATCTGCAGAAATAGCTTGATAAAAACCAACGTAAAGCTCAACACTGCCATCACTAAACTGGTGTTTTGGGTAAACCCCATCCTTCAAAATTGCTGATAAAAATTTAGCACTGGATTTTATTTCAGTAACGGTCTGTAGCAAGCCGGCTACAGGATGTTTTTTAACAAAGTTTACATTGTTAAAATCTAATATTTGTATTTTTCGTATTTCTGCCAGCCATTGAAATTTACCTTGATGTTTTTTTAAAACAAGGCCTAATTTTTTTAATTGCTGTAATTCTTTTCTAGTTGGGTTTCTTACAAATTGAATTAGCGCGTGAGTGTGCTTTAATTCAGATAACCTAGCTTCGATTGCTTTACGGGTCTTGGGCAATACTGGAACTACCATTGACTGCGTATCAGTTTTTTTTATTATGCGCACTTCAGCTTCAGCATATGAAATAGAATACACAGCAACTGATATCGCGTAAAAAAAACCAACAAATAATACTGGTTTTTGTTTATTTTTAATAAACACACTCCCCCTCACACACCTTAAAAATTTTATTTTTTTTATTATTACTCGTGCATTACATTTTAAAAATAAACTATGAAGTCACTAATAAAATACCACCAATAGAAAACACAACTCCAGTTAATATTTCTAACGTTCGTTCTAACCAACGTGGTAACTTACCGTAGGCCCAACGAAATAATCGCCAACCAACTATTGCATCAACAATTAAAATAGCAGCAGCAAGAAAACAAATAACAGCAAAAAATATATTCATAATTTCTATTCTCCATTTGGTTTTAAAAATTAACTTACGGGTATAAATAAAAAATCACCAGCTTCATGACCAGAGTGGTCAATAGGCGCATATTCAGGTACTTGTTCAAAGCGTTTATTACTTGCTGCGCTATGAACACTTTTCTTTAAATAAATAGCGAGATCGGCACCTTCTAAAACGTCATTATTTGAATTGAGTATTGATATAAAAGCATTAGCAAAAACTGAATGACCATTACTGCCAGCATCGAGCACCGGTTTTATGCCACCCGAGGTTAATGCCGTGCGTGAGCGTTTTGAACTAATCGATTGATAATAAGCGTGTAGTGCCTCATCACTTAGTCCGGGTTTTAACGAGGTTAAAACTGAACGCGTTAAGGTTCCGGAATAACAGGAATCTGCAACGACTAATATGTGTTTAATCGTCATATTGTGTAGAATATCGGTTAATGCCACATTCGAAATCCAGTTAGTTCTTCTTTCAGTCTCTGCATCAACCGGTAGCCAATGACCGCGATTATTTTGTTTGTCAATTTCACCATGACCGGCATAATAAATAAGTAAATTATCATTACTGTTTAATTTGGCACGAAGATTACTCAACGCATTTAATATTTCAGACCGATTCTGATTTAACAGTGTCGTCACATGAAAACCGTATTTTTCTTTTAAAATTTTTGATATTGCTTTCGCATCGGATATTGGTGTTTGTAAGGAATTTAAATAATCATAATTATTGTTACCGATTACCAGAGCATGATATCGGCCAAAATTATGTTCTGCCAAATATTTTTTAGCCGGTTTTAAAATGATTGAACGTGTTGCTTTTCGGCCACGCTTATCTACCGCAACGATGGTTACTCGACTCCCACCTTCACTAATATCAACATCAGACTCGAAATAATGTTGTTGGTTAAAACTAACCTCTTTATTATTTATTCTTAACTTTGCAAGTCCCGCTTTGCTACTGATACGTCCTTTAATAAGCCGAGTTTCTACGTTGGGCTCTAACTGAACAAGTATTATTCCTCTAGTTGGTGGTACTAAAGGTTCAATAATTTCGATTGTTGGACCAGCACCATCACTTTGCTGTTCAACAGGTATCTGATTTTGGATTAAATCGGATAAGCCCGAGGCTTGACGGTACCAGTACAACGCTTTAGTCATGTCTTTAGCGACACCAAGACCCGCTTCATACAATTTTCCAATATTTATTTGTGCTGCAGCGAATCCTTGTTTAGCAGAAAGTTCATACCATTTAGCAGCCGTTTTGTAATCTGGTGCAGTACCCAAGCCTTTTTCATAAATTTCACCTAAGTAATTCTGAGATTTTTTATCACCTTGCTGTGCTGTCGCTAACCATACTTTTCGGGCAGTCTGATAATTGCTACGATCGTAGGCAACATAACTACCACCTCGAATACCGCAATTAACTGCCGAGGTTTTAATTGGTCTGGGTTTCGAAATATACGTTGCCATTTGTCCTATACGCTTAATTTTACCGGGCAACAAACAGTCGACGATCATTAGATCATCTGCATTAGCTGTTTTTAGTGCTGTAGAATAAGAAGCATCGAAGGGTTGCTGTGAATTTGGTGCGCAGGATAATAATACTACTGACGTAAACAAAAATAAGCCGTGCTTAATAATACTTAACAAACCGCTGTATAAATGATTAATCATTATTATTTCTCAATAATGTTTAGGAAACCCATAAATCATATTGAAATATGCGTTTGCACTGTTACCTTTAATTAAATACCAATTATGGATAATAGAAATGTAAATAGTTAACAAAAATTAACTGCATTAAGTACTAAAAATCGAGTATATAAATATAATAGACCATACAAAAATAGATCCAATCAGGATTAGATTATTTTGAAAATAGAGTGACTGCTGGTTTTGTTGTTTTATTTCTTAATAAATAGTTTTTTCGTTCGTCCATTTGGCCAACGTACTCACGTAAAAAATTTAAGAACAATTTATTATAAATTCCATTATGTTCTGTAATGATTTCATCCGTCGCACCAATAACCACAAACGGAATATAAGGATGAATGTCTTTATTAAACCGGGTTAATTCCACATTGCCGTAAATGCGATTTTCATCAATATTGTTGCTTTCATTTCTTAATTTTAAAATTTCTGCATTACGGGCAATATCAATACTCGATAGTACTTTGGCATCCAGATAACTGCACATGCAATCACTATCACCACGTGATTCACTACCATCAAATTCAGTTATATCATCAATAAGACCCGGACCATCACCACGAAAAGAATTCTTTGAAATTCGCGCTAATGAATGTGTTCGATATCCTTCGTAGTTTCCGAGCGATGTTAGTAATGTATCATTTTGTTTTTTGCTACTAGTATCTTCAAATAAAGTAGAAAAAAATTGACCAACCGGAAATGCAATTCCCGTTGCAGAATCTGTTTCAGATTGAATAACCGTCAGCACAACAGGCTGATGTCGCGAGTAGGAGTTTCGGTTTCGTGCCAGATCATTTATTCCTGTGTATAAAGATGCTTCAAACGCAGGGTTAACCAAAACCACCATGTCTGCAAAACCATCAACAATATCTTTAGGATTATCATAACTCGCGGCCATGTCACTGCGTGTTTGTCGCTCTAAAAATAAACTAGACAATGCAGAGAACGTTACCGCAGCTCCGAAGCTATGACCAATAATTATTAAATTTGTATTATTATTCGTTACATTAATGCGGTCGCGTAATACTTCTAAACGCGTAAATAATTCCAATACTTGGCCTTTACCAACTTTATGTGCGGTTTCTTTTCGTCCCCAAAACGTCAGTTCGGTTAGCCCTACCGGCGTGACCGAAAGTCCACGCCAGCCAACAAAAACACCAACAATGCGGCGTGGTAAAATATCCTTCTGTCGGGCTCGAATACGCTCCGTATTATATAAGCCTTGTAACACTTCACGAAAACACACTACATTTTCATCGCAAACAGCAGCATTATGTTTCCAGCCATGAACAAAAACCATAATCAATAATCCGCTGGTATCAGTGCGTTTTGATTCTTTAATGATTACTTTCTCTAGTGCGTTAAGCTGGTTTCGAGACCAAAAATCGCCTTGATCATCAAACTCAACAAAACCCAGAGTAAATTCTGGGTGATTTTCAATACTGTACTGCGCCACCAATTCTTTTTGTGCTGAATCTGAAACAAAGCTAACTAAGTTTGTATCAACCGACTCAGTTTTAATGCGATGCGGTGCATTGGACATACAGCCATTAGATGCAAGAAAGAATAAAACGGACAATAACCGTACAATGAGATAGTTACTGACGTAACGATAAGAAATCATAAGAATTTACCATATATTATTAACTATTATTTTATGGTTATTTACGCCTGAGACTCTTGATAACAAGCAAACGTAGATTAAATATAGATCATAACCTAGTTTGATGCTGCATTTGAGCTCAAATAATTGCAATCTGAATAACTGCATCAATTTGCATTATGGATTTGTGGCTTGTTTTTACTACTATATAAGTCGGACTAAAAAATAACTAAAAGTAAATTAGTGGGTTCAGTGGAGGCAGGAATGATACATAACATTAAACAGCAGCACACTATTAATGAAGTCCTATTCATCATGTTATTCATTGCATTTGTAATTCTGACAATGAGTTGTGCCGCACCTAATGATGAGCAAATAATCACAATTAAAAAATTAAATAACAGCACCTCAACATCAGAATCGGCTACAAAAAATGTCAATAAATTTGCGTTACTCGTTGGTATTAATCAATATCAATATCAAAAAAATCTTAATGGTGCAGTTAATGATGTGCATAATATGAAGTCCATACTCATTAACCGATTTGGATTTACAGATGATGCTAAACATATTCGAGTATTAACCAATGAACAAGCAACACGACGTGCTATTTTAAATGAACTACAACAGCACCTCATTGCCAATGCCAACCAACAATCAATCATTGTATTTCATTACAGCGGTCATGGTTCACGCTTAAAAGATATCAATGGCGATGAAACTGATGGTTATGATGAAACAATAGTACCGTACGACAGTAGCCATGTTGCACCAAACCCAAACCAAGATATTACCGACGATGAACTGAATTTGTTATTAGAAACATTAAGCAACAAATCACCCAATGTTACTTTTATTTTTGATAGCTGCCATTCAGGTTCAGCCATACGCGGTTCAGGATTATCACGTACCGTAACAGCCGATCAACGTGTACCACCAAAACGTGCTTACAATACTGTTATACAGACTCAAACCGTCAATGAAGGTAAAAATGATTTACGACCTCATGATGCCCGCTATGCACTAATTTCTGGTGCTGCTGCAGATGAATTATCGTATGAGCTCGAAGTAGATGGCAAAGCCTATGGCGCGATGAGCTGGTTTTTGGCCGATGAAATTCGTAAAGCCAAAGCCAATGCAACATATCGCGATATTATGGAAAAAGTTTTAAATCGCGTGAATGAAAAATACCGTAGCCAGCACCCTCAACTCGAAGGGCCAGGTCAAGATCAATATATATTTAGCGATAAAAGCCTCATTGCAGAACCTTATATTTTGGTTAAACCTTGGTTTAAAAATTATGTCATTTTAAATGTAGGTCAAGTACATGGCATAACAGAAAAATCGCTATTCGATGTCTATTCGCCCGGTACAAAATCTTTTGGAACTAACACACCAACAATTGCTAAAATTGAAATTAACAGTGTCGATACTACATGGTCAAAGGCCCGTATTGTAACAGGTGAAATCACACAAGCAGCATCACGCGCAATCGAACGTGAACATCATTGGAGCGACAAAACCTTAAAGATTTATATTAAAGATACTAAATCCTCGGAAACATTACAAAAAATTAAGTCTAAACTATCCAACTTTAAACACATTAAATTTACAAAGATTGCAAAAGGTTACGATTTATTACTACGACAAGACCACGGTAACATTATTACCGAAGGTGGCGATCCAACTGAAATATCACCGAGAATTTCCATCAAAGATAGTAATGCTGTAACCAGAACCGTAAAACAAATCACCCACTGGGCAAAGTGGTACAACATTTTAGCCATTGATAATAATCAATCAGAGTTATCAATAAATTTTCAACTAACAGCCATAAATGATTCTAACAATAAAAAATCCCTTAACCTAAATTTACCTGCAGGCCAACAATTCACCATGCAGGTTAGTAATCAATCACGAAAAAATATTTATATTGCATTACTCGATTTATCAAGTGATGGTAGTGTATCGGTAATACTTCCGGCCAGAGGCCAACAAGAATTTATCGCACCCAATCAACAGTGGAAGACAACATTAAAAGCAAGCTTACCGCGCGATAAGACAAAAATGCGCGATATGTTAAAACTTATTGCAACCACAGAATATGCCGATTTCAGCTTCCTCAACCAAGGTCCAGTAACACGTGGCATTGCTCTAAAACAATCTAACGGTAAGACACGAAACCCACTTGAAGAACTATTGGCTAATGCCGCAATGGGTACAACTCGAGGCATCAATCAGCCGATTATTAAAAACTGGAAAACCATCAATCGAGTATTAAATATTTATCGCGAAAATCTAAACACGTTAAAATAGAACGTTTTATTAACTCAGAAGTATAACTATTTCTTTAGGATAAACCATGAAAAAAATATACTCGAAAGTAAAGCCTAAAAACAATACCGAGTATAATCAAATAAAGGTTATCATTTTTATTGCCTTAACTTCACATTACTTTTTATCAACATACAGCTTTGCTGCTGAACCCGTCGCAGCTGACCGAAAAGAAATTATCTCTGCTTTGACAAAAATAAACAAAACCAAATCTCCATCAAGTTCACAACGTTCTCGAAACACAAAAATTAAACAATTCATAACAGTACTAACGTTAGCAAATTCAAAAAATGATTATATTGCAATGGCTGTCATCAATAACAGAATTGGACAATTACACGAACAAAGCGCTCGCTACCAAGATGCTTTAGCACAATACGAACACGGTATGATGACACTTACAAAACAAAAAACAGAATCAAGCACAAAAATAAGAAACACATTAAGCAATTTACGTTCAAACGACAAAGGGTATCGGCCTAGTAACGGCCAAGCTATCAACACTGCAGTGTATCGTGGTGGAATTAAGAATTTCATAACTGCACTCAAGTTCTCTCCAAAATCACTAGAAACAGAAATAACTATCGTGCTAATAATGAATGCAGGCAATATGTACCTACAACAAAACCAGTTCAAACAAGCAAATGTACTCTATAGCAAAGCATTAAAAATAAGTCTAAAATCTAACTTACAACTGTATAGCCGTAAAATTCACTCCAATTTGGCGTGGAGTGCAATTAAAGATAAAAAATTTGATAAAGCTAAAATCTGGTTACAGCTAGCATTAAAAAATAACTACCAAAAAACGCCAATGATAGCACTACGCCAAACCTTACTTGCTGTTGGCGTTCACTTGCGAGAAACCGGGAATTATTCACAGGCATTAAAAAATCTATTACAATCTGAACAACTCTACGTCATAGCAAAAGACAATGCAGGTCGAAGTAGCGCCATAGTACATCTTGCAACAACCCATCTTTTACTTGGACACTCAACTATCGCCGAACGTTATTACTTTCAAGCATTAAAATTAAATTTATTGTCAACTAACGAATCAATAACATGGCACGCTAATGGTGGACTAGCAAAAATATATTCTCAACGAGGTGAATTTAAAACTGCAATAAAACACTATAATTTATACATGAAGGCCGTAACTAAAAGAACCTCAGGATATTATACGGATCAAGGTAAAGTCAGTATATTAGAAAACCACCAGCAAGTTCGCAATGAGTTTATACAAACAACATTAAAATACGCTCAACAGAAAAATGATTATCAAATGGTCAGACGTGTGATTGAACGAAGCCGTGGTAAAATTTTAAAAAAATTACTCATAAAAAGAAAAAGGTATCTTTCTAGAAACACAGTAAAAAAAATTGGCACATTATCAGCTGTTAAATTTTTTTACGGTAGAGATAATTCTAAATTTTATCAAAACAACTTCACAAACACAGCCTCTTTCTCGACTGCTCAAATGAGCAGCGCAATAAGTCTCGGTAAACCCGATTTACGCAGTGATCATACCCGACAAAGCCATACTAGTACCCTAACTGTTCCAACAAAAATTAAACGAATTACTCCGCCTCCAGTCACTTTTTTAGAAACTTATACTTTAAAAAATAAAACTATAGTTATTGTAAAACCTCCAACTGGAAAAATTCAAGGTCACATTATTCCCATTACGCAATCAGAACTAAATACATTAATCGAACAGTATCGTCATGCATTAAATGTTTCCAAACCGCGTGGTGTATTACTGGTATCAAACATTTCGGGTACTGCTACAAACTCAAGCATTTCAAGTTCAAACTTATCAGAACAAAAAATTTCACAACAATTATACCAATTGATAATTGCACCCATAAAAACCTTATTACCAAAAAACAAAAATGAAACGGTGATCATTGTACCTCATGGAAATTTGTGGTTATTACCTTTTGCTGCCTTACGCTCTGCTCATGGACAATATCTAGGTGAGCAGCACTCTTTAAGCTACGCAGTATCAGAAGCGACCTGGAGGATATTGGCAAAAAAACCAAGGCAATTTAACCACCAAAATGCAAACGCCTGGATTGTGGGTAACCCCAAAATGCCCAAGACCATAACTCGTTGTAATCAAACAATTGCCATCGACAGATTACCCGGTGCCGAACAAGAAGCCCGACAAATTGCCGCACTCTTTAAACATCAAAAAGCGAGTCTTTTTATTAAACAACAAGCCGACCGATTACGACTAGATGCCTGGCATCCTAATTATTCAGTTTTACATTTTGCGACGCATGGTGTTGTTTGTACAAATGCACCTTTACAATCCTATATTATAATGAGTAAGCTCTACTCAGAAGATATCAGCTTGTCAAAAAATGCTGATACAATCACTATTAAATCCGATCCACGCCTACCAGTACACCTTAATAACGCTAAAGAAATCACCAAAAATATTCAACTACAAAATGATTCATCCACCATCAACATTCCAGATTATCCAGGAATATTAACGGCCAAAGATATCCTTAAAAACTTTACACTCAATGCTGATTTAGTCACCCTTAGTGCCTGCCAAACCGGTTTGGGGCAAATATCCGGTGAAGGTGTTATTGGTTTTCCGCGCGCTTTTTTAACTGCAGGTGCACGATCATTGCTTGTCAGTTTATGGAATATTGATGATCAAGTGACAAAAAAACTCATGGTACATTTTTATCAAAACTATCTTAAACACGGTAATAAAGCCCTTGCTTTACAATACGCTATGTCCTCCATTAGACAACAATATCCAGAACCTAAATATTGGGCAGGCTTTACTTTAGTCGGGTTAGCCGAGTAAATAATTTAAACCTTAATGGGGCAGAGCTGTATAAATGTTTAGTTTCAATTAGTAAATTATAATAATAGTCACTTGAAAACTTAATTTTATTGACTATATTTTGATGTATTGTTTCGTTAGTCATTATTTTATATATTTTTCTGGGGTTTAATTTATTTTAAAAAAATAACACCACAATAGTTAGATGGTACATTACAGTAATTTATTGCATTTATTTAACTTTCTATATTTTCGGCAAACACATTGTCGGCTAAACCGACATGCGATAACTCAGTAGGAAATAATTATGGCTACAATAGATTGTCCCGGAACCGATACGCTCAATAGCATTAAAACGAGAACTAGTGTAGGTATATTCGAGAAATCAAATAAACAAACTGCCGCGACACGTGCACTGACATCTGTTCTGAGTGACTTAACAGCTCAGGTCAACCAAGTCGTTTGTCAAGGTGGATGTTTAAAAGTACCAAGACAAACTAATTCGCCACCACCTGTTCCCACCTGCAAGAGGATTTGGTGGACTTTATGGATTGCTATCAAATGTAGTGCAACGGCAACCGGAAGCGTTGTGGTTGAATGTGTGATAAATGGTTAAAACTACAAGCTCAGTATTACTCTAGATAATTAGAATAGGGTTAACTGTAATTATAAACAGCTTATTGTATTTAAGTCAGGTTAATTTTTTCGAATTTATAGGTTAGTTAAGATGAAAGGAAATAATGCGAAGTTTCGAAACAACTTATTGGATTTTCTTAATAAAAAAATAATATATAGTTACAATGCAGGGAAAACGATGGATGATAAGGATAGTTATAGCGCAACGATAAAAGACAAAAAAATTGATTTTAACGAAACAAAAAATAGGTGCATAACGACTTTAGAGTTTGACTTTGTACCCGTTCCAGATTATCCAAACATAGTAGATTTAAAAATTTTGGGTAAAGAAGGTACTTATGCGAAAACTAAACGTAAGGGACTTCCAGTGGTTGGTTGCTGGATACCATACATAGAAACTGACAGCACAGATTATAAAAAGTACGGCTATATAGCGACCAAAGATATAGATAAAGACATTAATTATATCTTCACGATTGGTTTAGGTGGTTGCACGATTGTAGCCACAAAAGATGATGATGGATTGTATTTTTATCATGAACCAACAAAAGAAAATTCGGATAATGACATTCAATATTCAAAAGAACATAAAGTTATCGCAAGGATTACAACAACAGAAATATCAGGTTTTGCAATGATGAAGAGGAGTAATAGCAAAAACGGTTGGACTATTCATCTGCAGGATTTTACAAAAAGTCTTAACGTGGGCAAAGTGAGTTCTTATGATATTTAGACACACAACAATCTCCCTCGAGTACTTCAGTGAGTGGCTTTAACTTATTATTAAAAGGTTTAATTACGACCGTAGAACACTGCCAAATAATGTTGCTATTAATAATTATAGTTATTACGGTGGCGGTATCTTTGAATGTTAGGTCTCGTTATAACGCCGCAATGATGAGACTTATTTAATTATGCGGCATAATATAAAGGAGAAAACATGTCTGATCTTACAGTAGTTTATGCAGTTTACAGGGCACTTAAAGGAGGCAACTAGAATGAATGTCAAGCAGTTGACGTAAAAGAAATATTGCAGAGTTCCATTAATGCTTCACAAGGCATTGTAAAAATTACAAGTAGTACAATGGGTGGAGATCCATCTACCGGTAATAAGAAGCACTTTGGCGCACTCATTACGCATAATGAAAAGAGTTCCTATTTCGCTTGCGAAGAAGGTCAAACGATAGATTTTAATCATACTATACCTCCTTCAAATAATTAATATTTAATTTGACATAGTACTACAGCTGCCGTGGGTAAGCCGTCACTTATTTTGCTATCGTAATAATGTGTAACTAACCCATGCAGCTGCTACCTTTTAATTATTTAATAGCGTATGATTCTATAATTTTATTTGCAAATTCTAAATCATCTGTATTTGAAGTTGCTAATTTTTTAAGTACTTCCATAGTTGAATTTTTATCTTTATTGTCATCACCGATTAAACTAATAATTGCATCTGTTTTTTCTCCACCGCCATTTAATAACTCAATACGAATTTGATCACCAAAAAGAGTTGCCATTTCTTTTATTTTTCGTGCCTTAGATGTGGATATTCCAAATGGTGTATTCGGGCTTAATATAACCAAATAATGATCAGGTGAAAACTCATTCATTGCTCCTGACATTCCATCTGTAGTTGAGCCCAAAACACCACCTATTAGTATGTTGCCCCAAAACCATGAGTTCATAGTTGTCGATATTGGTTAGCACGAGTAATATTTTTATCCATAGCATTTATTAAAAGAACATTCTTCGTGAATACACCTTAGAGCTCTTTTATTTTGATTCATTTCTTGGAATCTAGTCATCAATTTCTAATAACATTTTGGCACCTTCCGGATTGTCTTGCATAAGTGCAACGCCTTCAAGTTTTTTATCAACATAATCCAGTAATTTAACGCCTAAAGATGCATGTAATTCCACGAATCTAGGATCCGATAAAAACCCTTGCATGTCAAAACGTTCATTAAATTCATAACCATCAATATCATGTTTAAATTCTGAATATTTTTTCATCTGTTTATCACTAGCCGGATCAACACCATTAAATGGTTTATTGATATCAACCGTATTAAAATCATTTTCTTTATCGGTTATTTTGTTTGAATTACTGTCGGTATTTTTTATTACAACATCAATCTCATCACCTGATTCAATATCGTTATTTTCTAAATTAGACTTCAATTTCCCCTCTAACATTTTCACATCAGTAATTAAATTAATGGTTTGTTGTTTACTTATTTTCAAATTTTCGTTTAATGTTCTGTTTTCTTGATTTAAATATAATATTTTTTCCTGAAGCTTCTCTATATCAAACTTTACATATTCTAATGAAGTCATTGCATTAGAATCATTATTTGAAATAACATAAAATGAAACTCCAATTATTAATGTAATCACTACCAGTACTTTTTTATATGAAATTTCCATAGGAACCCTATCCTCTAAATTATTAACAAAATACTTTTAAGTAATGTATTCCCTATAACAACAATAAACAGCAGTAAATAGATTACTGCTGATTATTTAATACTAACTATTTCCGCCAGCTTACGCCAATAGCGTCAAGGTACCGACCAGAACTACCAAGCAGGCCTGATATACGATTTCCCGTTGGTTTGTAATAAGTAAAATAACGACCACTTGGTTTTCCAAATGTGAAAATTCGTCCGCTTGTTGTTCGTATTCTCATGTAACGAACATAATTACTATAATATCCTGTTATCGATGAAATTCCTTCACCAGCAGAAAAAGCTATAACGCTTAATCCACCACCATTACCTCCACGTTGCGGATATATTTTGTGAGCACCGGTCAAATTATTTATACAGTTCACTTGAATTGCGTCTAGCCATGAACCTGAACGTACTCGTAACTCGTGTAAACTTTCACTGCTGCTGCACCAGTCATTAAATCCACTACCACCAGTACCACCACTTGGGCCTTGGTTTGCATGACCAGCATAAGAGGGTGTGATAATCAATAATGAAGCCGCTATGGTAAGTAATATCGTTTTGTATTTGTGTGTCTTTAAAATAATTTTTTTCATACGTTTCTCCTAATGTTAAAATTAAACAAACACTTTCTCAGTGTAATGTACACGTTAACTACAGAAACCTATTATCACAATCCCCTTTTTCGAGGGGTAAATTAGAATTACAAAGAAAAACATGAAAATTAAATCGTTTATTAAAACCCTACATTAATAATCACGAATGTAAATATTCACATTTATTTACAATATAATTATTTTATACTTTAATTTTAATGGGAAATGACATTATGAAAAATCAAGTTAAAAAACTAACTTCTAGACAGGTTGAAATTCTAAGATTTCGAGCTAATGGTTATATTTATAAAGAAATAGCACATGAACTGGGTATATGTGAAGATACCGTTAAGGAACACGTTTCAATTGCGTTAACAAAACTGCATTTTAAAACTGTTACTCAGGCAATAGTACATCTTGTAAGGGAAAATATTATTTAGTTGGAATTTATTTTTAAAAAACGATATATTTAAAAACACTCATTAAAAAACTCATAAATCTTCATCAAGTTGGCTGCTTACCTTTACCATGAGCAAGAAGGATAGCAGTTTTACTAGTACCACCATCAATATACTCAGAACCATCTGGTTTATCAGCAAACGCATACAGTGGTAAACTTAGTAAAATGGACAGTAAAACAATTTTAGTTTTAGTATTTTTCATATTCATCCTATTTCATAATAGTCATTACTGTATGAATCCTAGTAGGCTTTAGGGGGAAAAAATACCCCGCTCGCTTTATGTTTTGCTAATAGAAACGCCACCATAGCCAAACACCTCAGCCATCTTCCGGACAAGCGTAACGACCGACTAGCTTATTTTTTTCTAATCGACCAGTGGAGGTGTAATGATCTTAGTCGATTTTTACGGACGCTATGTTTCAGTTATTTTAATTCCGGTTATGCTTGTAGCTGCATGGACTCATGTTTCAAACGGTTGGTTGCATACCAACGATGGCGGTGGTTGGGAGTACCCACTGTTTTTGGTGTTGCGGCTTAAGACGTGGTTATCTCTCCGAACTTAGTCACTTATTTTTATTTCAGGAAGAATTGTGTCGCAGATATGTTCAGCAAAACCCGCTCCTGCTTCCGCATAGAGATTAAACACCGCATGTATTCCGGCCTGTTGCAGTAATTTAATTTCATCGGCATACTTTGCAACCGCGGTAATTTTACCAGTGAAACCTTGCTTCTTGAGTTGCTGGGTAACATAAATATTTTCTTTAATATTAGGCATTGCCAATAAAATTAATTTCACTTTATTAAAATCAAGTTTTATCCTACTCCAAAACTCAAGATCAGTTGCACTACCGCGAATAACATGGTGCCCACTATCCATTAAAGATTTAACCGTATCTTCATCAACATCAACACCCAAAACATGTAAGCCTTGGCGTTGACACAAGACATCATAAGCACCAAGTCCTATTCGTCCCATTCCAAAAATAATAACATTTGTTTTTCCTGGATAAATATCTTGTTCTGCTATAATTCGTTCACTTGACTCAAACCGCACTAACCAAGTTCGATAGTTCGAGTAGATTCGATATGACATAGCATTTAACGGTGCAGAAATAATAAAAGACAACGCTACCGTCACAGCCAAAATTAACAACCATTCACTAGTAAGCCAGTGATTAGCTACTGCAATGGTTACTACTATTAAGCCAAACTCACTAAAATTACTTAGCCCCAAAGATGCCAATAGTGATGTCCGCACACGTAATTTAAATTGACTAAATAAAATAAAAAATAAGATAGTTTTAATCGGTAATAATAATAAAAATACCATACTCACTATAATACTCTCAACACTCAGAGGCCCAGATAAACCAATCGTTAAGAAAAACCCAACCAAAAATAAATCTTTAAAACTAAGTAACTGCCGCGCTAATTCACTTGCACGAGAGTGATTAGCCAAAAGTACACCCAGTATTAATGCCCCTAAATCACCCTTAACACTAACCAGTTCAAATATTTGTGAGCCGCCCAATGCTAACGTCAACCCGAACAAAACTTGTAACTCACCATGCCCCGATTTTTCAAGTATATTATAAAGTACCGGACGTAATGGAATTAACATAAATAACCCCAACGCCCAAGCCGACGGTATTTTATCAGCCGAAACAGCAAGAAATATTACTGCGGCTATATCTTGAATAATTAATACACCAATCGCTATTTTGCCATAGAGTGAATACATTTCACCATTTTCTTCAAGTACTTTAACAACAAATACCGTACTGGAAAAACTCAGTGCAAATGCAATAAGTATAACCATTTCAAGCTCAAGCTTAGTAAAATAACTTATCCCTAATAAAGCCAACAAGAATAGCGACAATATCGTTATAGCTGTAATAATGGCCATGTGTAACGACGCTACAGCCCAAATTTGAGGCATAAATAAATTACGAATCCTCAATTTTAATCCGATACTAAACAGTAATAAGGTAATACCGAGTTCGGAAAACTCTTGTAAGGTTGGTGTGACTTGTCCACCACCAGCATACAAAACAAAACCAGCTACTAAATATCCAACCATTGGTGGCAAACCAATTGATCGAGCTGCAAGCCCAAGAACAAAGGCAACGGTGATTGCTATGATGTCTGATTGCATATCAAATTTAAAAAGATAAAATATTCAATGTTACGTCATTCTATTATGACGCTATTTATACTATTAAAACAATAAATACTTTTTGTCGCACACCGTAATTTGGTGCGTGATTAAATTTAACATATTGGTATATACTCGATATTAAATATATATAAAATAAATCCTAATTACTAACACCTTCAGATAACCGATGTAAGTTTCGTTAGTACTTTAATGCTCTATATATTTTCAGTGTGTTTGGTTAATTAAGTAATCTACTTTTTTGGTATGGCGTGCAAGGCCGATGGTTACGTCATTCCCAGATACAGTATACGTGCCACTTGTGTGAGTTGCGCCAAAAAATGGTTGGAGTCTAGCTAGATTGTAGAGGCAACTTCTTGATCATTACGCACTAGTGCGTAGTTTTTTTGGCGCGAAGTGCTTCACATAGCACAAAAGGGCTCCGATCCGCTTTTAGTTCTTGTTGTTGTCTCAAAATATCTGACTACTCTCACATATTCGTGAAAATGTCTTCAATATCCATGCCCATTTATGCAGCTGCGTTACTGACTGCAACAAAGTGTTTCATTGTCATTCCTCTTGTTTGAGCACACTCATTAGTATCAGATTTTCGAAATTCATGTACTGCTTCCCCGATTAAGCTTTTTCCATTACCGTCAGGCGAGCCTCTTCCCTGTGTATGCTTAACATGGGATGCTCTCGATGAATTACTATCAGTACCAAGCAAAGTCAATTGCAGTAATACGGTTGTATCATCATTTGCTGTTAAAATATATTTTCCATTTTTTGACAATGATCAGAGCGAATGCTTTTTTCATTTTTGTGACCACGTAAAACACTGAGTTCTTTTCCGGTTAACCTATCCCATATTCGCGCAGAGCCATCACGACTTACCGTTAAAATTAATGTCCCATCAGGTAAAAACACTGCCCAGCGAACGTCGTATCTCTTACCCTGAATTCGCATCCCACAGACACAGTGTTTTATCCCAACTGGCGGTTACTAAGGATTTTTTTAGGTGATACGGCCATGTCTGAAATAACATTAGAGTGACTAAGTTGAACAACTAACTCGGGTTGTAAGTTATTTATTACTTTTTTTTCTTTATAGTCGACATTGTTACAAGAAAGCAAACAGCATGAACACGCATAAAGAACAAGACAATATATCTTGTTTATAGGATTCATCTATTGCAATAATGAGTAAAACGAATTAATAGCATTACTGACTTGGAGTAATGCTTTTAGTGTTTGTTCTTTTTGTAACACTACGTTGTTTAATGATTAAAGCTGTTTTTTTAGTTGTCGTTTTTTTCAAAGGCACTGCGATACTAAGCTTAACACTGCTTCTAACCGATTTCGATTGTGACTGCGCTACAAGCGTGTATTTTTCCTTTAAATTTAGTTTAATTGACAACCTACCTTCAGCAGGAAAAACTTTCTTAAAACCAGTAATTTTTACAGTACTGGCACCCGATGTTTGCCACGTTAATGTGACTGTTTGCCCTATCATCACAAATGGAGGCTCAATTTTAAACTCTATTATTTCGAGTTTTACTTTTTCATTATGTTTACCTGATACACCATCGACAATATTCGGCTTATTTATTTCAGCATTTCTAGTTTCACCATCACTGTATTCTGATGAACAACTTATAATAGAAAAAGGGATGATGATTTGTGCGTTAAGCTATAACCAGTTGTGGAAAAAAGCTGGATTTTTATTTACCTTTCTAACTTGGTCATCCATGGGAACAGAACGTGTGATAAGATCAGATTTTTTTGATGCGGCAACTCCTGCGGCATTAATCCCCATCGCCATAGTAAAAATTACAATTGAATTTACTACGTAAAACATTAACCGCTGATATATCACAATTGAATTATCTTGCAATACCATTAACCCCAGAATAAAACTAACCACCAGTGCGGTATAATTTCCCGGTAGGCCGAACTGTCCAGCCAATGTTCCAGTTATCATAGTCGTTGTTGCACCAGCAATACCCGGTGTTATCATTGAACGTGAATTTAAATATCCATCCATATTAAGATCACCTTTATTTTTCATCTTTTATTAATCCATTGGTCTTTAAACATTGCTTATTCGAACTGCATATTCCCGCTAACGCTTGTACGCCTAGCGCTCCGCGTGATTTTTCTTCTTTGTCAAACACCCGGTAGCGATAACAAGCGGCAAGTTTCATGTCTTTTCTATCCCACGCCTTCCAATTTTTCTTTACTTTAATTAATTGGTACTCAGCACCCGTTTTTGGTTTTTTACCGAAACGAACATTACCATCATAGCCGTGCGAGCCAATGGCAATGCGCTTAACTGGATCAATCACCATCACTACATGTCCATCGCCTTTTTTACTGCTGCGATACACCAATACATCACCGATTTTAGAGGGAGCTTTATCACAGCGTTTAAATTCTGTATTCATTAAGGTATTTTTTGTAACCATCATGGCAGTAGGTAAATAAGTATTTTTTTTGTTGTATTTCAAACCTGCGCGAGTAAAGACATACCAAATAAAGCGTGAGCAATCGATTCCGATTTTGAGATTGGCTTCATCACTGGCTTTTTTCCAACGATGTTGTTTGTATTTAATACCACCTTGCGCCGCTTCGTTAACTAACCAATCACCTTGTTGCAAAACTTTATATAACGCTGAATTTTTATCATCGGGAAGGTAGGGTCTGAGATCAAAGTTGGTAATGGTATACTCACGAAAATTGGCCGGTCCGGTTTCTTTACCCTTTTTTAATGCAATAAATTTTTCGTTTGCTTCAACACGAGTTGAAATCGTTGTTTGAGTCCAGGTTGTATTTTCTTCCACGTCATCAACTACCGATACGCCGCGAGTACCTGGTCTTAAATAACGCCCTAATGCTTTATTTAAACTACTAGTAGTAGTACCTCGGGTTCTGGCAGCTTGTGTTAACTCACTCCAACGCACAGGATTGGTTTCTCTAGTACCAAATACCATGATATTGTCATTGATTGATAACGGTAAACCACCCGCAAATGTTTCGCGCCGACTATTAAAGGTCTTTTGATCACCCGGTTTTAGTACCACTGTGCGCCCATCGGATGGTAAGCCATACATACCACCGTCGGCAGAAAATATTACGGCACCAATCATTAATGGGTACGGAGAGTCTTGGGATAGTTTTACTGTTAAATGCCAGCGATGACACAGTGGAATAATTTGTTGCGAGTTTGGTTTTGCTTGTTCCCAATTTCCTTTGGCACATGGCCCTTGTTTTTTTGCAGGAATAAGGCTGACTTGCAGCGTTTCGTTGTCTATAAAATCTGCTCCGGTTTCACCTTGGAGTAATAACAACGCTTGTTGCCGTGCGTGTTGCCACAGATTAGTTGCAATGGCGCGATCGTTATCATAAACCACACGGACTTTATTTTCTGGCCCCCATAATAGAATTTTTTTATCACTACCCATGCTCAATTCAAAATCGGCCTTACCGCTACTAACCCTAACTAATAATTTTGCTTCACTATCTGATTTAATGGCGTTGGCTATTGCGCTTGCACGTGATTTTGGTATACCACCGGGTTTCGATGCGGTTCGCAAACGAACACTAATGCCGACGTATTTATCAGCAGGACGAACTAATACTGCAATGTCCCCTAAACTTGGCTTTGCAAGTTTGCTATTTTTTGCGGTGAAGTGTGCTTTGGCGTTTAGTGATGTCATCGAATCGATCACAATCGTTGCTTTAGCTTTACCGGGATCGCGGGTATCGGCTCCCACAACCGAACCATCATAAATTCTCAGTTCAGCACCAACACCCATGCCCGGCATTGGAGTACCGGTTATTTCCAAACTGGGAGATAAACGATTAATTTCCCAAGCGATTGGACGTAAGCGTTTTTTATTAGCGAATACTACTTTATTCAAATCACCCTGAAACGCAGGAATTTGATAACTTTGCGCTGCAACTAATGGCGGAACTTGCCGAGCAAGCTGGGCATAGGTGATGGGCTCTTTTGATACTGGGGATAATACTTTAATCAGTGCATCCGTAAAAATTCCGCGTTTGTCTTTTTCGACTGCGGGTGTACCATCACTCGCTGCTGTTAAGGCGATTAAACCCGGCATGACTTCCGGTAACCAGTCATTGCTACCATCATTAAAGGCATCACTATCAGCTCGAGTAATAGTGTTATCTTCAACACTATCGGCCACAAAAAAACGCGGTACATACGACGATTTAGCCACATCTCGCGTTGCTGACATGGCATTACACATGTCAAAAATAGCAACTATATTAGTAGTTTTTTGGTAAAGTCTTTTTAATAAACGGTTCATTTTATTATCAACAAAATCGCGGACTTTACCCACACGTGCATCGTGGAATAAAAATGTCTCATTTAAGCCATCGGCTTCGGTACCGGTGGTATCGACCTTTTGAGAACCATGACCAGCATAATACACAACGGCAACGTCACCTTTTTGGGCACGTTGAACCAAGCCCTTTTGGAACGCATTTACAAATGCTGCGGTAGTCGCGTCACTGTTTAATAATAAACACACATTTTCTTTCGGGAAACCGTAACCATTTTTCCCAGTTAATAATTCGTACATTCGTTTAGCATCGTATTGTGGGCCTTCCAGATCCGGAATAATATCATTTTGATAATCACTAACGCCAACTATCACAGCAAGTCGACGCATACCATCAGTTGTAACAGCCTTATTAAATGTACATTTTTTGTTTTCATTTAGTGTCGCCTGATCATTGGTTGTCGTTGAATTACCGTCATTACACGATAACAAAATTAAACTTACTAAAACTAATACATTGATCTGCATTCTTGAAAACGATGCTAATGACATACTATTGTCGTCCTGTATTTTATTTTTAATATTTCTTGATCAAGCAATTTCAAAATTGAACCTCTCTCACGCTGTCACATAAACGTATAATTTATACCACTAAAACGTAATGTGTAAGTACCTATTTAATTCAATAATCTGGATAATAATTTCATTAAGGAAAATTAAAAAGCCATAAAACAAATACTCTCAATTGGAAATTTACAGATGGCGCTCGGGCCCACACAACAGCTATTTGTATTTTTTTATTTCACCCACCATGTCTAATTCTAGTACAGAAAATTATAAAGTATTCACTTTGTTTATTTATTACAACTTTTATGTAAACTATTCACCTTATTTTTTTAAAAACAAAATGCTACTCTTAAGTATGCATATATATTTTAAATAGACACTACTATTGCAGCATATTTACTGAAGTTAAGTGGTACTATGCTTTCTTGTTACCGTAAATAAAAACAATTGTACTGGTAAGGTTTCAGAAATATGCTAGTCTTAATGATCACAAAAACACTAAAATAAATTATAAAAAAGACCTGCTGTTATGAGTGCCAAAGACACAACGCATTCATAAGGAACAAAAAAAATTAGTAAAAAATGGAGGTCATGAGCGACTACAGTGCGCTCAATTGAGATATGCCTGAATCAACAATCAGCGCAGTCAACCAGAATTTAGCTTCATGGGTGGACTCTACAATACCTAACTTAGAACTCACATTTCAAGCGCCTGGCGATCGCGATGGGAACGATGGCGTAAGCTTGTATCTGATGGAGTTTTTACCTGCGGTAGTAACAACCGCAGCTGCAAAGAAACGTGCACATCAATTTCAATTACGTTATCTGGTTAGCAGTTGGGGTGACGACGCTGGGCAAGCACAACAAAATTTAAGCACGCTTATTTTTAGCGCGATGGAAAACCCTGATTTTCAAATTGATTTAGAACCCATCTCAAGCCAATTGTGGCTTGCCTTTGGCATCACGCCACGTCCGGCTTTTTTATTGCAGCTACCTTTAACACTCAAACGTAAAGAATATTTGGCACCCATAATTCGCTATCCTCTCGAAATTCAACAATCTTCAATTGTGTCACTACAGGGTGTAGTACTGGGGCCTGAGGATATCCCCGTTGCTCAGGCCAAGGTCGAAATACCTGCTTACCAGCTAAACACAACAACAGATTCTAACGGCCGTTTTAAATTTAACACCGTCCCTGAAACGCCGGTTATTAAGAAGTTAAAAATAAAAGCACGAAATCGCGTTCTTGAAATCGAGGCCAAGCATGATACAAAAGATGCAAAGCCACTAATTATCCACTTTGATGTAATGGAGCTTTGATATGCCAACATACAACTACCCGGGTGTCTACGTAGAAGAAATTGATACTGGTGCGAATTCCATCGAGGCAGTACCAACCAGTACCGCCTGTTTAATTGGAGTACCACCACTGCAAAATGCTTATCTTAACGAACCAACTGCAGTTAATAATTGGACTCAATTTAGAAAAAAATTTGTTGCCGACTCTAAAAACAGTACCGATTTAGCACGAGCTGTATTTGGGTTTTTCCACAACGGTGGCAGTCGTTGTTATATTTTAAACATAGGTAAGGGCAACCCTGTCGCGGGTGATGGTAAAGCAAACACTGGTATTTCTGTGTTACAAGGTTTTACCGAACCCAAAATTATTGCGGCTCCGGGGTACACCAACGCCGCGGATTATGAATCACTTATTTCACACTGTGAAAAAATGGGTAATTGTTTTGCTATTCTTGATGCTGCACTTGATGTTGACAATACTGATCAACTTAAAAAAGTGGCTACGGCAACAAGTGACAAAGACGGTGATAAAGCGAAAAATAAAAAAGACGGCGTTCGTCCGCGCAACTCAGAATATGCGGCATTTTATTTTCCAAGTATTTTAATAGCCGACCCATTAAACCCCTCGACCACTGTCACCGTTGGTCCATCAGGTTATATTGCTGGTGTTTATGCTCGTACCGATGCAACACTGGGTGTGCACAAGGCACCTGCAAACGAGCCTATTCGCGGTGCGCTTGGAATTAGTTACCGCGTGACAAATGAAGAACAAGGCGAATTGAATACTGCGGGAGTTAATTGCATTCGATTTTTTGATGATGCCGGAATTAAAATCTGGGGTGCACGAACCTTGGCTGAATCGTCAAGCCAATGGAAATACATTAATGTTCGTCGATTATTTAATATGATCGAAGAATCCATCGGTAACGGCACTCGTTTTTTAGTATTTGCATCCAACGATAGTAATACCCACGGAATATTAAAACGTGAAGCATCAAATTTCTTAAAGTTAATATGGCAAAGTGGCGCGCTAAAAGGCGACACCCCCGAACAGGCTTTCTTTGTTAAATGCGATGATGAAACTAACCCACCAGAATCAATTGATGCGGGTCGTTTAATTGCCTACATCGGTATTTGTCCAGTAAAACCAGCCGAATTTGTAATTTTCCGAATTGGCCAATGGGACGGTGGTACTGAAACCGAAGAAGTTAGCGAAGAATCTGAATAAAACTAATTTAGGAGATTAATGATGGTTGAACAGACAGACATATACCGTGCCTACAATTTTACACTGCAGATAGGAACAGGAACAGAAGCAGGCTATTTTACTGAAGTCAGTGGCATGAGTATCGACATAGAAAAAATTGCATATCGTGAAGGTGGAGCCTTACCGACGGTCAGAAACTTACCGGGTTGCGTGACGCACGGTGATGTCACATTAAAATGGGGCATGACAGATACCCGAGACCTATGGGATTGGTTAATGGAAACCGCTGCAGGACGAATTGAAACCCGAGCCGTATCCATAAAATTAAAATCAAATGATGGACAAACCGACCAAGCCGTATGGGATTTAGAAGCTGCCTGGCCAGCATCGTGGCGTGGTACTCAGCTAAATGCTCTCGGACAAGAGACCGCAATTGAAACCTTAACACTAACCCATCAAGGTTTTACACGTAGCAAATGATCAAACCAACTCTTCTTAGTCAGCGCTTACTGCTCTTAATTGCCCGAACAGTACAGCGCCATACTGAAAAAATAATTATCAGATTAGAAGCAACTCAAGCGTTGGCTGTAAATAATACTCTAACTAATAAACTTCAAGGTGGCCCACCCGAGCATTGGTTATCCGTTGTTCGACAATACGCACCTGAATTTTTACAAGATACTGAATATCCAAAAATATCAGCCGTATCCAAAAATGAATGTAATACAACTAAATTTGAAAAAATAAATACTATCGATCAACCCCAAACTCAAGTTCCAGCACAGTTTAGCGAAAGTCGTTCAATCGAGCCTATTAATAGCAACATGACTAGCAACACTATCAGTATTAACAAGGTTGAATCAACACCAATGCAAACGCCAAAATTACACGGTTATAATTTAGCTCCAGATTTGGATTTGGATTTAAATTTGGATTTAAAAAATAAAATCAATTCGACTAAAAGCCCATTTAAAATTAAAATAAAATCGGGTAAAAAAAATCAACAGAGTATTTTTTCAGCACCAAATAACGCAGTGGTTTCTACCACGGTAGCACCGCAATTTAGCCATGAACCTAATCACGACTCAAAACAAAATAGTGATAAAGCTAATCGTAAAAATAATTTACAGCGATTATACAAAAAATTGAAAAACACTTCTAATATACCATTATTCGCCGTTAACAAGATGAAACCTAGCACAGATAAAAAGCTAGCACAGGCTGAGGGCATTAAGAATCAAGCAAGTAAAAAAACGACAACAACCAAGTCTGTGACAGATAAAAAATCAAATATTGATTTTAAAACCGCAGCAACGATAAACCACCTTAAGTTATTTAACGTGCCTAATAATGAGCAAAGTTCAACGTTAAACAAACAACCATTATTTAATACTTACAATGAGAAACAACGCAAGCAACAGAAAAAAAGCTCTGATAAGAGTAAAACAACACCACAAACTAGTAATGCTGAGCATTTCAGTAAACAAGAACCGTTTAGCCCAACTCGTCCACTCGCTAAATCCACTACAAATACAGTAATAAATCAACCACAGTACTGGCCAAGCTTAGAAGAAGAAACGTGTACTACTGATCGGTGGCCGCAGTTACCTGAACATAACAATAGTAACAACAATACCCACTACAGCAACTCAAACATTATTGATAGCAATCGAATAGCGCGACGCGCTAAAGAGCACCAAGGGAACCTATGGAGCGAGTAGCATTTTTAATTGAAAGCAATAAACAACGAATCGGTTGTTTATTAAATCCAGAAGATCTTGTGATCCGCCGGCGCGCAGGTGTGTCAGAACGACAATCCGCTGGTGGCATTGTTACTGGAGCTGATTTATTTGATGACCAACTGCTTTATTCCGGTGGCGGCAGTACCAGTTTAATATTAAATTTATTGTTCGATGTTAACTTACCTGGCTCATCTATTAACACCGATGATGTTAGAGAACTAACACATCCAATCTGGATGTTATCGGAAAATGCGCCAAGTAAAAAAACGGCTCAGTATGGTCGTCCCCCGTTATTTCGACTGTTTTGGGGGAAAACCTTGAACATCCCAGGAGTTGTAACGGCAATTGCGGAACGGCTGGAATATTTTAGCGCAACTGGTGTTCCAAAACGTTCGTGGTTACGACTTAAAATGCAACGTGTTATCGAAACCCCAAGTATAAAAGCCAATGCACCCAACACAGTGTTAGGTTCTGAACAATTCACTGGCTCGGCCACTGAGTCCAGCGTACTTAACGGTGCCCATGCCGTGCTCAGCGACGGTGAATCTAGTGAACGGCTTGATTCAATTGCGTCACGATTTTATGGTAACCCATCACTCTGGCGCGAGTTGGCGAGCATAAATAATATCCCGAACCCTGCTGATATTGCTCCCGGAAAAGTTATTGATCTGCCTTCCGTTTCTGATATTGGAGTCAATACGTAATGTCGATGGTCACCATGCCCAAGGTTGTTGTTAAAATTGATGGCGCTAATATGGAGCAAGATCAAGCGCTGTCCTTGGGTGATATTTTAATCCATGAACAATTATCGTTGCCGACTATTTGCGAAATAACTTTTTTTAATCCAGTCGAGTCTCTTGCAGATGCCAGCACCATGCAACCAGGGACTAAATTGGATATTAGTGTCAATGATGCACTGTTATTTACCGGTGAAGTCACCGCGGTAAATTACCGTTATGAGTCGTCTGGCGGTAGTAGCATTCACGTTCGCGCATATGATTTATTACACCGACTGCGTAAACGACACCCAGTCACCGCTCACATTGAATTAACTCTGACCGAATTATTTAGTGCCATGTTAGGCAATATTGGTATGAACATCGATGCCCAAGAGGCTGGACCACTGAATAAGAAACTAGTTCAATTTCGACAATCGGATTTAGAATTTATAACTGAAATATCAGAACGCTACGGTCTCTATTTTACAGCACGAAATAACACGGTAAAAGTTACCACATTACAGGGTTTTTCCGAAACAATTCCGCTGCTACTGGGCTCATCCTTACTTGAAGCGAATATTGAAATTAATAGCCATACCGCTTGCGACTCAGTAACCGCCTTAGGCTGGAACCCATGGTCAAGTGAGCAGTATGCTGAGAATGTTAATCAAGCACGCTCGGGACGAAACATATCGGCTACGGTGTCAGCAGCAACCGTTGGTGGTACTGGCGAACGCATTGTTGTTGATCAAGTAATTCAAGATCATTCGCAAGCTGTTGCAATCGCACAAGCAGAATTGGATCGTAATGTCGCGAATGAAGTAACACTATCGGCAATTGCAGACGGTAATACCAAGCTACAACCCGGTAGACGCATTGAACTCAGTGGTGTTGCCGCACCATTATCAGGGCAACACGTTCTGACCAGTGTTAAACATTCTATCAATCATAACAACGCCTATATTTCTGAAATAGAAACAGCACCACCTGCAACACAGATTAAAAACAAATCAACATTAACAACCCTTGGCATTATTAGCCAGGTCAATGATCCTGAAAACCTAGGCCGCGTTCGTGCCGTGTTACCAACCTATGATGATATTGAAACCGATTGGCTCGACGTTGTTATTCCAGGGGCAGGAGCAAACAAGGGCATTATCGCACTACCCGATGTTGATGATAACGTTTTGATCTTATTGATTAACGAAGACCCTGCTCAATCAGTTGTGCTCGGTGGGCTTTATGGTACACAACAATTACCCGACACCGGTGTTGAAGGTGGTGCGATAAAACGTTACACCTTTGTTACTCCGGGTGGCCAACGTGTCAAACTCGATGATCAAGAACAAACGGTTCTCTTGGAAAATAGTGATGGCAGCACAATTGAAATGCACGCGGATGAAATTAAAGTTGCTCATAAAAATGGTAGTTACCTCGAATTGACAGCCAACCAATATACGATGCACAGTGCCACCAAACTAATTCTAGAAGCCCCCGGAAAAGATGTCACGATTGCCGCAAACTCTATTAATTTTAAGCGAGCCTGAATGAAAATTTTAACCCAAGATGCCGTACTGCATTGCACCCACGATACCGGGATTGTTGGCATAACTACGTCTCAATCCTATGTCCGAATCGAAAATCGAAAGATATTAGTCGCCAATGATCCTCAAGGTCGACCCATTGCAGGTTGCCCCAACGTTGGACCCAGTATCGTACCATGTACCGCAACCTTAAAAGTAGAAAAAGGCTATTCCGATTTTGTATTTGTTGATGGCAACAAAGTGTGCCTTGAAACTGTCACCGGTAAAACCAATGGCACACCACCCGGCACGGTAAAATACAAAGTACGTAAGACTGGGCAAAATTTAGTGGAAATAACACAATGACAACAAACCACTATCGTGCATGGCGTTTTGTACACCCAAATTTTGATATTAAAGAAGCATTCACTGGCGACAATCAAACTGGGGTGCGCATATCCAATGTTGGGGGTATTGAAATGGTTGATGGTAATGCTTCCGTGCGACAAGCCATTTTATTATTATTAACAACCCGACCCGGTGAACGATTGATGCGACCCAATTACGGCTGTGATTTACAAAGCCTATTGTTTTCACCCAATGATGCCAGCACGCATGGCCTCGCTATTCATTTTGTGAAACAAGCAGTGCAATTATTTGAGCCTCGAATTCAACTATTAACACTTGATGCAAATAGCAATAACGAGGATCCAGGCCGAATGGATATTTTTCTTGAGTATCGAGTACTAAAAACAGCACGGACAGACAGTATCGATTTTTCTATGCCATTAAATGAACAGGAACTTCAATGACTTTAAAAGCACCCAACCTTGACGATCGACGGTTTGACGAAATTGTAGAGGATGCACGTGAGAGAATAATACAGCAGTGCCCCGAATGGACCGATTTATCCCCCGGCGATCCGGGCTCAACAATGTTAGAAGCGTTTGCGTATCTAACCGATATTATGCTGTACCGCTTAAACTTGGTTCCTAATAAAAACTACATCAACTTCCTAAGCTTAATTGGGACAAAACTAATAACACCCGCTTCGGCCAGTGTTATGCTGCAATTTTCAGTTGATCCAGTCAGATCTAATGCCACAACAATTCCAAAAGGAACCCGTGTTACGACCAGTCGATCAGATTCGGGCTCCAAGCCACCAGTATTTGTCACAACAGAAAAAGTCACCATCGACAGTGGTGAGACACAAGTCAACGTGTTGGCACGACATGGTGAATTAATTGATGCCGAGTTACTCGGTACAGCAACGGGTGCGCCAGGCTTATATATGAGTCTCAAACGCGCTCCGGTAATTTCCGCCACAGGTGATGACTTGGATTTGGTTATTGGTGTTGAAGAAAATAAAAATGAACTCGAAACCTCAACACCGGTAGTTACCTACAAAAATAAAATATTTAGAATTTGGCGTGAAGTAGAGAATTTTTCTAATTTGGATACTGATCGCTTTGTTTATATTGCCGATCGACTCACGGGGACTATAAATTTTGCCCCCGCAATCTACACCAAGATAAACAATAATGAATTAAGCGACACAGCCGAAGCCTTGGCAGAAATTCCAGCTAAGGATAGAGAAATACGTGCTTGGTACTGCCGCGGTGGTGGCGCATCGGGTAATGTCATGGCCAATTTGCTAACGGTATTAAAAGACGCGATACCCGGTGTTGAAGTAATTAACCTGCGTCCTGCAACGGGTGGACGTAATACCGAGACCTTAGACAACGCGCTCACTCGAGGACCGCAAGAACTGCATTCCTTACATCGAGCCGTCACTGCACGTGATTTTCAGCTTCTTGCCAAACGCAGCTCCGGTGCAGTGAATCGAGCACACGCTTTTACCAAAGCTAAGTTATGGTCCCATGCAGATCCCGGCACGGTAGGTGTTTTATTAGTACCCTATATACCCGAAGAACAACGCCAACAAGGATTAATTTCCTTAGAAACCTTACAAGCTTATCAAACCACTGATGCTTTACATCAAATTCAAAAAGCTCTTGATAAACGTAAACCATTGGGAACCACCTGCGTGGTTGACTGGGCACGAATAAAACAAGTTCATGTATCTTTTAATTTAATTGTTTATCGAGAAGAAAAACCTGAAGAAGTAAAACAACGTGTTTTACACCGTTTATGGAAAATTATTAACCCCATCAATGTTGCACCAGATGCCAAGGGCTGGCCATTTGGAAAGTCATTATCAACTTGGGATATTTTTAAAATTGTCGGCGAAGAATCCGGTGTCAAAACCTTAACTAAAGTTCGCTTAATCGTAAATGAGTCACCCGATAAGAACGTTACCGATCTTAGTGCTGACTCTTTTCAGGAAAAAACCTGGTATGCCGTGAGTAACGACAGCGTATTTCGCTCAACCAATGATGCACAAGGCTGGGAGTCGGTTGGAAAGTTTCCAGGAGAAAAATTAATACTCGTAAAAGCATTTCCAAAACAAGCCACCGCGACCGGACAACCCGGCTTGGTTGCACTAGCAAGCAACATAGAAAAGTCTAACTCAGAATCTGCGTTGCACATCTCACATGATTGTGGTGAAACCTGGCAAGTCGGCTTACGTACCACCTTTCATGTTGTCGATTTAGCGTGGGTAGAACGCAACGGCATCGCGGTGTTATTACTGGCCACCGAAAAAGGTTTGTATGAACTGGCTATTAATGAAGATGCTGTACCACATCAAATTTTGGTTGATGCGACCAAACCCACTATGGGATTTTATTCCGTGGCAGTATCAACGGATGTATTGGGTGGCACCAGTGTTGCCGTTGCTAGCGACGACGATAAAGGTGTTTACCTGTCCAATGACGCTGGAAAAAATGAAACCTTTGACAATATTGGACTGAGCAATAAATTAATTCGCGTCATCGCATTCCAACACTACGGTGCCAATAGATACTTATGGGCTGGTAGTGCTGCCATTGGTAACGATCCCGGTAACGCAGGCTATCGCTTTAGACTAACTGGTGCTGAAAAAAATATTGAAGGATGGCTAAATTTTAAAACCGGATGGGATGCCGGTGGCTGTCGAGATTTTGCCTTTCAAGGCTCAAAAGTATTTGCCGCCTCACTTCGCACCGGAGTCTTGCGTTTGGATATAAATGACGAACAACCTGAGTGGCAATCACCCGATATTAAATGCGGTTTACCGCTACGCGGACGCGAGCGTTTATTTCAGCCAACCGATGCCGTTGTCACTAGCCCGAATGCAGATTTATTATTGGTATCGGGCATTGAGGGTGTTTATCGTAGTGCTAATTTAGGTGATGACTACGAACTGACCTCCAGTAAAGAATTTCTCGAAAATGTCACATTACCCAATACCTGGTTATTTTGTTCTGACCAACACGATATTACGGTTATTAACGAAGATGAAGTCTGAAAAAATAAAAAAACTATTACCACAAAATTTTCAAATGACTATTACTCCCAATAGTCCGTTGGACGGTCTACTTGCGGTCATGGAAAAGTTACACGAACCCGCAGAAAATGTACTGGAAAATATCGAAGTTATCTTTAATGCCTACAGTACCCCAGACAAATTTGTGCCTTATCTCGCACAGTGGTTGGATCTTGATCGATTTTTTCCAGCTTATTTAGACCAACCCGAAGACGTGCAACACGCAATGGATCCTATTTCTAGCGGTAATGGCCGCTTACGTGAATTAATGAATGCTGCGGCCTACATTTCACAATGGCGCGGCACAGCCGAAGGTTTAATTTGTTGTTTGGAAACCGCAACTGGAATTAAAGGCTTTAAAACCAAAGAAAATATTAAAGGTAGTGACAATAAACCGTGTGCATTTCACATCCAGGTGATTGCACCAACCGAAAGCCAACACCATAAAGCCTTGATAGAATTAATCATTCATCAAGAAAAACCAGCATACGTAACTTCCGAATTGTATTTTGATTCGTGAATTTTATATTATTAGATTCAATATCTAGAGGAGTATAACCATGAGTATTGTAACGATAAGCGAAGTGCAAAATTCAGTAACGTGTTCTAAAGAAGGCACCGCCGAGCATGTATTCAACATTAAAAATATAACCGATGGCAGTTTCAAAATTGGCGCTCAAATCGTCTCGAAAAGCCCCACAAAAGATGAGTGGCTAACCATCGAAGGAGTTCCATCGTCAAACCTCGATATCGATGCCATTACACAAATCTCGGTTAAAATTGCAGTACCCAGTGATTGCAAACCTGATGACTACAGTTACCGTCTGCGAATATTTGACCCTAAAAGTCCCGGTGAACGATTTTCTGAAGGTGACGCGGTGTATTTCACCGTTCCAGAAAACCAAGCAGCTGTAGAAAAACCAACTAAAAAATGTTCTTGGTGTATTCCCGCCGCCGTTGCGGCTGCGGTTTTAGTGGTCGCCGGTATTACTGTCTGGCTGCTAATTCCCGGTAAAATAGTCGTACCCAAGCTTACCGGCATGACCTACGGCGATGCTGTCGTAAAAATAGCAACCAGTAAATTAAAATTTGAAGATGATAAAAATCGTAAAGTAAAACAAGACAATGCTAATATTAATAAAGTTATTACACAAAAACCGGCTGCTGAAACCGAAGTAGAAGAAGGCACAGCAATAACATTGGTGATAGGAATAGCCAAAGTGAAAAAAGGGACTAAACCGAAAAAAATTATTCCAGTCCTAACGAAAGCACAGATTAGGATAATTAATGCTACCTCTAACATTAAAGTTAACCGATACATTCCGAAAAAAATTAATGGTTCCATTTTATATAAAACTAAAAGTTCAAAAAATAAAAATATAAATATAAGAACGCAGCCTAAATAGGACATCACGAAAATGGACAGCAAAAAAGTGACCATTATAGCTCTTGTTGTATTAGCTGTTATCTACATTGGTGGCGTAACCACCAACCTTACTAAGAGCGATGACAGCGATAATAACGATGCCAACAGTTTTGATATGGATAAAAATAAATGGGTGGGTCGTATGCAAGACTTGTTTTCAGGTTTTAATGATAAGTTAAACAAAAAGCGCATTAAACCCACTTTATGCAAAATACTGGACAATAATAAAAAAAACCCCAAGACCGGCACTCAAAATTATCTGCTGTCCATAGCATCAGAGTGCAAAATTTTACTGACTAAACAAAAAAAAGCGGACATGCAAGAACTCATCATATCGGTACAAGAGAGCATTAGTGTTTTTCGTCCTTGCGGTGAAAGTGAAAAACCAACCAACCGTGGTTTAAAACCTCAATTTAATACCACGCTCTACTCCATGAATTTTCAAGCTCTATCGGTTAAAAAAAACCGAAGCAATCTTAAAGCCAAAAAACAAGCTAACATTAACAACAGGAGAAGACGAAATAAAATACCCGCAGCAACTCTAGCAATAACTTACAAACCCAGCGATAGCGACTCTAGTTCGGGCCCAGCAGTTTGTCGCGCAAAAATACCTTATAAAATTCCTATTTTTGAAGCCGGTGGACAATTAATTTTAAAGTGCACAGGCTGCACAACACAAAAAACTATTAATGTTTCATTTGGAGAAACCGATACCTAGGTTAAAAATGTTCACACTAACTAGGGATTGAAAACCATGAATTTAGTAACAATTAATGAAGTTAAAAATAGTGTCAATTGTTCTGGTGACGGTAAAGCAGAACATGTTTTTAATATTAAAAATACTAGCAATACCAGCTTAAAAATCGGTTGCCAAATTCTACAGAACGCTCCAACCCAAGAAACTTGGTTAACCGTTACCAATGTTCCAAGTTACAAACTTGAGGTCGGCACCATCGCACAAATTTCGGTTAAAATTGCAGTACCAGAAGACAGTGTATCGGGTAATTACAGTTATCGCCTTAGAATATTTGACACTAACAGTCCTGGTGAACGTTTTTCTGACAGCCATGCAGTTTATTTTAATGTAGCCCAAAAAAATATTCCAGAATCTATTATTGAAAAAAAATGCTCCTGGTGTGTACCAACAGCAATTGCTGCGGCCTTATTATTCAGTGCAGCAATAACAAGCTGGTTTTTAATTCAACCTAAAATCCTTGTACCCGATTTAACCAACATGACGTTTAACAAGGCCATTATGGCTATATCTAAAAATCAACTTGGGTTCGATGAAACGAATAATTTTAAAACCATTGTTTCTGAAACCAACATTAATAAAGTAGTAAAACAAGATCCACCGCCTAATGTCGAAATTGAAAAAGGCGCGTTTATTACCATTTGGCTAGGCAGAAACAGAGAATTAACAAAATTAGAACTGCAGTTAACTGATAAAATTATATCGCTTGAGGCTACATTAAAAAGACAAGAAAAAAACAACATGATGCTAACAAATAAACATAAGAGCAATATTAAAAAAATAAAGAAACAAACGATTAAACAATCAAAGGCTAAATATTCACAAGCTATGACAAAACAACAATCATTACTCAAAATACAATACAGTCGTGATTTAGCCAATAAAGTAGCGATGCTAAAAAAACAACAAAAACAAGCTTTAATAAACCAACAATTAGCCCATAAAAATAAAATTTCAACTATTGTAGCTAATTATGGTAAGCAACAACAAAAATTAAAAGTAACATTAAATAGTATGAAAGGACTCAATAAATTTATCGTCCGACTTGGTAACGATGCAACAAATCGTCGCAACAAAACCAAAAATATGATTATAAGATCACTAACTAATTCTAAAAAATATTCCGCTAAAATAGTATCCGTTTATAATAACCGTGCTATCTACTTTCGTTCATTCTTACGCCAACTCCGTTCGATAAAAGATTTCAACAATAAACGAATTACCGAAATCATCGCGGCATTGACCAATCAACAAAAAATACTAAAAGAATTAAATTTGGCATTAGCTCAAACCAAATAAGAATGGATGTAGACAATCAGGAATTCACACTATGAGTATTGTAACAATTAGGGTACTAAAAAATTCAGTGCAATGTTCTATTACCAGTAAGTATAAACACCTGTTTAGTATTAAAAACTCGGATAGCGATTGTCTAAAAAATGATGTTCAACTACGAGTGAATATTGTCGGTAAATAATGTTTATTTCATTATAAGAATACTATTTTGGGAAATTTAGAAAATAATTAGGAGGGAATATTTATGTTAGATACGCTTCGAAAACCATTTTTATTTATTGCCGCATTTTGCATGTTACTAGTAGTCTTTGCTGAAATTGGTTCCAGTTTTTACATTGATGGTGTGAGCAATACCGCCACGGTGAACCAATACACCAATCTTGCCGCGCCGGGTTTAGGCATATCGTATATGGCGCTACTCGATGGAATTATATTATTTACGGTTTTTTTGATTATTTCACCGCTCATTATTAGTGATAGATTGCACGGAAAAATTCAAGGTATTGCGACTTTTATATTTTCTTTATCGATTTTAATTAGCGCGATTGCGATGGTATTTATTGCACTGGCCTTAGTTATGCTGATGATAAGCCTGTTACTGAGTATACCATTTGGTACCATTGCTTACATGGTACTATATGCCAGCTTTGATACCAACAGCGCCACCATCACACTGAGTGCCTTAATGGCATTAAAGTTTGCGTTTGTGATTTTTCTGGTATTGGCTCACCAGCGATTTTTGCAGAATAAAGGCTTGATATTATTAATGTTAACTTCCTTTATCGCAACCATCATATTAAGTTTCTTACACGGTATGGTACCTGATTTTCTGGTCAGTATTACTGATGGAGTTGGAGCTATAATCATTACAATTTTTGCCATAATCTGGTCTATTGTGTATTTGATCGGTTCCATTCCTGCTGTTATTAAAGCATTTAGAGTGGATAAGTTAGTTAGTTGATTTTTGTTAGTCGCTGTTTAAACCACTATTGTGCTGTAATCGATATACCAAGCTTAAGTAGTCTCCAGCTTACAGCCAGATCACTGGGGTATTCAGGTGCTGATAAATAAAACATGCAACATGCCACACAAACCTGTACACTACGCAACCTCTTGCCCTTGGCGTTTCTCACATTCTATCCTTGGCACTACTACAGGTATTTACATATGACTTCTGAACCGGTAACCGCGTTTGAACAATTAGCGCTCAATAAATCCATACTTAAAATATTGGATGAAATTGGCTATGAAACGCCATCGCCTATTCAGGCCCAAACAATACCATTGTTACTGGATCGAAATGATATCATTGGCCAAGCCCAGACTGGCACCGGCAAAACTGCCGCATTTGCGTTACCGGTGTTATGTAATTTAGACCTAAAACAAAAAGACCCTCAAGTACTGGTGCTGGCACCAACGCGTGAACTTGCAATTCAAGTCGCGGAGGCTTTCCAAAAATATGCAAAATACCTAGACGGTTTCCACGTGTTACCGGTATATGGTGGTCAAGATTACCGTGGCCAAATTCGCTCATTACAACGCGGCGTGCATGTTGTGGTCGGGACTCCAGGACGTGTCATGGATCACATGCGCCGGGGTACTTTGAAGTTACAAGGCCTTAATACCTTGGTATTAGATGAAGCAGATGAAATGCTACGCATGGGCTTTATTGATGACGTTGAATGGGTGCTGGAACAATTGCCAGAACAAAGGCAAATTGCGCTGTTCTCAGCCACCATGCCAAATCAAATTCGACGTATCGCAACCAAGTATTTGAGTAACCCAACTGAAGTTACCATTAAGTTAAAAACGGCAACCGCAGACACCATTCGCCAACGCTTTTGGCCAGTTAGTGGCTTGCATAAACTCGATGCCCTAACCAGAATATTAGAGGCCGAAGATTTTGATGCTGTTATCGTTTTTGTACGAACCAAGACAGCGACCGTTGAGTTAGCTGATAAATTAGCTGCTCGTGGTTATGCTTCGACTGCGCTCAATGGCGATATTGCGCAAAATTTACGTGAACGCACAATTGAAAACTTAAAGAACGGCAAGCTGGATATTCTAGTTGCAACCGATGTTGCTGCTCGTGGTTTAGATGTCCAGCGAATCAGTCATGTTATCAATTACGATATCCCATATGACACCGAAGCCTATATTCATCGTATCGGTCGAACTGGTCGTGCTGGTCGTAAAGGTGATGCTATTTTATTTGTTGCACCACGCGAAAAACGCCTATTGGCTTCAATTGAAAAAGCCACTCGTAAGCCAATTGAACGCATGGAATTGCCTTCAACTGAAGATATTAACGACAACCGTGTTGCTAAGTTTAAGCAAAAAATTACCGATACTTTGGCGACTGAAGAGTTTGGTTTTTATTTCCAAATGTTAGAGCAGTACCAACAAGAACATAATGTTCCGGCTTTAGAAATTGCTGCCGCACTAGCGCATTTAGCACAAGGCGATACACCATTCTTGTTATCGAATAAACCTCAGCGCCGCGAAAGCAAGAGTTGGGACAACGACGAAGGCTCGTCGGGTCGCCGTTCACGACGTGATCGAGATCGACCTTCGCGCGATAGAAAAGACCGTTCTCGACGTGATGGCGGCGGCAAAGATGCCAATCGCGATCATACGCCAGACAAAGGTATGCAAAGCTACCGCATTGACGTTGGCCATGATCATGGCGTAAAACCCGGTAACATCGTTGGTGCAATAGCCAATGAAGCCGATATTGACAGTCAATATATCGGACGAATACAAATAAACGATGATCACAGCGTCATTGATTTACCGGAAGGTATGCCGAAAGAATTACTGGGTGATTTAAAGAAAGTATGGGTATCGGGTCAAAAATTAAATATCGTCGCAGTAACGCCCAATAAAAAAGCAAAACCATCGGATAAAGGCGCTGCTGGTAAAGGCGGCCGTGAACGAATCAAAATTAAAGATAAAGACAAAAAAAAGAAAAAACCAAAACCTAAAAATAAAGGTAAGAAAAAAATAAAAAAAGACAAACCCGATAACGACTAAGAATTCATTTCTTATTAAACCGTCACCCCGGCAACGTTAATAAACGTTTGTCTCGTTTACAAGCCGGGGGCCAGTTGTTCGCTACATCGGTTACAGACACGATAGTGGTTTAAACTGTGGATACTGACCCAAGCCCGTAACGTATCGAAAATCATTAACCATTTTCAATGTTAGCCATTGAACCAACTTGTCGCTCAACATCTATTATCCACTGCTGAAGTAATTTATCAGGTTTAACCAAAATAGATTGCGCTTTTTTATAATAAACAATCGCCTTAGTTAAATCGTGAAGATACAAATCATACAAAATTCCTAAATTTAAATACGCATCATCATAGCGATCATTGTATTTAATCGCTAATAAATAGGCTTGTTCTGCTTCATTAAATTTTCCAAGTTCGCGTAATGTCACACCTAAATGATTCTGTGCAATAGCATCATACGGATACAATTTAACAGCTTGTGATAATGCTTGTTCTGCTGCTGTTAATTCTTTTTTCTGTAAATGTAACATTCCTAAATTGGTAAACATACGGGCATTTGTTGGGTGATCGCGTGTTAAAGAGCTAAACAATGCAATTGCTTCATCATACAAACCCGATTCTGCAGACCACACTGCACGAGAATATACATTACGCGCAGTCTCAGGGATAGGCTGTGCCTGAGGATTAATTAGCACCGTATTACCCGTTGTTGCACAGGCAGATAACAATAACACCAGTATACTGGTAAGAACGTTAATAAATGACTTTAACATACGACCTCACTTTTTCACGCTTGACATAACGAACAGGAAACAACAACTCAAGTGCCTTAAAACTTTGTTTAACACCAGCATCATAAATACCATTGCGGGTACGACCTATATTGGCTAGATGAATTTCAATTGCTTTTTCTTCAAACGGAAAAGCTTGTTCTTCTAGCAACAAATCATACTCTTCTAATTGTTCCTCATTTAAAGTTCTTGGCCGTTGTGATTTTAAAATAGCTTGACCAAATTCACGGTAAAGTTCGGCAATTTCAAAACTTGCCTGTGTGTATACAGCAGAAATTTTGTATGCCATTGCACTTTCAATTGCTGCTATTGCTTTTTTCATTAATTTTTTCTTGGTATTTAGACTCTTCTTTATAGGCAAGGTTAAGGACACACGTTGATATTTTTTAACTTTAGGGATAGCAAGTGCGAGTGTTGCTTTAGCTGCTAAATAATGTGTCTGCAAGTTTCGATGTACGCCGCCAACTTTATCGGATTTTATTATTTGTCGTAACCAGAACGAATTTTTTGATAGTTGATTCTGTTCTAAATAATAATTGGCAATAATTTCGCGTGCGAGCATCGCCTCTTCTATTGGGTAAGGATATTTTTTTAAATATAACTTAAAGGTTTTAAGTGCGTATTTATCAAGCTTTGCTAAGTGGTACATCTGCGCCGCTTGCCATAACATATTTTTTCTAAATTTTTTATCACCAGATTTAGCCAAGCTTAATAGTTCTGTTGCTGCTTTTCGTCTTTGACCTGTTTTACTGTAAATTAATGCTAATTTTGTAATAACACCGAGTTTTAATTTAGGGTAGTTAGACAATTCTGTTCGATATTTTTCAAGTAAAACCGCAGCCCGATTCCAATCTTCAACTTTAATAAACATTGCGGCTGCATCATATTCACTTTTAACTCGAATATCTGCATTTGGAACCGTGTTAGCTACTTGCATAAATTGAAAGGCTGCTTGACGGTATAAACCTCGATCCCGCAGTACTTCAGCATATTTATAAATACTATCGGCTAATCGTCTTGCAACTACATCATAATTATCATGATCAATTGTTAATCTCGAAAAAATAATTAAATACGATTGCTCTGCTTGCTGAAACTGTTTTAATTCGTATTGAGTATGAGCCAAAATCAACCGCGCCGAGGATCGATATGTTGAATTACGGATATTTTCGTTATCTAACAAACGTGTAGCTAACAATTTTGCACCTTCATAATCTTTGTTTTCAAACACTGTTTCCATCGTATTGGTTAAAACCAAAGCGTAATGTCGACTATTTGTAAATGTCTCTATAAATTTTAAAGCACTATTTACTGCTAAATGTTGTTTTGACGGCCATCGCTTGGCAGGTGTTATTTTTTTCAATTCATCATAAGACAAAACAGCAGCATAGGCCGAGTCTTCTGTACGCGCATGGTGCGAATAGCCGTATGCGGTATTATTGTATTCTTGTGCTGCGAGTTCAAACTGCTTTGCATCAAACAATAATTCTGATAATAAAAACTGGTAACGTACTGCATCAAGGTCGGTTGGGTACCAACTTAAAAAAACACGATACCATTTTTCAGCAGCGACAAAATAGGACTGTTGATTATTATCTCTTGCATTTGCATGATAGTATTTTGCTAGCGTTATAATATGTTCTTTTAAAATGGGCTTAATTTTTTCACGTTGTTCGAGGCTACTATTTGTCCAAAACACACTTGACACTCCAAACCGAGTGACATAGTCCGTCAAATTAGCCAGGATTAAACGGTTGAATTCGTGCTTTTTATAGATATCTAAAGCTGACGCATGATATTGGGTTGCAATAAACTGTAATGGATTATTTTCTACATAAGCCATATAGCTATTTGCTGCATCAAGAAACCGAGCTTTTGATTGATAAAACAGTGCCAACTGCTGATATAAATATGCTTCATATTCTCGATGCCCAGCATTTAAAAAAAAACTATCAATCGATTTAATATCGGGTAATTTCGAGAAAGACAAAACTGTTATATAAATTAAATCACCCAATATTTTTTTTTCAGTTACAGACACATTGCTGCTTAAGCCGGTTTTGGTTAATTTTCCTTGCTGGTATTTAATGTCGATTAATTGGATTGAATCTGCTATAGCAGCCGTGTAATGATTACTTTTAAATAAACTCCAACTATTTTGATACAACGCTCGCTCAAAAAAAACGCTCGATTTACCCCGCGCTATTATACGCTTGTACCACTTTGATGCAGCTGTATACTTTTTTTTCAAAAAATACACATCGCCCAATCTAAATAATGATTCTGCCACATAGCGGCTATTAGGATGCTTGTTTATCAAATCAAATAAAACTAACTGCTGCTTATCGTGCTCACTGATAAGAGAATAACCACGTGCTAATTGATAACGTACTAAATCATTTCCCTCTGCAGCAGGGTAGGATGTTAAATGTTGTAAGTAATATTCTATCGCACTTTTAGCGTGTTGCTGTACAGTATTTGTTAACCCAGATTTTCCGTCAGAAACTGCTTGCTCGGCTAGATCTAGCTGTAAATCGGCTAAGCGTTTTTCAGCAAAATCCTGTTTTTTGTTATCGTTGGTAACCGTTAAATAACCTTGATAAGCATCAATTACATCCTTACGATGTAGCGGGACTCTCTCTAACGAGTCAATCACGTAAGGTGTATCCGATAACGATTGTAATGTTCCTTGTTGACTTGAACAACCCGTCACTAACAATGATAACGCTACGTAACACGCACAATAAAATGTTTTAATTCCAAACATCAGAATCCCATTTCATGGCATTCCAATTTGATGCCGTTGGTGTTTGGTTTCCTGTGGGATCGCTTGGCTGTGCATTTTGGTTTGGAGTGCTACTACCGCCGCCCCCGCAGGAAACAAGTAAGACTGACAAAGCAACAATAATAAAACTGGTTTTTGCAACAGATGTATCGTTTTTCATAATTTAACCTCTTCAAATAATAAATAGTTATAAATAAATAACAGTAATTTAATGACGCTCAAGTTTAATAACATAACCCTTGCCACCCGCTTGAGTATATGCACCGCCATTACCACCACTTGCACTGCCACCAAAACGTGTCGGATTATTTGAAGCAAGGTCATACTGAAATAATGAACTACCTGCAATACCACCATTGGCCATAATGCTAGATTCTGGTGCTATAACAAGTGGAGCCTGCAAAACAACAATTCCACCACCGCCGCCACCTGCGCCTTTTGTTACGGGTAATTGTGGAAAGCCAATCACTAACGAAGCTGTGTTACTGGTGTTTAAAACTACATTATCCTGCGCACCATTGCCGCCAATCACTTGCACCAAACCTAACGTTATATCGATTGTTCCATTTGATTGCAAAACAACTAATCCACCAGCACCACCAGCTTCTTGAGTCGAACGACTGCCGTGTTCACCGTTGGCCTGAATACTGCCATTAATAACAATGTCACCATCAGCAATAATTCGAATATAACCTCCACCATACTGACCGGCACCACCCAACGGAAAAGCGTCAAACGACGAAGCTGCTGTGGTCGGGTAAAGTCCCACGCCACCAGCATTCTGTGTTGCTTGGCGAACAGCAACACCCGCACCAAAACCAAATGAAACCGTAATAACGACATCGTCTGTCAAGGTAAAACCCGATTGACAGCGTATTGTGGTGCCCGACGGTAGCGTTAAATTATTTGACAGATGGCAACTTGAAAAATTGCTGTTCAATTGTGGCTGAGCAATCCAATCACCACCGGTTAAATCACCGGCACTACCATCACCGTACTGTAATGAACCTTCATTTGATTGTGCGTCATGCGAAACATTTTTTTCAGAAATTTGATTTAAAAACTGGGTATTATTTTTAATTGCACGCGTTAGTGCTAAAAAATTGTCGTTAATATCTACCGCCATCGCTGATTCGCCAGCATAAAATGTTTTCACATTTAAAGTTTGTTGACCACTGGCGCTTGTTGATGTTGCCAACACTATAGTTACTGTTATTAGTAATGTCGCATATTTTATTTTCATAACATCCTCCTTAATTAAACAACATTAAAATTTATTTTATCTAAGCTAAATTTAGAACTTGTAGAACTGCAATACAATTAAATAACGGTAAGATTTGTATCAAGCTTCATTCATTTTTACTAAGCCGATTTACTGGCACACAATATCTGTATAATTCGGTAAGTTACTGACAGGAGAAAAACCAAGCAATGCTGCATTTTTCACATTGTATT
>CAYQUC010000002.1:0-56833 GCA_964420605.1 uncultured Thioalkalispiraceae bacterium | reverse complement strand
GGTAAGTTACTGACAGGAGAAAAACCAAGCAATGCTGCATTTTTCACATTGTATTTAGAAATTTCAAAAACATTAATCCCTTTCACCGTGGCTCCACAAACAGCAACAAAAACACTAGGACTATTACCATCGGTATTACGTTGGGAACATTTTACCGCTATATCAGAAGTTATAAGTTCTTGCGCAACAACATTAAGATCACTACTCGGTATTTTTTTACCTGAGATATCTAACTCTGGGCCGCCACACTGAACGTAGCTATACGGTTTATACACTTTTTCAAATTTAGGCTTACAGACCGTATCGACATAATTGGGTAATTCAGTAACTGGTCTAAAGCCGGAAACTTGTGCTTTAAGCACATCTTTTTTGTCAATTCTAAATACATTAATACCATCGGATAAACCACCACACACAGCAGCATAAATAAGACCATCGGAACTTTTTTGTGCGCATGACACATCAATATCCAGTGCCATTAACTCTTTAGCCATGCTTTCGGGTGTAGCTACCGACCCTTGACACTGAGCAACAATATCGCGCTTATACACTTTTTGATATTGCACTAACTGTGGTGGTTTTGTTGTTTGGCAGGTTTCTATAGTGTTATTAATTAATGTCGATACTGGCTGAAAACCCAGTGATACGATACCTTCAAGGTTGGATTTATTAATTTGATAGACATTAATAGCACCAGTAACTGCACCACAGGATTTTTTATGTAACTCGCCATCGTGCGCTTTTTGAGAACAGACTACATCAATTCCGGAGTTGAATAAATCACTTGCCATAACGTCGACTGCAACGGCAGTAGTCTGACACTGTGTCGCCCCATCGGCTTTAAATATTTTAATAAAGTCGTTTTCTGTTGGGTCGCTAGCCGGTAATACTGACAACTCTGTTGTCGATGATGTATTATCCTGACACGATATTAAAATAAGTAGTGGTAAAAGTAGAGAAAAATATTTCATAATCAGTTCCCATTGTTAATATATTTAAATTTTTAATATTGAAAATTAAATATATTCAACAAGAGGCTTTGATTCAATCTTAGTTTTGTAAGAATTGTGTCAGTAGGCAAAGACTCGCCAGTCTATAGTTTAGAAAGTACTGATAAGGAGGGTGTAAAAATATTGCGGGTCAAGCACCAAATGGCTTGACCCTGACGATAAAAAATTAAACTCTACTGAAAGCTAGCCCCAGCGATGCGTGTCCCAAACAAAGTCTTTCCACAATTTACCATTGGGGTTTGCCTCTGGCTTAACGGTGTTAGAACCACCTTTTGCGCCACCACAGGACACTAATAACGTGCTTATAACTATCAGCAGGCTAAATTGTTTTAAATATAATTTATAATTATTCATATCAAGGTACCATCGTTGCTGGGTTGCCAATCATTGTAATAACATGCCCATCTGTGCCGGGTGTTGCATTTGTTGATAAATAACCATAAGGAACACCACCAGTACCACCGCTGGATTTACCCCGATTACCAATAACTGAAGATTGATTATCACCCCTGCCAGTAGTACCGCCGCCTTTAGCTGTGATTGTAGCGCTTGATGTTTGTACTACTGGTGCAACAAGCGCCACTATACCGCCGCCGCCGCCGCCACTTGGGCTAAGATCAGTTTGATAACCAACATTTTTACTACCGGCACCAACACCGCCATTGGCCGCAATTGTCGCAACCGCATCCAATGAAATATTAGTGCTGGATTCAATGATAATGACACCACCACCTCCAGCAGGGTTACCCTGCATCACACCATTATTGCCATTAGCGACAATAGAGCCATTGATCGTGATGGTGCCGTTACTTTGTATTCGAATATAACCACCACTATCATCACCCGCACCACCGAGTGGAAACGAATGCAATGATGACTTAACCGCCGCCAGTGGTATACCACGCTTTAAAGTGAAGCCTGAACCATAACCCGCACTCACCACAATTTTTGCACCGGCTTGTAATGTAAAACCCGATTGACAACGAATCGTTGTGCCCGATGGAACCGTTAAAACCACTGGCGTAGCAGCATTGGCTGTACCTCCGATATTGCAGTTTAACCAATTAAAATTATCCGGACTATTTGAGACACCGGCTGTGGTTTTAGCACCCCAATTAATACTGGCATTCACAATTAAATCTTTAACCGAACTGCCATCACCACCAATGGCAGCTCCCAACCCGCCACCACCGTGCGCTACACCATCGTTAACGTGCGCCGTAATTTTATTAAAATTATCATTGATCGCGCTAGTCTGAGCATTAAAATTGCCATTCACTTCACTCGCCACGGCTTGGGTATTGGCCGAAAATTGGGTAATTTTGGTTTTATCAACACTAGTGGCATTCACTAATGGTGTTGCGGTCAACAGTGCTACCACTGATATAATTAATATTTTTTTCATTTTATAATTCCTCTTTAATTATTTTCCGTCGCTATTCTGCAAAACTGATGCCAGAGATTATCACTCTTGTGATAAGCAAACATTAAAATATCAGTCAATCTGAATAATTAAATTTGATTAAAATACAAGCAAAACAATTTAATCTATTACTGTAATTTATACAGCTATAGTGATGGGTGCAAATTGAAATGTGTAAGATTTGTATTAATAGTAATAGCTGCTGTTACATCGAACGAGATGTATAATAGTAGTCAATTATTTTTTCATCAGCCGTTACTTGAGGCTCACCTGTGAAACTAGCGATAAATTCCTAATTTTTTTCCTAATAAATTATCCTTATCAAGAGTCATTTCATATTGAAGCATATCAACACATTCATTATTATCTGCAGCTTGTTGTGGCAGATAAAGAAAAGACACACCCGAGCTGGATTTTAGATTTGGGTTAATCCCTCGAAATTGGTGCTTCGCTAATTGTGGAATTTTTCTAGAAAAATTAAGTGAGCCATCTAAGTTATAAAATTGCAGTTCATTTTGTTGATAAACCTCAACCACAACATTGGTTAATTTTTCTGAATAAACGGCACTAATAACAACAGAAAATTTAAGTGCAATTTTACTGTTGTTAAAATACCAATACACCGTCTTAGCCTCGTAATCTGTGTAATCTTCGTACTCTATATTCATATAAGTTTACTGTTATTTTAATTTTTTAACGTTAATGACTTCTATATAAGGGAATTTTACCCCTTTTTTGTATCCACCCTTTATTAAATTATCATATACTTTTGGATCTTTATACGTAAATTGACTACCACCACCGGGAAGATAGTTTTTTCCATCAATTTGCGGGCCAACTGGACCGTAATAAACATCAAATGATCTAAGTGCTCGATAAGTCGCAACTTCATCTAAAGTAGGCTTCCACTCTTCTTTAATTGCCAGTTTTTGTCGACCATAATTTATATTCGGAATGTCATCATGTGTAGAAAACCTTCCGGGTGACTTCGCCTTATTTTTATTAACAATAACATTAAACGTTTCACCTACCTGTATTGTTCGAACATTCGCTTTGTAATCATAGCCAATAGGCCATGGGGACTCACTATATTTCAAATCTTTATAAGCTACGGATGCTTCAGAGGCATTCTTAAATTGACCTTTATGCTGTTTCTGAAATTCATTCCATGTATTTGACTTTGCAGCATTACTACTAACGTTGTTACTGCTACCACCAGTAATAAAATTATCATAACTTGATGTAGGCAGCGCTGTTGATGAATTACTTTTAATGTTTGGCACATCTGGGTTACGAATTTTCATGAAAAAATCAGTATCATATCCACCCATTGCTTTTTTTAAGGCTTCAGGTGAGTTATATACTCGTGGAGGATAAACCTGAAAATCAAAGGCCTTAAAGTCGCCATTCTTAATCTCAAGATTCATAAAATGTCCACCACGAGAAGAACCAATAACATAGGAACCTGACAGATTTTGACTCTGAAGCTCAATGCCTGCTAATGCTTTATTAAACGTAGGTGTGGTTGATGTTGGAAACAACTCAAAATCTTTTTCCAATATTTGAAAACGGTTTTTTGCGGCTTGATTAATTGATTTTCCCTGACCATAGATTTTATTCCAATCGGTAATAACATCTGATGAAAATTTAAAATCGAGTCCTGATTTTGTCGCAACGTTAGCAATCGTGTACTGACTGATATCGCGGCCATTAGTAAATAAAGGCTCATAGCCAGCTCTTGGTGTTGCTTTCGATAAATCTTGAGGGAAAACTAATTGATATGACAGTTGATCGTCTTTCGTTAATTTTAACTCGTTCCTAGTTGCGATATATAGATCATCTGCATTGCGAAATGTTAATTGAGGAAATTGATATTCCAAGGCTTTAGATAATGCAACATAACCGCAATTATCGCTCAGACCGCAGGGATTATACCGATTTGGTGAAACTTTATTTCTGGTACCACTTCCAGATAGAAACGTTTTATTCGAATTTAAATTAAAGGGTTCATAACCAAGATTAAAATCACTCTTTGGGACAACACCTTCTTTTACTTTTATTTTACTGCCTAATCCAAAAGAATCAGTACCAAACTTAAATGTAGCATTTCCAGAGCCGACTCGAGTATTAGGGTGCAATGTTACTCCTGAAGCTCCATTAAATGTAGGCATAACAAAAGGAGATGATTTAGACGCTGCTTTTAGTTCTTTAAATTTCGTCCTTAATTGCATAGGTGATGTTGATGGAGTCCCCATTGAAGAACCAACACCCGATAAATCAAGTATTAGCTCTAATCCACCTAAGCAGGCACCAGGGTTTACTGAACAATAAAAATATGGATTTGAAATAAAATTACCAACAGATGTCTCAAGCGCCGCGACTGGTACTGCAATTCGAGAAGCTGCCACCGTTCGTGCTAAATAAGGTGCAGCATAACGGGCTCCAATAACTCCTCCCATTAACAAAATACTGGTTTTAGCTGCATTACTATGCATTAAACGTTTTTTTCGGGCTCGATTTTCCTGTGTTAAATCAACTCTGTAAACTCCATGATTCTTACCATAATTGATTAAGTCATAAGCTTCCTTGACTACTGGCTTTAATTTATACTTTGGTAATCCTAGATTTAATTGACCGCCATTTAAAACTTTAGTAATACTAAAATCACCAGCAACATCACTTTCATAATATGTTTCTTCAAAAGTATTCTTATTAGACTTATTAAATCGCTGCCACGGTGTTGAATAGAACCAAACTACACCCTTTGTTGCTTTATTATTAAGTTGCTCACTAAATTTCGAATATTTAAAAGGAAGGCCATTAACAGTCAAATTACCATGTGCAATTTTTTCTCTCCTTAACTTATTAAGAAACTTATTAGCAGCTAAATCTACATGAAATTGCTTATACTTATATTGAAAGTCACCACTAACAACTCTAAGCGCTGCTTTTAACAACCTTCTTTTTGCCTCGATAATTTCTTTTTCTGTAGGTGCTCTAGGAATTTTTCTTTGTAGGCTTGGTCTGCCATCATGCCGACCTGTTTCATTTCTGTAGTTAGGTAGTGTATTTATGTATTTTGCAAACTCAATAGCTCTTTCATTTATTAACTCAATTTCTTTAACATGAAGCATTCTATATTCAACATCAGCATTTTTAACTTTATTCGATCGTAGAGTTCCCATTGCAACAAGCTTGCTTCCACGAACGTCAGCTTTCCATTGCTCACTACTGGTATTAAATACATTATCCTTTTTCTTATTAAAACGTGATGTAAAATCTTCGCCAAACAAATCTGCAAGCGCTTCTTTTTTGGAATTTTTTGTTTTAAAGAATAAATACGATTTACCTGCCTTGTGTTCTTGTTCATACACTTCGTGCAACAAGGTTTCTATAATGGATTTTTTAGTTAACACGCCGCCGGCATTGATAAAAATATTATTTTTTTCTGTCGAATCACCGGTCACTAATGCACCTAACACAGTCATTCTATTTAATGATTTACTGCGTGTTTTGGTCGAATCATAAAATAAAATATCACTCAGCGACAAACCCAACTCAGCTTGTGCTAATTGAGCTAAGGCTTTTGAAGCAAGCAATGATTGTTGAGCATTGTCTGATTTGATACCCTTGAGTATTTTATTATTATTGCGTTTTAAAATATCCAGAAGTTGAGTATTAATGGATTTACGGCGAATAACCTGCCCTAGATTGATCAGACCAAATTTTTCACTTTTTGCGATTAACGCAATGGAGCTGATGACATCGCGTGCGTGTTTAATGGTTGAGCGTGTATCTTTTGCAATGTCTTTCCAACCTTTTATGGTTAACATTCTATGATCAATGGCAACGTCAACATTTAAGCCGCCAGTTTTTCGGTTTGCGGTAAGCAACTGCGTTGCGTTAATGTCACGGTTGATACTCGCCAATTCAATGGCTTTATTATTCCATGTTGATACACTGCCACTACCCAAAGTTGCTAGTGTTTTTTGACCGCGCACGTAACCATTGTTACTGAGTTTTATGGAACTGCGACCTTTAAATGGTCCCGATTTTATAACCGTTGATTTTTTTGCCTTACCGTTCGATTTAAATTTATTAACACCCAATAATGACGTGCTAAAACCCGCATTCCAATTACTGGCGTTATCATAATCTATTAAATCTTTGGTGATTAATTCTTGAGTCTTAATTTTGAGATTACCACCATCAGAGCCATCGGTATTTATTTGTGCGAGTAACGCGCCGATAATTTCAGTTTTGCCGCCAGTTTGAATATCAATGGCATTGCTGGCAACCAAACTGGTCATGGAATCTACCCAACGTCGGCTTTGCTGACGACGACCGGCATTTAAACCACTACTACCGGTACCCACAGTTAAGCCAAAACTGTCACCACGTGCCGACAGTGTGTTTTGGCGACTTTGTAGCGTAAGATCACCTTTTACTGACATAGCAATGTCGTGTGCCTTAACATTCGCACCAACCAAGGCCACATCTTGCTCTGATTTTAATGTCAGTTTTTTCCCAACAACAATGGTGCTATTTCGCCATTGAACCGAATTGGATTTATCAAAGCTATTATTTAATCCAACACTACCGGATTTACCCAGATTTAAAATGTTCGAAAATCCTTTAATACCATCACTACTTCCTGCGGTACTGACACTCACGGCAACATTAAATGAATTTCGTTTGGTATTTGTAATTAATTTATTTCGTGCCGCTTCTATGACAATATCGTCACCGGCAATCATCGATAGGTTTTGTTCAACCTGCAGGTTTGAACCCCGAACATGGATCGAATCACCGGCTATTAAGTTCATGTCTTTTTTAGCGATTAAATTCGATGCAATGCTATTGCTTTGATACCGCGATTTTTTGGTCTTACTGCCATTTAATTCTAATTTCACATCGGCATAAAAGCCGTATGATGCAGTTGCAGCAATGGCACTGGTGCCGGCCTTGGTTACTTGTATTGCTACATTCACTAAATTAGCAGCCGATAGTGCTATATTGGCAACATAAAATTGTTTGTCTTCTTTACGTAAACGAATATCATCTTTTGTTACCAAACCTTTTTTCAGATCAGCCTGCATTTGTTTAAGTTCAGCTTTATAGGTGGAATACGCTTGTTTGGCTTGCTTGACTTTATTCTTAGCCGCTTTTAATCGACCAATTGATTGTGCAACATCAAGATAGGCATTGCCCACACCAACTGAAAAACGTGCTTGGGCCGTGGTAATTTTTTCTGCACGATCTAGGATGTCATCGACACTCATAACCGACAATGCGCGCTTGGCATCAATACTTAATGAACTGGATGTTTGCAGTAACGAACCCGCAATGACAATATCATTATCAGATTTTAAATTCAGATTACCACCAAAATTGAGTACGCTACCCTGATTGGAATAAAGCGTTTGATTTGACACTGTTTTTTTATAGTCCGCATCAATACCGACCGATGCACGACTGCCATCCCAATCAAACGAGATACCATTGGCTTTTGCCAAAATATGTTGTTGGTATTTTGACTCACGATTGAGTGCTGCAATAATATCAATATCACCCAGCGCATCAAATTTTCCTGTTCCGGATGCTGTTATTGTACTGCCAATAATTCGAATATTTTCCCGAGTATTTGCAACAACATGACCTCCCGCATTTGCAACACTACCCTGTTGTTTTCGTTCGCCTTGAGCAACCTTATCTACTCGAATGATTTCACCACCGGTAAATACTTTACCGACAATACCTAACCCACGTGCTTTCTTTTGACTATAAGCCCAACTATTATTATTTAACGCCACGCTATTAAACACTAAATTGCGTATTCGACTGGCATCGGTTGCATTTAAGGTAAACGTGGCATCTTGCTTATTCACTAAGGTTGTTCCACCAAAAACCATATTACCAGCACTGCTGATTTTGGCTCCTGAAATAATCACATTACCGTTGATGCCGTCAGCATCTGAATTTTGATTTGAAGCACCAGTTGTAAAACTACTGTGTCCACCACTATCGAGCGATGCCAAACTGAGTGTTTCGCTTAACTGACCGTTGTTTGATTTTTTAGAATATGAAAAGCCTTTTTTACTGTATTGCTGTTGTTTAAAGTCGCGATTAATTCCCGATATTAACGCAATACTGCCAAGCTCGGAATGCAATTTACTGTCAGCACCAGACTTAAGTTGGCTCGCAAATAATAGGACATTATCTTGTGCGGTAATAGTCAGCGATTTTTTTGCGATTAACGTCGCACTGCGATAACGGTGTTTTTCTGTTAATGAAGTCGAAGTCGATTTGGACCAGCGTTTCTTTTTGGTATAACGACCAACGGTTTTATCGCTGCTTTTAACCGCTAGCATTTGCACACTACCGCCACTGCTGAGATTAGCATCGGCTTCGGTGTTGATGTCGCTGCCTTCGATTAATAAGTCACCGAGTGACGACAAGACTAAGTTACCGGCACTTTTTAATGTTGTTGTTGCATAGTCTATTTTGCTATTGCGATAATTCCATTTACCACTGCTATCACGCCATTTAGTACGATTTTCTAATTTAAGCGCAGCTAGGCTTAGATCACCGACGCTATTTATTTTTGTTGTGCCGTTGCTAGTAATATCACCGGCAATTAATTCAATATCACCCTGTGCATTGAGATCCAGATTACCACCCGATTTAATCAGCGCACTGCGATTAATGCCTTCACTAACATCGGAGCCAGCTATCGCCGACCACCAACGCGAAGTGCTAATTAAGTCGCCACCACTGGCAATACTCAAGCTGGTTTCGGCTGCTATTGTGCCGCCATTGTTTTTAAATTGATCCTCGGTTTTAATCTGTAATGCTCCACCAGAAATAATCGCGCCTTCATTCAAGACATTGCCACTATCGAGCACCACTTCTTGACCTTGAATCAATGCACCTTTATTTTTTGCTATTCTATTTCGATTGGCCTTGCTCAAATAAACACGCGGCACTAACACGGTTTTATCGCCAACGGTGGTTTCGACATACCATAGAATATTTTCTTGTAGTTGTTCTTGTTGCTCTAAATTAAGTGCAACACCAATTTTTAACCCAAGACGCTCTCTTTCTTTTGAGGCTGCGTCAGCTAGTTGCTGATATTGTTCATTATCATCTTTGGCATTAAGTAAATAACGTTGCCCCGTTAATAGCCGTATTTGATTAGCAACTAAACGTTGGTCGTAAAACGCATCACCTAAGAAAAGTGTTTGATCACCGGTTTTATCCAGCCCATTACGATTTAGAAAATAATCACTGCCGTACAATTTACTGATATCCAACAATGCTGGATCGGTAACAATTAAATACGGATGACTTTTATCAGGTGCAGGATTGGTTTTAAAAAAACCACCTTCACCCGGTAAACTTATGCCGGCAATAGGATCAACAACTGCACCATTAAAACCAGCGCCAGGCATATTGCCAACAATCGGTACACTATTATTAATCACCCCACCACTTGGTGTTGTCATGGTGAGTTTTCCGGCTGCTTGAATGCTTGAGCCAATGTTGTTGTTGCTCGTTGCAATAACAATCGCTGCTGCTTTAACTAATCGATTTTTACAGTTCCAACGTCCGGCTGTTCCGCATTTTTTCTTATACACCGGTGCTGATACCGTTGACGTACGCAACGCATAGGCTGTATTAGTAATAGTATTCGCGTTTAAATTTAAATTACCGGCTGCATAAATATCGGAAATATTATTGGTTATCGAACCGGTCGTTCCGGCATCGAGAGTAATGTTACCGCCCGCTTGAATCAAACCGCGCTTTATGTCGGGGTTCACTTGTTCATCCCACGGGGTTACACCATACTGTGGCGCTTTATCAACTAATATAGTTACTCGATTACGCTGGGTTGAATCCGTTGGTGCGGTATTATCGATAAAATCATGACTGTTGGTAATTTGCAGTGCTTTAATACTTAGGTTAGCGCCACTCTCAATGCGCCCTCCGTAATTATTAAATGACATCATGTAATCACCGACTTGATTACCCGCGGTTAAGTTTGCAACGGCATATAAATCACCACTGTTATTAACCGTGCCGTCAATGTTTAACTTTAAATTGGCTCCTGAAAATAATAATTGCCCACTGTCGTTCGTTAAATTACCACTGGCATTAACAGTTAAATCACCACGCGCAGCAAGTTGATTTTTGTTAACAATATTTGTGGCTGTTAAATTAATAGCTCCGGATGAAAAAACCGCCCCGAGTAATGTGATATCCCCTGCTGTTGCGGTAAGCGTTGCGGTGCCACCTTTGATATTGCTCAGATTTAAATTGGCTCCATCAACCTTGATGTAGTCACCCGCTAAATAATCACCGGTTTGCGTTACATTACCGGCGGCATTGATACTAATGGATGCACCGGCGCTAATTGCTGCAGTGTTAACATTACCACTTGAGTTTAGTGTTACGTTTTGTTGTGCCGTTAAAGTACCGTCACTGCGTACACCGACACCCGCTTCGGTGGTAATTAATTCAATCTGACCGGCATACATTGAACCTAATAAACTCGCATCAATAGCAATGCCCGAGCCGACACTTGAGTTCGACGATACAGTTTTGCTAGCATAATCGTAACCACTGTTACCGGTTTTAATTGATATGGTTTTTTTAGCACGAAGCTCGGCTTGAATATTCACGGCGCGACTAATCACATCTAAAAAACTTAAATTTTCACCATTTAGTCCAGCACCAGTAAATGTAATGTTGCCACTACCTAAACCAAATGCACCTACCACACCAGTCGAATTAAGTTCACTACCGGTAATTAAAGTTGCTCGTGAGGTGTTAATAAAACCGCAACCATTACAGGTAATGCCGTTAGGATTCGCCAAAATAAATTCGGCTCGTTTACCAAAGGTTTCAACATAACCATTTAAATTTGATATTTGATTACTACTGACTTCGTTTAAAATAATACTCGCGCCATCACCTGCAGAAAAATTGCTATTACCAATAATCGCTCCGCCTAATTGCGATACGCCAATATTATCTGCGTTATTTAAAATGATTCCTTGGGCATCAACATTAAAATCACTGTAGGTATTACGGGACACACCATCAGCATTGGGTTTTGCGATATTTACAATGGGGACACCATTATCGGCTGCAATTACATTGGTTGCGGTTGCTCCATCGACGACTGGTGGTGCCGCGGACACGGTTGTAAGTGGCATTGATACCACTGCAACAAGTATTAAATGTTTAATACTGCTGTTATGTAATCGATTTTTTAATTGTAAGCGCATTTCAATACCTATCCCTTAAGTTTGAAAAATAAATTCATCTGGTAATACCCAATGATAAATTTATGCGGGAATGCGTTTGATAACAATTAAATTTTTGTAAGAATTGTAATAATGAGACTGTAGAAAGAGATTAAAACTGACAACAGCCAAGGGCTGATACCAGTTTTTTTAATGCTATTACTGGATTAATGTTGGTTGCAAATTGACTAAGCGGGAATCACCAATCTGTCGCTCAAACGATCGACCGCCCCAGCACCATAAAGAATAATTTGTTTTTCCTGGAGTGGATTGTAGTCCGCAGGTATGATTGTCACCCAAACTCACGGCTACCCAATTATAGGATTGGGTTGCTTCTCGAACAGGTGCAGACGATAAAACAGTATTACCGTTACCATTTTCGCCAAACTCATTATCACCCCAACACCATAAACTGCCATCCGTTCTGATGGCACAGACATTTTCGTCATGCGCAGCAACATAGCGCCACTGTGTTTTAGTGCCTGTCGCTAAACCTACGGTGTCGGGTGTGTTGACATTAAATGGGGTATCAACCGGAACGGATCGAGTTGCATCATATGTTGCCGTGGAGGCATTATCAATATTGTTATAATGTTCAGAACTTCCAACCGCACCTAGATAATTGTCACCCCAACACCAAAGTGAACCTTCAATCGCGGCAATGTCTGTCGAGGCAATGGCACAGATATAGCGTTTGCCAATGCCGACGGATATCCATTGTAAATCCATTGCCGGCTTTTTAATAATTGTTGGTGTGTTTATTTCTACAGTAGCCGACATTGCAATTTCGTTATACTTATTACGCCCCCAACACAGTAAGTTTTCAACTGTTTTATTTGGGTTTGTAACATTAGTCGCAACGTCTTCAATTGCACAAGTATTGTATTTTCCTGAAAATAATTTACCGGCTTTCCATTTTCCTGGAACTTGTACTTTCGTAGTACTATATGTAATTGCAGCATTAGCTAACGGTACTGCAATAGCAGGCCCTAATTGACCATAAAAAGTGCTACCCCAACACCACAGCGAATTGTCATTTTTTAATCCACAAGTATGGTATTGGCCGTTTGCAACGCTAGCCCAATCAAGTGCTGCATCATCGGTTTGTAATGGTGCACCTTCATCAAATGTTGTGCCATTGCCAAGTTGACCATCACCATTTTGACCCCAGCACCATAAGGAACTATTCCCTTTTCTAGCACACGTCGCTTTAAAATAGCTATCCACTGATGACCAGTCTGTGTCCAACCCCACTTTAGATAGTGTAGTTTTTGGAATATCGTTCCCTAAACCTAACTGTCCCCAATAATTTCGCCCCCAACACCATAAACTATTATCATTTTTTATTGCGCAGGTGTGAAGCCCTCCGGCAGCAAGTGTTTTCCAAACATAGGGTGAATCTACCGATGTGTCATAGTTTGAAATTAAATTTGGAATATAATTATTATAATTAAACCCAGTACCCAGCTGTGCAAACTGTTGTTGTCCCCAACAATGCAATTTGCTTTTAGTAACATTGGATTCTGTGATCGTTTTGACACCACACTCATGACCGAAACCAACGTGAATGGATGTCCAATTTTCATTAGGGCCGCTAACTGCCGTCATAGAAAAACTATTATCAACAAACGAAACAGACGCATTATAACCAAAACAAAATGCAGCACCTGCATCATTAATCGCACAACTCTTATTTAAACCCGCAGCCACAGAAACCCAATTGCTACTGGAATCAACACTGTTTGAATTCTCTAAAATAATTTTAGTTCCCGACGCATTACCCGTTTCTCGATAAATATTATTACCCCAACACCAGAGCTTGCCGCTCACCGGAATGCTCGCATCAACTTTAGTTGCTGATATTGCACAGGTATGTTCATCACCACTCGATACTGCGATCCACACATCCGTTTGAGGGTTAAAGCCAATAGCCGGCGGGATCACTTTAGTTACAAACTGACTAGTAGCTGCATTTGCAGTAGCCGCTAATCCGAGTTGTAATCGATTATTACTCCCCCAACACCATAGAGAGTAAGCATCTTTTAGTGTCGCTTCGTCTTTTTTTATGCCACACGTATGTGAATAATTTGTGCTTACCGTTAACCAGTTTGCAGTATCAGGTATTGAGTCTGAAGTTAATACGCGCCGTATAGTATTGGTTTGATTTTGAGTATCTAAATCATCATAGACATTGTTAATAGTATTTTGTGCTAACACACCAGAACGATTAAGCCCCCAACATTTAAGATCATCGTTACCAAAAATACCGCAGGTATGCTCACTCGCAGCAGAGAGTTTTTTCCAATCAGCCGATGAGCCAACCAAGGTCATGCTTGCATAAAAATTTCGGCTGTTTATTTCAGGATTGGTATCAATGTCTTGATAATAAAAACGAGGCAACCCCATTTGACCGTGGTTATTCCAGCCCATGCAAAATAACCTGTTACCCGATGGTAATTTTTTTATACCACAAATATGGTTCTCACCAATGGCCACATCAAACCAGTTTGCATCGGCTGACATCGCAAACGGACGTGCCACGATTCGGAAACTTTTACTTGCTTCACCAGTCGCAACAGTGGTAATAACCATAGCAGGAAGTTGCCCCCAACAGCTTAACGTACCGACGTTGTCGTTGCGTTGTGCTTTAACGGCACAAGTAGTATTACCATAACTAGCACTCGCAATAATATTCGTCTCTGTCGAAACCGAACGATTGCCACTACTGGACTTTGCGCCACCACAAGCACTGAGCGTTATCATCAGTAATGTTACTGTAACAAACCGCGTAGCGCGTGAAATGAACTGGTGATTTAATGACATACCAAACTCCCTTCATGACTGACATAACAATTGTTTTTAAAATTATATATGTTGAATACTTCTGATAATACAGCCTCTGTTATCGGAAAACCAAAAACACAGCTACTATTTATAATAATTCTAAACAATCAGTTTTAATCTATATGAATTGTACCAAGAGAGGGAATTTAGCTGCAAATTTTATTATGGTAAAAACAATAAAATAGCTAGAGTGAGTATAAAAATACAAGCAGGCTTAGGGAAAATGGCCGCTTTTATTTTGGGTTAATTCAAAAGTAGAGTAACAATTTGTTTCAGGTAGTTAATTATCATAAGGATAACATGTACTTCAATCTTTATTGTGCCAGGCTGTAGATGTTATTCAGTATTTGTAGATTTTTGCTAGCACTTGCCCGTTATTTTTTTGTTTTCCTTCGAGCATTAATATTATTGCTCAAAGGAATTAAAATAACGTACATAAAAACTGGGCCCTATTGTGGCTCTGATTTCAGGATGGTTTGGCGATACATTACTCTAGCGTTAAGAAGCATATTTTTATATCGGCACCATCACCTCGACTTGTAAAAAATTCCTGTTTTCTTTCTATTTTGATTTTTCCACGCGCAGTCACACCAACAAATTTTGAGCTTGCTTTTCCAGCCGGTATTACAATATTTTTTATCTGCTTTTGCGTGTTTGATGTGGATAGAAACTAACAACCATATCAACACCTTCTAAGTTAAATACTTCTGTTATTCCACCAGCTTCAGCAACAACCCCTTCTATGGGTTTATTAGATGGTATGCTACCGCTTGGATCTGCATTTTGTGTATTTTTACCAATATCATAGGTTTTACAATTCGTCGAACTTGTGGCAATGCGACCATTAACGCAACCGCTAAATAAAACGACTGCTAGTAATACCGGAATTACTTTATAATTTTTCATTTTTTATCACCTCGGTTTATGCGTATAAAGAAAAGGGTAGTCTACGAATAAGGAGCAAGTAACATTTTCATGCTTTATTTTATAATAGAGCCACTCTTGCGCTACGCAGACAGCCATAAAATTATGGATCAAATCCTTATGGTTTAAGCAAGTTTAGCCAGTAATTTAATAAGCTTTTTACATTATAAGAAAAACTTACCTATCAAACTGTTAGAGTTAAAATAATTTCTCATACACTCACTAACGTTAAACCAGCTAACTTGTTGATTAAATTTATTAAATAAAATCTAAAAACAATTATGTTCTTAAAATAAGGTAGAAAACAGACCCCAATAAAAGACCGTAGAGGTTGAAAACAGACCCCTGTTTTACTATAGTAACAATAAGTAATCTACTTCAGAGACTAGGATGAACCGTAAACAATTACTACTTCTTGATAAATGGTTAACAAAAACCAATCGAAAACCACTGATTCTTAGTGGTGCTAGGCAGGTTGGTAAATCAACCTTGGTTAAGATATTTTCTGAACATGCTAATCGTCCTTTAGCAGAAATAAATTTGGAACGATATTCAAATTTAACGGAAATATTCGAACAAAAAGATCCTACAAAAATAGTTGATCTGCTAGAAGCTTTACCCAATATCAAACCAATATCCGCTGATACACTATTATTTTTAGATGAAATTCAAGCCACACCCGAGGCTATTCCAGCATTGCGTTATTTTTATGAAGATATGTCTGAATTACCCGTTATTTCCGCCGGTTCATTATTGGAGTTTGCATTAATTGATCATAATTTTTCTATGCCTGTTGGTAGAATAGAATATTTGCATATTGGTCCAATGACCTTTACTGAATTTTTGGACGCTATAGACGAATCAAAACTAGCAACAATTATTCGTTCGTTTGAGCTTGGTGCTACGATAAATCCTGTTATCCACAATCGTTTTCTTGAGCTATTAAGAACCTATTATTTTGTTGGTGGTATGCCGGAGGCTATTAAAATTTTTGCTCACTCCAAGCGACTTAATGATGTGAGTGAAGTACATAATTCAATTATTGAAACTTATCGAGATGATTTTCCAAAATACATAGGGAATAGGAATTTATCTCGAATTCAAACGGTGTTTAACTTTGCTGCACGTAATGTCGGAAAAAAGGTTAAATACACCCGATTTTCAACTAAAGATAAAAGTGCAACAATTAAAAAAGATATTGATTTATTGTGCATGGCTAGAGTTTTATCTAAAGTAATTCACAGCCATAGCAATGGGCTACCACTGCAAGCCGAGCTTGAAGAAAAAATTTATAAATTAATTTTTTTAGATGTTGGTTTAATGAATGCTATCAGCGGATTAGGTTGGAGTGCAATATCGAAAATGAGTGATACCAGTTTAGTGAATGAGGGTGTCATAGCTGAACAGTTTATTGGACAGCATTTACAAGACTTATTAGCAAGCTCACCCAATCGTGAATTAACCTACTGGCTTAGGGAGGGTAGATCAACAAATGCAGAAGTTGATTACGTATTTTCAATTAATGGTAAGATTATCCCAATTGAAATAAAATCTGGTGCTACAGGAAGTTTAAAATCACTGCATCAATTTATTGCTGAAAAAAATGGGACAATAGCAATTCGTTTTGATACTAATTTACCCAACCAACATACTATTGAAACGACAATTAGACAGTCAAGTGGTTCTAAAGCACTTGAATATACCCTAATATCACTTCCATTGTATTTAGTTGAGCAATTACCACATCTTGATATCTAAATTCACTTTAAACCGTGAAAAAAAATGACAATAATGCTGTTTTATTTAAATGGGATTACAATGCAAACACACAAACCACCAAATTCTGTCGAAGCTGTAATTTCCAATTTTCCTTGGTAGTCATCGACAATCTCTTGCACAATGGATAAACCAAGACCATGACCACTTGTTTGCTCGTCTAACCGAGTACCGCGTATTGTTAAATTTGTTATTTCATCTGCACTACAACCTGGACCATCATCGTCTATACGAAAAACCAGATTTGGATTATTTTTAATCGTCAAGATTACATTTTGTTTTGCCCATTTACAGGCGTTATCCAACACATTACCTAGCATTTCCAACAAATCCTGACGTTCCATATTACACAAAACAGCCTCGGGCATGTTATAGCGCAGTTTTAGATTTTTGTGTTGATGAATTTTTTTTAAGGTTTCGATGAGTGATTGTATTTCGGCTTCCAGTTTGAAGTGACGTGCGGCGAGTTGTACGCCGGCTATACGTGCATGTTTTAACTCACGATTAATATTCTGTTCGATTGTTTGAATGGATTCCACTAGTTGTGTTTTAATATCATTATTTTTTTGCAAATAGTGACTGTCTGATAATTGATATAACAGGCTCAGTGGTGCTTTTAAAGCATGGGCTAGATTACCTGTTGCATTTCGAGATCGTTCTAAGCGCCGTCGAAATGCAGCTAATTGCAGGTTTAACTCTTGAACCAGTGGCAAGACTTCAGTTGGAACATCTTCTTGTAATTTACTGATGATCCCCTTTTCTAACGATTGTAACTCACGACGAATTTTATCGAGTGGTTTCAAATTTTTATTAACAATATATACTTGAACCGCAATTAATATCAGTGCTACCAATAAAGTAATGATGCTATAACGAATTTGAAATACAGTGATATCTTTATATATTGGTGTTAAATCTTCAGCTACTGTTATTAAAATATTCTTGGAATTTTTAGTATAGTGGTTGGTTATTTGCAGCAGTGTTTGTTGTTGTGGGCCGTCGACTATCGTTTGAACGGTATTTTTATCGCGTGTAACACCATGGTTTAAATCAGTATCCCACAATGATCGGGATCTAAAATTAAGATCAGATACTGTTATTTTATAATATTGCCCTGAGAAAGGTTGAGAAAACACCAAACCTAATTTCTCTTTTTTAAGTTCAATAGTATTTTTTTCGGTTAAAAATAGAGAAGCCAGTAAGGTTTCAGAATCTTGAGTTAAATGTGTAACAATATAACTTTCAGATAAATACCGAATGGATACGCCAACTACAATCCACTGAATAAGTAATAATAAAATTAACGACAACGATAAACCCAAAGCCAAGCGAGATTGGATAGAGTGCATCAGTTTTTTACCGTAAAAACATAACCCTGTCCACGTCGCGTTTCGATAAGGTTTTTACCGAGTTTTTGCCGCAAACGTTTCACATACACTTCAATAACATTGCTGTCTTTATCCGCATCGTTTTCATATACATGTTCAGTCAAAATAGATTTTGATAAAATTTTATCGGGATGTAAGATAAAATACCGTAATAATCGAAACTCGGTTCCGGTTAATTGTTGTTGTTGTCCATCACTTAACGTAACGCGCTGCTGATCTTCATCGAGTGTATAATTACCAAACTTGACTGTCGTGCTTAAAATATTATTAGCGCGCTTTATTATGGCGTTAATCCGAACCAACAACTCTTCTAAGTGGAATGGCTTAGCAAGGTAATCATCAGCCCCGGCTTTAAAGCCATCTACTTTTTCATGCCATGCATCACGCGCAGTTAAGATAATAACTGGAACAGTATTGCCCTTGCTACGCCAATTTTGTAAAACTTCAAGGCCATTTTTTTTTGGTAGTCCCAAATCTAGAACAACAATATCATAAGGTTCAATAGCGCCAATAATTTCAGCGGCTTCGCCATTATCATAAAGATCAACGGCAAAACCTGAACGCGTTAAATCTTTTTTTAATGCCGGACCAAGCTTGCTGTCATCTTCAACTAATAACAGGCGCATTGTTAATGCTCCTGTTCTGATTCAAGTAATATTGCTGATTGAGCATCATATTTAAACTCCCAAACAGCACCTTCATCGGTTAATATTTCAATTTCATAAATATAACGACCGTGTTCTCGCTCTAGTTCAACTTCAAGTATTTTTCCTGCTTGTATAACGTTTACCTTTTTCAGAATTGTTTCTAGCGGTAAAATTTTTCCTTCACGTTTGAGCCGTAAAACATCATCATGCTCGCCATCAGCAAAAGCGTAATTTTCGATCGATGGCATATGTACAACAAGTAATATCACGGCCAACAATTTTAGTAACATCCGCTCTTTACTCCATTAAAATTAACACTTGCTGATTAAAATACTAAATATCAATCGTCCCACTTACCATAACCTGGAATTGATATATCCCGTTCACTAAATGAACCTGAACTTGCTGTTTGATGACATTTATCACATTGACTAAGACTAGCAACTTTTGCGTTATTATTCACCAATCGTGATGGTATCTCGTCATGCTCGTGCACAAAGTAGGGAATTTTAGTAATTCGTATTGGTAATTGTCCATCCCGCAACGACTTCATGATTTTACGCGAGCGGCGAAAAGATGATTTTTCGGCACTGTTTTTATTCAAGTACTGTAAAATCAACTGCGTATCGGTTTTATCAAGTTCCGCATTATCGTTAAAATGCTCGTCCAAACCCATCATAATTTTACGCCAAGAACCCGATGGCAATAAACCCGGTTGATAAGCAAAATGACAGCTACCACACTCCTCCTGATAGAGCGCATTAGTTACTTGCTTAACCCCCGGCTTTTTTTTCCAGAATTGATAGCCATCGTCATCCCCCAGAGAAACCCGGCTGATAAATATAAGCGAAGTGACGAATAAAATGCTAAAGATTGCTGTTAATTTCATGTTGAATTCCTTAATCTAACTTATTGAGATTGAATGTATTTAAGTAAATGCCCCTTTTCTTGTGCACTACATTCACGGCCAAGAGTCCATTTACAGTTTCGTTTAAACCACTTTTTAATGGTTTTTATTTTCATTAAGCGTTTGCTATTAACCGACGGTGCCATTGCTTCAATAGTTTTTTTGGTTTTAATGTGCTTACCAGTAACCGTTAAATTTTTACTATGACAGTTTGTGCAACTGCGTGCCTCACCAGAGGCTGAGTTAAACTTTTTCTGCCATAATTCGCGGCCTTGTCGCACACTAAAATTTATTGCCGATTCTGATTGATATTGTATTAATAATGTCGTTACTGCGGCAGAATTAGCCGCACTAACAGTATTTGAAATACTGAGTATTACAATTAAAAATAGGTGTCGCATGTTTACTTTCCTGTTGTGCTACCATTGTTATAAAACTAATTCGTTTTTTTAAAACCATCTATCATGGCGCGTACCAGATTTTCTTTATGGATGAGGCTTTCAACAGCAACACCAATAACGTGAATCACCACCAATAACAGTGTAAAGTTTGCTAAAAACTCATGTAGTTCTTCAAAAACATCTTCCCAGAGTGAATCAGCGGCAAACCACGCAGCCATCGGACCGGCTTGATCTTCAGCACCATAGACCGCAATACCGGTTATCGTGGTTAATATTAGCGAAATAATCATCACGATGATCATTAAACCACCGGCAGGATTATGGCCAATATAACGTTTTGCTTTAAAATGTAAGGTGTCTTTAATATAGTTAAACGCAATTTTTGGTGAGGTGATAAAATTAGAAAAACGCGCATACCGGCTTCCGACAATTCCCCATAGTAAACGGATCATAATAATCACAAATACCGTATAACCAGCCCAAACATGCAATGTTAAAAAATCTTCTTCGGTTACAAATGCAATGATAAAGGCACTAACTAATGTCCAATGGAATAATCGAATGAATAAATCCCACACTTTAATATTTGTTTCAGAATGCATGTTGAACTCCTTACTTTTCTATGACTTTCAAACATAGTGTAAAGTGCCAAACTGAAATCAAACTGAAAATTAGGTAGATAATTCAATTAATTTGAATTTTATGGATACATGACAACAACTGGGATAATTAAATTTACTGTTGAATTGACGTTTCGTGTAAAAAAAACAGTTTAATATATAATTCAAAATTTAACTCACTACTTTTCTTACTCTTTATTGAGGGCTGGTCAGTAGCTAAAAAAACTGTACGCATCGGTTTAATTAACGTAAGTTTGGAACAATTGTTGTACTTGTCTTGTTTTATAGCTAATGTTATTAGGGTTGGCTGTGTGTTTGTGGGATACAATTACTTTACCATCACGTCTGCCTATTTTTCAAACTCTTATATTCGATTTTTGAATTCCTTTTAACCTAAGTAAGTGCAATTTGAGTCAGAGACCTTTTGTGCTATAAATTGAAAACAACTAAAGGATTAATCTAATGACATATCAATTAGTAAGATGTTCTGAAGGTACCATGGAGAGTTCGTATTCTCCAGATAATGCAGTTATAGCATTTGGATATGTATCAAGCTGCCTTACATTAACGGTTATTTTAGACAGTATTATCATGTGTGCTATTCACGCTGTTATAAAACCAAATAAAAAACAAAAATCTTGGGATATCTTGCGTAGAGAGCTTGCAGAATACATTCAAAAATACCGTAAAAATTCATGTGTTATCCATGCAGCTGGTGCATTAATGAATTGGAAAACAGATTTAAGTGGCCCAGTTACTCAACTCAATGAGCTAACTATAACCAAAAATCAGCATGAAGAAGGAATTACAAAAACCTTACGCCAATGGTTTCCTAACTCTCATATAACAGCATCAGCATTTCAAGACTGTGAACTTTATTCATGTTCCTATAGAGAAAATAATAAGTATCAAATAGCCACTTTCAGTGATGAAGAAATAATTCAATGGAAAAAATATAAAAAGTACGCACCTCAGTATGCTCAAGAAGTTATTAATGCGCTCAACTAATCATATAATGTTAAAACTGGGCAACTATAATAATAGAATTGCTGCTATGGCGTAAAAAACCGTTTAATGTATTAAGCTAAGATTCCCCCCCCCTACTTGCCCCTCACCTTTTAGGGATTTTCATTATTAACTATCAATTATCCTTTAATTAGTAGTTAATAATGAAAAGAATAATGCCATAGCCAATGGCCCCACTACAATATGAACAAAAACCGTCATTTAATATAAATAAATGTTCAAGCTGCCTATTCAGCCGTTATTCAATGTTATTAGAAAATACCCATCAATGTGTAAGAATTGTACTCACAGTAGGATTTTATCCGTAAATCCGATTATCATGACCGTATAAACCATGACAAGAACGATGAAAACAAATAATGAGTAACACCAATGTAAAAATCATTTCAACGATAGTGTCGGTGTTCGCCGCTATGTTCACCATGAATAATGCCGTGGCCGAGCAATACGCATTATTGGTTGGCATTGCGGACTATCATATCAAACCCCTTGCTGGGCCAAAGAATGATGCGCGTTTATTAAAAACGATATTACAAACAAAATGGGCATTTAAACCAAAAAATATCACGCTACTGCTCAACGATGAGGGTACCCGTAAAAATATTTTAGACAATATTAAACACTTATACACAAAATCGAAAGCGGGTGATTCTGTTTTTATTTATCTCAGTGGTCACGGCACTAGCTCACAAGATAATGCCTTTAAATCAAACTTACCGATAAACTCAGGTGCATTTATTCCGGTTGATATTAAATCGATTAAAAACCAATCCGAATTAATGCAAAAACTCATTATCGGGCGACACGATTTAAAACCATTATTGCAAAAATTTGATAACAATGGCCGACATGTCTTTGTTGCCATTGATGCCTGTTTTTCGGGTAACACTGTCCGTGGACTCTACAACACACAACAATTAACAACACGTTATTTAAGCTCGAATGCCATCTTGGCATCACGCGGTTTGGGCGAAAACGCGGCTCAAATTGAAAAGCCACGATCACTAATTTCTTCCACAGAAAACACTATCTACCCTTATAAAAATATTTTTTATTTATCGGCCAGTAGCGAGTATGAGCCAGCGCAAGATATTAAACCAAGCATGTTGGCTCGTTATCCAACAATAGACGGCTTACCGCATGGTGCATTTTCTGATGCATTATTGCGTGTACTTAATAACACACTAAATGCTGATAGTAACAACGATGGTTATATTAATTACTCAGAACTCAAAAAATCCGTTCGACAGTTCATGCGCTTGCGTGGTTTTGCAAGCACACCACAGGGTTTGCCGTCTTTAGCGGAAGACAACAATAAACTGTTATCCAAGGCTATTTTTTCTCATAAGAAGAAAAATTTTCAATTAAAACCAAAACTGAATAAAATTGCATACAACAAACACTCGAAACAAGCTGGTTTGAATACGGTATCGGGGTTACAACAAAAATCGTATTTTGATTTAAATAAAACTGATTTACACATTAACATTGATGACTCCTTAACAGAATTACGGCAACGCATAAAAACCATTAAAAACGTACGGCTAGTTAAACGTGATGCCCAGCTTGATATTCGTAAGAAAAATAATTCTGTTTTATTTATTAGCCATGCGGGTGATTTGATCTTAACCTTAAAAAATCCAAGTAGCAGTGACATTATCAACGCCGTAAACCAACAACGTTGGATTAAACAATTAATTGATGGCCAATTTAAGCAAGACTTCACTATCGATTTTGATATGTTTGCCAGTGGTCGCGGTAGCACTGTTGTTGAAGGCGACACGGTTGGAATCGCCATTAAAAGTTCGCGCGCGGCTTATATTTTAATTCTTAATATTAATGCACAGGGTACAGTGACGGTTTTATACCCTTATAACGATGCAGAAAAAAAACCTTTGCGCGCCTATGAGTTACTGGCTTTTAAAGCATTATCAAAAGTTGTGCCGCCATTTGGGCGAGAATATTTGCAGGTTTATGCATTTGAGCAATCCAGCGCTGACTATCGCGATTTAATGGCAAAAATATTTAAACCAGAATCACTAGATGCAAAAAAATTAAGTCGCTTACTGCAAAATGCAGCCTTAAAAAAAGCCAGAGCTAGCCTGGAACTTGTGACCTCGGAATTAAATTAGTATTATAACAGTACACACATTACTCACTTCACTTATAGTGTATTGTCTTATTAACTAAACTGAACTATTTCATAGAGGTCTGACATTGGCTGACGACATTAACTGGCAATCGCTTGTTTTTCAATCGGGATGGTTGCAAAAACTCGATAAATTAGCGAATAAGCGCTTTGGTAAGGGCGGTTTAGCAGAAGAAGCAGGTACCTATGTGTTAGAAAAATTATCAGCCGATCAATGGCAGTGTTTAGCATCATTTAAAGGACACTGTAAACCCGAGTCGTATTTGCATACGGTGACTAGTCATTTATTAGAAGAATTTTCACGGCAACGGTTTGGTCGATTGCGACCACCGGAATGGTTAAAACGCCAAGGTGCATTGTGGTTACAAATTTGGAAAATGCTGTGTTTAGAACGGCAATTATTGCAATCCGTTGTCGAGCACTTTTGTTCAAACGGTTTACGCGAACTTGCTGTTATTAACGATGCAGTTAAAACCATTAAAGCACGACTGCCTTGGTGTGGTGGTGAAACACATCGAGAAGTGACAACGAGCAGTACACCAACTGATGAAGGTTATGATCCGACCACACTAATTACAACAAACGAAACACCAGAACAACCGGTAACCGAAGCACAATACACTGAAACATTATTATTAATCTCTAGCCTAATGAATGAAAAACCCATTGAAAGCCTGTTTGGTAAAACCGCAACGGATCTTTGCACTAGCTACGTTAAAAAAAACCAACAAAAATTTGATGCTTTACGTCAAAAAATACAATTAACGGATGAAGAAAAAATTATTATGCGTATGCATTTTCAAGATGGCATTAAAAAATCAGTCATTGCAAAATCATTGGGCATGAAAGAGCATTTACCGGGACGAAAACTAAAAGAAGCGTTAGAAAAAATTAGCGCTGTATTTAGCGAACTCGAAATTGATCTTCGTGAAATTAATGACATTTGCATTGAGATTTCGGAGTAATCAAATATTATGACTGAATTAAAAACACAAACAAAACTAAAAGCAATTGCTCACTTAGTTTTGCAATTTATTCCACTTAAAAAGACCAACAGCGTTGGGTTAATACCCAGCGATGAAGAACTAACTGCATTATACGAAAACCAACTCGACAGTACTCGACGCGCGCAAGTACTAGCCTATATTGCCAATGACCAAGCTATTCACGAACGCTGGATTCGCTGTGTAGAAACACTCGCTTACATGGAGGAACTTGACAACACATCAGTAAAAACCGCTAAAAAAATTAAAAATCCATTTCGTGCCATAGTGGATTACATAACAACTAAAACTGCCCTAACCGGTGGCTTTTCAACCGTCGCACTAATCATTCTGGTTTTGGCTATTTTACCGCAACAGCAGGAAATTAATATTCAATTAAGTTTAAATGATGCTTACACTAATTGGGGCAGTACACTTAATGCCGAGTGGGCTCAGTTAGCCACTGACCAAAAACCCACGCCAGTATATTCAGGAAAACGATCTTTTTTTGACAAACCAAAACTAAAATCAAACGTTCAAAATGTATTAGAAACCGGTTTTAAAATTAGTATAAGTAATATTGGTGAAACACCATTTAAAAGTTATGGCATAACCCCGTCAACTTTAGCGAACACAGCTTACCACGATGTCAACAACAGCATGTCAACCCTAGAGTATAATGCCTTGTTACAAACTGGCCAACTTGCAGGGCTCGCCGCACTACAGTGCAAAATTAACTCAAATAGTGAACGGTTAAATTTATTATCAACAAACTTGCAGCAATTACAACAACAGTTTGTAACGCTTAAATCGCCTGAAACTAAAGCACTCAGCCTAGTAATGAAAACCAATGATAAACCCGCATTATGTGAAACCGCACACTACATTGTTAGTTTAATCACCGACACCGAAGCTCACTAACAATAAAACCGTAGCACTCTATTCTGGCACTAGCTACAGTATTTTTCTTTTCGCTTATTTCGATTTTTTATTATAAAGTTGACGTTCTATTGATCTAACTCATATAGCCAAAAGAAAATAAAACGATAATATCGTATGACAACACTAAATGAGCACTGGAATAAAATTTTTTCGGCCAAAAACGATTCAGAACTTGGATGGTATGAAGACGATGTATCACAGACCTTAAAGTTCTTTAATTTAATTCCACTTAATTTAACTCAAGCAGAAAAACAAACAACCGTGTTCCTTGCTGGTGCCGGTACATCATTACTTGTTGACAAACTGCTAACGCGAGGGCTAAAACTTATCTTAAACGATATCAGTGAAGCCGCATTAAACAAATTAAAAAACAGAATAGGTACAAGTGAAGATTTAACATGGCTTCATCATAATATAGCCAAGCCACTGCCTGATGCCACTTCCAAAGCCGATATCTGGATTGATCGTGCTGTGCTTCATTTTTTACTGGAAGAAGCGGACATTCAACGCTACTTCACTAACTTGCAATCAACACTAGCGCCGGGTGGTTATGCATTACTAGCAGAATTTTCGACAATGGGTTATCCACAGTGTGCTGGGCTTGACTTGCATCGTTATTCTATCGACGAAATGACTGAACGATTAGGAACGAACTTTACGCTAATACAATCTGAACACTACACATTCACAAACCCTAGTGGTGATCCACGCCCTTATATTTATGCGCTGTATAAAAAACTATAATGTGTACTATTCCAAAACAGTATTTTACTCAATGAATTAGATAAACATTAAACCAATTGCTGTTTGGTTTAAATAAATCAAAACCCCATCCCCAAGCTTAAAAAAGTGGAGACTTGGCTTCCTTTTATGGTTGCAGTTCCAACGCTGTTTGAAATATCACTCACGGTGCCACTGCCGTCCAGTACTAAATCGATTATTTTTAGTCTTACAAAAAATGAACGACCGCGATCCAAGGCTTTTAACCACGTTGCAGAATAACTAATTGCGCGGTTCGTGGTAGTTATGGTGTGTTCTAAACGTGGTGATGTATCGTTTAAGGTTGCTTCAATATTTACCATCGACAAGGATAGATCAAAATTTAATGACGAGTTTGAACTAAAGCGTAGCGCATAACTACTACCAATGAATGGCCCAAATTCATCGATAAAAACTTCATTGCCATAACTACCTGTGCCAAAAGTTACGCCGCCATAAATACTATTGCTGTCCGTTAGCGCGTAACCGGTATAAACACTGTAAGCCGTTCGCGATGTGACTTCTTGGCTGCTACTGCTATTGGTAGTTGGTACACTGCTATCAAAAGTGACTTTATCAAATCGAGCAACACTTTGTCCTGTGATTTGCATGGTGAATCCGTAATAGATGTTGTCGTCCAAAACCGTCACACCAATTTCGGCACTTGGTATTTTAGGGTTGATACTAAGGGTTCGGTTATCACCACTAAAATTAGCGCCACCGTCAAATGTTTCGACAATGTCCAATTGCATATTAATGGTACCGACGGCTATCGTGGTAATAACATCAACTCGATTGTCGGCAGCAACCGTCATTGAAAATCCGAACCCAAGCACAAAGGCGATTAATTGTTGTTTTTTCCTTGTCATATAAAACTCCATTTAGCTCATTAAAAACCCATTGGAATTAGGGTTCGGTATTTAAAATAAAAATCGTTTAGTAATGACGATGATTCCCAAGGGATTTGCTGGCCGTTTGTTTGTTTAACAACACTCGAGCGTACCTGACGAAAAACTTCACCGATGGTTAAACCAGGGCGTTGCATGGATTCGATCAATTTTGCGGTGTAAGGACTATTTCGTCCACGACCATCTAATGCGACCTTACCCGGTGCAGTTGCATAAGCAATAATGGTATTAGACGGTGCATCTAATTTGCTTAAACCTGAATTTAAGCTCGGTATAATTCTAACCAAACTTCGACTCTTATTGCTGCTTGCTGATCGCGTGCCCAAACGAGCGGTATTCTTAAACGGATTGTCGCGGCACGCATCTAAAATAATAATATTGGTTGCCGAATCAATTTTACGCATACCGTTTAACAAACTGGTTATATTAACACTTTGTTTCATTATTTCAATTTCAGTGCCCACTTTAGTTTCAATGGGCAGCAGGTAATTACTGCCTTCAAATTGCACGCCATGGCCGGCATAATAAAATAAACCGACACCGCCATTTTTTTTAAGCTTTGACAATAACCGACTAATTGATTTTTTTATGGTTGTTTTGTTTGCATTTAAAATGAGTGTCGTATCAAAATAAAGTCCATTCAACGTTTTGGCCATATCGATAGAATCATTTTTTGGGTTTTTTAATTTAGATGCGTATTTATATTGACTGTTACCGATGACTAACGCAAAACGAGAGTCCGACTTAGCCAATAATGCTGTTGATGTCGATGCGATAACAATAAAGAAACTAATCGAGATAACTAGTTTTAAACATATATAATTTCGTTTTTGACCAGTATGAACATTGATGCAAAATGCACTCATAATAACCCACTCCACCGTGCTGATATCAACAATTTTAAACCCAATCGAAATTAAAAAATAGCGGAATAATAGTGATCTGGAACTTTAATAACAATTACTACTGAGTTACTTGAAAAGAGCCCCACTAAAGCATAGTTTGAAAAAAAAAGATGTTAGGATTGGAAATTGGAGTAGCCAAACTAAGACCATCGGCTAAGGTGGAACTCATTTTATAAGTATCATTTTCAAATGAATTAAATAACCACAACTACTCTGAGAGCAATGCGCAATACCCCCTGCCTCGAATGGATTTAATCTTAACATCGGTAATTCCTTGATTATCGAGTTTTCGACGAATTCTAAACACAGTATTATCAATTGAACGACTAATACCATCATATTCATATTTAAATAACGTTTTATACAATTTTTCGCGGCTGAAAATTTGGTTTGGTTTACGCAGAAACAACAGTAACAAACTAAATTCGTTTGTCGTTAAATTGAGATTGCGTTTATTATAAACTGCCAAGCCCAGTTTACTATTAATTTCAAGTAATCCAATGTTCAGGCTTTCTTTTGCTTGCTCTGATAAATTCAATTTAGTATCGGCTAATGACAATAACACCCGTATTTTTGCTAGCAATAATTGACACCGAATGGATTTATCAACAACATCGGTTGCACCGGACTCAAGGTAATTGATGGTTAATGTTTCACAGGAATGGCTGGAATCTGTTACTACCATGTATTTTATTTTGTCGTCCACTACCCAAAGTTTAAAAATATCATAAGCAGAATTTAACACATCATCGCTAATGATAATTAAATTTATTTTTGGTATCTCATGTAATCGAACTGCATCAGTAACATCAGTTACCAACGTAATAGTATAACGATGCTGTTCTATATAGTACTTAATTTTTTCAAAATAAATTACGTCCCTAGTGATGACGAGAATAACGGGATTATCATTGCATTCCATTGGGTTGTTTGCTCTATATAAAGGATTCATATTTTTAATATTGAGACTACTTTATTGTTGTCATTACCACTCATTAGATGAAAACAAATAGCCTTTACCGCGAATCGATTTTATTTTTAATTGAGCCAAACAATCATCACCGAGTTTTTTTCTAATTCGTGAAACGGTGTTATCGATAGCTCGATTCAAACCATCGTATTCTGTTTTTAATATAGTTTCATGTAATGTGTCTCGGCTAATAATGACATTCGGATTCTCAACGAACATAATAAGCAATTTAAACTCATTACTTGTTAATTCAACATTGTCTCCCTTAAGCCGTACAGCTCCATTGGTTTTATCTACAGACAAGGTACCAAACTGAATTTTTGTCGGTATAGTTGGCTTCGCTTTTACGGTATTGCCGTGCAGTAACTGACTGATAATAGTGAGACCGCTTGAAAAATCTTTTTCTTTTAGACAGCGTTCAATATTACGTAATTGCATCGCTAATACGACGTTAGCGTTGTTAACAGTGGTATTAAAGTTGGCCTGACTCTCTAATGCTAAATAACTCATGCTGTTTTCCTTCATTAATTTTCTTTTTGCGTTACTAAGATTAGAGGGCCATTTTTTAAAACTAAACACAAAAATCTAACATTATTTTTGTCTATTTAACATACAACAAATACCTTCCTATTAATGCATCTAAGTTAAATTATCGAATTGTAAGAATTGTAAGACAAAATAAATTATCACAAAAATTTACGATAAGCTGTTAGCTCAACATAAAAACACAGTGACGCAGACACAACTTAATAAACAGCTCGAATCACTTCTAAGGAGAAACAATCATGAAAATATATTCAAATACAATAGCTTCACTCATATTAACAACAAACTTGTTACTACTCAGCCAGCTTGTTAGCGCGGCAGAGTTTAGCAAGCAAGGACTAACCGCAATGGAAAAAAATCTGCCCGAGAAAGCCATCACGCTTTTTCAAAAAGGCGCTAAGGCCGGTGAAGCCGAGTCGCTTTTTTATCTTGGGCGTATGTACGAAAGTGGTATTGGCTTAGATCAAAACATGACGTTAGCATTGGAGTTATACCAACAAGCGGCTGATAAAAAATATGCGCGAGCAATTAACCAACTCGGCTTATTACACCTTGGTGCGCCGGGCGTATTACAAAATTTTGATAAAGCCGTTATTTACTTAAGCAGAGCTGCGGACAGTGGCAATGCTGAAGCCCAATTTAACTATGCCAGCTTATTATTAGAAGGCAAAGTGACAAAGATGGACCCAGTACACGCCAATAAGTTACTTAAAAAATCAGCCAAACTCGGATATGTCCCTGCACAATTGCGCCTGGCCCGAAATTATCAAGCCGGTATTGGTTTGAAGAAAAATGCTGATTTAACTTTTTATTGGTATAACCAAGCCGCGACACAAGGTAACCCTTATGCCTTGTATCAAGTTGGCTTGCGTTATAAAGAAGGTGATGGCGTTGAAAAAGATTCTGTTCAGGCTCATAAATATTTAAACATATCCTTAGCAAAAGGTTATCAAGCTGCAATGCAGGATTTGCAGGGTTTAACCGAATCACTAAGCCGAAAACAATTATTAAAGGCGCAAAAACAAGCTAAAAACTGGCGCGCAAAAATAAAAGACAAGAGCTAATTTCTGGGTCTACATATAGGGTAATCCGACCCTATATGTCACTTTTTAAAATTGACAAGATTATAATTCCATGAGAAACATTACTGTTCAAAAACACATTGGTATTTTTTTAATAGTAGTTACTGTTTTATTTTATTATTCAACAGTCAGTTATGCAGCGCCACAAGTTGCACCTATTATAATTGAACAAAACCGAGAACAGCAGCAGCAGCGAGAACTTGAGGCAAATAAACGCTTAAACCAACGACCTTCGCAAAAAACACCCAACATTAAAATAGACGCGAACAACTTATTAGCCAAGGATGAATGCCGCATCATCACTAATGTGTTTACTTATGGTGCAGACTTAATTCCAGCATCTGATCGCAACGCAATAATTAAGCCCGTGTTAAAACAATGTTTGGATAATAAACAAATAACACGAATTGCCACACAAATTCAGCAATGGTATTTACAAAACGGATTCATCACAACTCGGGTAACCATAAAACAAAAACAAAATAGTTTTCTCGAAAAAGGCAATCTAGAAATTTGGGTCATCGAAGGTAAAGTTGCTGCGTTTATATTGGGGGACAATAATCGCAGCGATAACGCCAGAATACAGGCTGCTTTCCCACTTAAAACAGGCGACATATTGAGCATTCAGGGGCTTGATCAAGGTCTAGAGCAACTGAATAAATTATTTTCGCAGCAGTTTAAAATGAAAATTAAACCCGCATCACGGCCCGGTTATAGTGACATTATATTACTCGAGCCTACATCAGCCCATGCAACGCAACAATTAACCGTCACCTACAATAATGGCGGTGTTAAATCAACTGGGGAAGATTTGTATAACCTGAATTACACAAAAGAAAACCTATTGGGATATAACGATATACTGTCTGTTTCATGGCAGCGCGCATTACCCGATGATAATAACAAAAATGAAACCATTCGCATTAATGCCACGATACCGTATGGTTATTGGAATTTTAATTTAAATTACAATCTAGGCGATACTATCCGAACAATTACTGGTAGTACCCTGTCTTTTTTATCAAAAAGCACAATCCAAACCACACAATTCTCAGCCAATCAAATCTTGTATCGAAGCAAACACAATAAACTGGAAAACGCTTTTAAAGTCGAATATAGCGACCGAAAAAGTTACATTAATGATACGCAAATTGAAACCTCATCACGTCAAATCGCCAATATCAACTACAGTTTGACATACAGCCATTACTTTCCAAACTCAACCCTCATACTATCACCAAGCCTGATTAAAGGTATGCCATTATTCGGCGCAATAACGGACTCCGATACCATTCAAAAATCGCAGCCACACGCGGAGTATGATGTCATAAAGCTATATGCATATTACCGCCAACATTACTTGCGATCGTCCCGTTATTCATTTTCGATACAAAACTCATTAAATGCCCAGTCATCAAATACCGCCTTATACGGTGAAAAACAATTTGTATTGGGGGGGGAATATTCTATACGCGGTTTCAAAGAAAACATTATTTCAAGTGATAATGGCATTTCACTACGCAATGATTTGATTCTTCCAATTGGCCTGTGGACATTACCGTGGCACAAAAAATTTTTCTTAACGCCGCTTAGCATGAGCCTATTTTACGATATTGGCGAAGCATATCCATTTGTGGATGGTAAACGCATAACGTTGTCTGGATGGGGCTACAGTTTTGCTTATAATCACAAATGGTTTACGGCATCCTATGTTAGTGCACAGTCCTTAAGTCGAGCAGACTCAGCAGTAAACAATGAAAATTGGGTACACTATGCCAATATCAGCGCTAAATTTGTATTTTAAGTCTGAATAATGTTGAATTAATGCACTAAAGTCAAGTAAAGCTTAACAAAACAAGTCTGACTAAAAAATAAATACATGCCACTAACTAGTTTGGTATTAAGTAAAATACGATAACTTCACATATAAATTATTTTTATTTTTATAACATAATAAATAGTTAGACAGTTTGCAAAATTAACAGGATAATCTATGCTCGATTAATCGATTATAATTAACTGCTTTTATTATAAAGTAAATATTAATATTTAAACAATTAGACACGGAGTTATAAAATGAAAAAATTATTAGTTGCAACAGTATTAACAATCGCTAGTATCAGTGCCGCAAATGCTGAAGGCCCAAACAATGTAGGTTGTGGTTGGGGTTCAATGGTTTTTAATGGTAAAACAGGCGTAGCTAACCAAGTGATGGCTGCTACTACTAACGGTACTTCTGGTAACCAAACATTTGGTATTACTTCTGGTACTGGTGGTTGTTCTAAAGACGGCGTTGTAAAATCAACTGCTGCTTTATCAACATTCATGGCTGCAAACATCGACAAAGTATCTCATGATATGGCTGTTGGTAAAGGCGAGTCTTTAGAAACAATGGCTAATTTAATGGGAATTGCTGAGCAAGATAAAGCAACTTTCTACAAAACAACACGTGATAACTTTGATTCAATCTTTGCTTCAGAAAGCGCAACTGTTGAAGAAGTTTTAGCTAGCTTAGATTCAGTTATGGCTAACAACGAAAAATTAGCAGCATATACTATATAATTTTATTTTTTAAAATTAAATAGTAATCTAACCCGACGGTCTGTTTCACGTCGGGTTTTTTTTCACACTAATAACATTAATCACTCACTTTCGCCCAACGCAATAAAACAACATTATGGGTATCCGAATTAAGCTTAGCGCATTATTATTTAGCGCATTCTATTTCTGTTCTACAGCAATATTGTATGCCGACATAGCCGATACAAAAATTCGCGGATTCGTCGATCAAGCGCTGCAACTCAAACTTCATGAGCGTGCTAGCTGGCGTGATTTGCTGCATTACCGTCCCAATTTAATAACACCCGGCTACACTAGCCAAGCTGATAGTAGTAATTTCTTTTTTGCTAACGACGGAAAATTCAATCCCAAAGCCGAGTTAAGAGCAACTCTACGCGCACTATTTAAACCCTTATTCATTAGTAAGCCAAATGATCATCCGCAATGTTTATTTATTGCCAGAAAAAATTGGCTCGCAAAACAACTACCTGCATTAAAAACCGCACTACCGAGTGTTGACTGTCCAGAATATAAAGAGTGGATTAACTCCATCAACCCTAATAGTGTAACGCTAGCATTTCCTGCGGCGTACATTAATAACCCCGGCTCGATGTTTGGCCATACATTATTACGCGTTGATCCACCGGCTGCACAAAAACAAAACTACCTAACATCCTACGCAATAACCTACGCCGCCAATACCAATGAAACAAATGGACTTGCTTTTGCAATAAAAGGCTTGGCTGGTGGTTATCCCGGTTTATTTGCCATCGTACCGTATTACGACAAAGTTAATGAGTATAACGATCTTGAAAATCGCGATATATGGGAATATGAGCTCGACCTCACCCCCACAGAAGCAAATCGCATGTTGCAACACATGTGGGAATTACGAAAAACCATTTTCGATTATTATTTTTTAGATGAAAACTGCTCTTACCAATTGCTAGCTCTATTAGATGTCGCCCGACCCGGTTTAAACTTGGCCGCAGAATTTCCACTGGACGTTATTCCTGCGGACACCGTTCGCGTTATTGTGAGTAAAAAGCTCGTCAAAAAAACGCGTTACCGTCCCTCATTATTAACCAATTTAAAATTCCAACTCGAAGAATATGCCGGCAGCAATTTACCGCTGATATTAGACTATGTGCACGGCAAAGAAAAAACATCAAGCTCGCAATTCACAGCATTGGATGAAACTAATAAAATATATGTGTTAGAAACTGCCTACAATTACTTGCAATATTTATACAAATCAAATGAACTCAATAGGGCAGATTATGCTAAACGTTCGTTAACGATATTAAAAGTACGAAACAAATTAAATCCATCAATCAATATCCCGCTCGCTAAACAGCCGTTGATTCGTCCAGAACAAGGCCATAAATCATCACGGATACAACTATCCTATGGCAAAAAAATAAATGATGAATTTGTCGAATTTAATTGGCGACCAGCCTACCATGACTTACTCGACAATAATGACGGTTATGTTGATGGCCTGCAAATAAACTTTATAGATGTTTTTGCTCGGCTCAATACCAAACAAAATAAAGTCTATTTAGAAAAAATTGATTTCTTTAGCATTTATTCCATCAAACAACGAACAACATTTTTTAAGCCCATCAGTTGGAAATTTAAGACCAGTTATGAACGCTTACCCGTCGTAACCGATGCCAATACCTTGGTGCTCAACTTTAATGGCGCTGCCGGACTGAGTTATGAATTCTTTAATTCTATCCGAGTTTATGCTTTACTCGAATCAACCATACTGTTTCATGCGCGTTTTAAAAACACCGCATCGGCAGCACTAGGGCCAAACTTAGGATTTATATGGGAAGTAACGCCAAGCTGGAAAATATGGCTCGATGCCACCAACCAATATTACGATAGCAATAATAACAACCTAACATATCAACAACTTAAGCTAGCACAGAGCTACTCAATCAGTAAAAATCAATCTATACGTCTACAATTATTACAACAGGGTATTAAACACAAGCTACAAAACGAATTTAAGGTTAGCTTAAACTGGTATTATTAATGGTGTTTTTCAACAATAACCAAACAAAAATAATTTTGCTTTGTTTTTGTTTTGGCATTACCTCGTGTAGTAATTTGTTATTTCAACCCGACAGCTATCATTATGCTGATCTAGAATTAAACGATATTCATTACCAAGATGTTTACTTTACATCCGAGAACAACGTCAAATTGCACGGCTGGTTTCTTCCTAGCCGGCAAAACACCAGTATCGCAACCATCTTATTTTTGCATGGCAATGCGCAAAATATTAGCGCACACATTAGCAGTGTTTTTTGGATGCCTCATGCAGGCTTTAATGTTTTTTTATTCGACTACCAAGGATACGGTCGCTCAGAAGGCTTGCCAAGCTTAACCGGAGTGCAACACGATTTTGATTCTGCCTTAACCTGGTTAATGAATAATCCCGACATTGATACACAAAAGATAATTATTTTTGGGCAAAGCCTTGGAGCAGCCATCGCATTATATGGCTTAGCCGATTCTAAATATAAAAATTCAATTCGTGGCATGATAGCGGACAGTGGTTTTACCAGCTACCGCGACATCACGCGTGATTATTTAAATAATTTCTGGCTAACCTGGCTCGTACAATGGCCCTTATCGTTTATGGTGTCTGACAATTACTCTCCGATTGAAGCTGTTCCAAACATAACACCCGTACCATTGCTAATAATACACAGCAAACAAGACCAAGTAATACCCTACTCACATGGACAAGCGCTTTATAACGCTGCAAACCCACCTAAATTATTCTGGACTTTAGAAAACATTAAACACATACAAATATTTACTGTTGAGAATAATCGTAGACTATTCGTTAATCATCTTACCTCAATGTTAAACAATAACTTTCCTGATAACACAGTAAAATAATTATCTAAATATTCTTCTAGTAAGAAATTTAATGCTGCATTTTTTCAATTTCTTGCTCACTAACTAATGAATCATTATTACGGTCTAAAACGTGAAACCATTTTTCACGTACTGACAGTATTTCAAATTCAGAAAGCGTACCATCCTTATCACTATCAAATTTAGTAAAACGTTTATTGTTGATATTTTTTGGTGCTCGAGCTAATCTGCGTGAGAATTCAAATCGAGTTATAAAACCGTCACGGTTAATATCGAGGTGATTAAAACGCTGTTGCGCGGCGGGACTTTTGGCATGTAAAAACTCACTCTGGCTGATCTTACCATCGGCATTAACATCCATTTTAGTAAAGCGAGGTCGTTTTTTAGACTTGGTGTTACGTTGCCTAAACTCAAAAATACTAATTTTTTTATCACCATTTTTATCAAGCTTGTCAAATAATTGTTTAACGGCGATTTTAAACTCTGCTTTAGAAACCTGTTTATCATTGTTCAAATCATACAGTTTTAAAAATTTAGACGGTTTCATAGCAAAAACCGTACTGCTAAATAATACAATTATAATGCTTAATGCCAGCACGACACTACGACTGCTGTTTTGAATTAACATGATTTTTACCTCACTAAATTACTGATATTTAAATTAATGAATAGTCTACTATAGTCGTTAAAAAATAGCAGTTTAGTGGAGTGGACGTAGTTCACTATAATAGCAAAAATCAGTGTAATGATTATACGATTTACTGCTCTGTTTACCTGATCCTGATCATTATTTTAACGTCTAAATATTAGCTGCAGGTAGATAACTATAGTATCCTCTACCTATGTCACAAATAGAAGAACCCTCTAAAACCACAACAAATAATTCAAATTATGCTTTTTTAGATCTAGCATTTCGACCCTTTTTTTTAGGTGCAGCCGGTTTTGCTATTATTAGTATAATGCTGTGGACAGCAATTTATTCGTTTGGAGCGCAACTACTAACAACACTGTCACCAATTGCATGGCATTCACATGAAATGATTTTTGGTTATAGTGTAGCTGTTATTGCTGGTTTTTTATTAACAGCAATTCAAAACTGGACCGGTGTCGCAACCGTTAAAGGCACACCCTTATTAATTTTATTTCTATGTTGGCTAGTAGTACGTATTTTACCTTTTGTTTCATTAATTCCAATTACATTAACAGCATTATTTGATGGTCTTTTTTTTATATTACTGATTTTTTTTGCAACAAAGCCCGTCTTACAAGCAAAACAATATACGCAACTCGGCATTATCATCATATTAATATTATTACTTATCAGTAACAGCATTTTTTACCTAGGAGTGCTCCAAATTATTACTAATGGAGTACATATTGGGTTGTACGCTGGCATATACTCAATACTGTTATTGATATTTATTATGGCACGGCGTGTTATTCCTTTTTTTATCCAAAAAGGCGTTGATAAACAAGTTACAATTAAAAACTTTAAATGGCTCGATATTTCATCACTGATTTTATTTGTTTTATACGCGATTTTTGACACATTTTATTTGCACCAAAAAACGCTATTGGCAATTGCTGGCTTATTATTGCTGTTACACAGTATCCGCATGATAGGATGGTATACAAATGCTATTTGGAAAAAACCATTATTATGGAGTATCTATTTAGCATACGGCTTTATTGTCTCTGGCTTTGCAATAAAATTACTCATAGTTTACTACGGCTTGTTGCCTTACCTAGAGATACACGCATTCACGGTTGGTGGCATAGGGTTATTAACGTTGAGCATGATGTCTCGAGTTGCATTAGGTCACACCGGCAGAAACGTATTTGAGCCACCACGCTCCATTTTTTGGATTGTGCTTATTTTTTCTTTGGCGGTTTTATCCAGAGTAGTTTTACCCATTTTTATTCCAAACTATTATTCAGAATGGATTGTATTATCACAAGTATTTTGGATAACCGCATTTAGTTTATTTTTTATTGTCTACTTCCCTATATTAATTAAGCCTCGAATTGATTAGCTAACTTAGATTAATTTTTTCATTTCGATACTGGTCTATATGTTACAGTACTCAATAAAAACTATAATATACAAAAGAAAAAAATAATGAATGGACATCACCAACGACTCTTAATACTATTACTCTTAAGTTTTAGCATCCTCACAAGCTGTACTGCCATTAAACTAATCCAACAAACCAAGATTATCGATCCAAAGGTTGATTATGTTGACGCTAAAGTTGCTAAGATTTCAGATAAAAAAGTGGTTATCAACTTAAATTTTAAAGCATATAATCCCAATGATATCGGATTAAAAAATATATTTTTACACTATGAATTATATTATCAAGAAAAACGATTACTAAAGGGCGATAACATTGAACTTGCTTTAAGTCCTAAAGCCGATACAAAAATAGTGGTACCGGTTGAACTTATCTATTTCGACATATTCCGTGTTGCGGATAGCGTTACAAAAAAGCTAATGAGCAATGCTAAAACAATTCCAATATTAGTTAAAGTCACTGTTTTTGGAAATCCAACGGTCTATTCTAAAACTGAAAGCGGTAACCTTTTTTCATTTGAAACTAGTTTTGATCAAACCATTGACGTTCCAATTCCAAGAGATCAAATTAAACAGGCTGAATTTGATGCCAAGAAAAAATTAACACATGAATTAAACAAGTTAAATAAACTTTTTAACTAATACACATCACTAATACAGTCAAATAGTACTGAAATACAATGACATTACTACACTGTCATTGTATTTTCCCCCACCGCTAAAAAATCGATAAATTACTCATTCAATTTAAAGTTTTCTGCCTTAATTCCGATAACAATAGCATTATCACAAAATTATATTTCTTAATTAGAATGTCTATTCCCTGATTGTAGCTTTTATACCGTGGAATCATAACCGGATTATTTCCAATGAAAATAAAACAAAAAATAATTTTAGGTGCATCCGCATTAATTTTAATAACATCGTTATCCAGTGCCTACATTCTAAGCCACATCGCCATTACCGATGCTAGCGCTGCTTTAAATGCCCAAATTAAGAATAATCTTACGGCTGTTCGTGACAGCACTAAAATTGCAATTGAAAGTTATTTTGAAACAATATCCAATCAAATTTTAACCTTTTCCAATGACAGTATGATTATCGATGCAGCCAATGGTTTCAAACCCGCCTTTGTTAATTATAAAAGCAACCTTGCAATTGATGATGTTTCTCAATATCGAACAGAACTTGCAAGCTACTACACAAACCAATTTAGCGTCGAATACCGTAACCGTAATAATGGTAAAACCATTAACGTAAATCAACTTGTTAATCAACTCGATGATGACAGCGTTCTATTGCAGCACGCTTATATAAAAGCAAATAAGCACCCACTAGGTGAGAAAGACAAATTAACCGCGTTAAATAATCAAACAAAATATGATGAATTACACCAACATTACCATCCTCACATTAAGGATTATCTGGACAAATTTGGTTATTATGATATTTTTATCGTTAACCCCGACAGCGGTGACATCGTATATTCTGTCTTTAAAGAGTTGGATTATTCAACCTCATTAAAAAATGGTGCATTTAGCCAGACTGGTATTGGCGAGGTATTTAGAAAAGCCAATGCATTAACGAATCCCAATGAATTTGTAATTACCGATTTTGCAACTTATACGCCCTCTTATGAAGATCCTGCATCATTTATTGCATCGCCCATATTTGACGGTGATAAAAAAATTGCTATTTTGATTTTCCAAATGCCCATCGATCGCATCAATACGGTGATGACCCATCACGAACAGTGGAAACAAAATGGACTCGGAGACAGTGGTGAAACTTATTTGGTCGCTGGCGATAAAACCCTGCGTAGCATGAGCCGATTTTTAATTGAAGACCCCGACGGTTACTTCAAAGCACTGCAAGACACTAACATGAGTAGTGAGTTGCTCAACAAAATTAAAGCTAAAAAAACCTCAATTGCATTACAACCGGCCAATACTCCCGGTGTTAGTGATGCCTTAGCGGGCAATACTGGCTTTGATATATTTCCCGATTACCGCAATGTACCGGTTTTGTCAGCCTATGCCCCTGTTACTATTAAAGGGCTTAAATGGGTTGTAATGAGTGAAATAGACGAAGCCGAAGCCTATGCACCAATTCACGCCATGCGTACCAACATCAATTTGTTTGCATTAAGCCTGAGCATAATTATGGTTTTAATTGGTGCCGGACTCAGTTGGCTATTTGCCAATTATTTGGTTAAACCACTCAATAATGTCGTTAATGCCATAAAAGACATTGCCGAAGGTGAAGGCGATTTAACCCAGCGCCTAAATTATTTACAAAATGACGAACTCGGTGAACTGTCTAAAAACGTTAATTTATTAATGGAAAAATTACAATTAACACTGGGCGAAATGGCAACATTAATACATGGACTTGCTAGCTCCTCAGAAGAATTACATGCAGTAGCATCCAATACCACTTCCGACATACAACACCAACAATTACAAACAGACCAGCTCGCAACTGCCATGACTCAAATGACAGCAACTGTACACGAGGTAGCCCAAAGCGCACAAAATGCAGCGCAAGGTGCCGAAACAGCCAAGAACCAAACCGCTCAAGGATTTGAAATTATGAATCAAAGCATTCAGGAAATAGAATCTTTAGCACAGAAAGTAACAATGACATCAGATGTAATACGTAAACTTGCAGAAGATTCTGAAAACATCGGCAGCGTACTCGATGTAATAAAAAGTATTGCCGAGCAAACAAACTTACTTGCACTCAATGCTGCAATTGAAGCGGCTCGTGCCGGTGAACAAGGCCGTGGTTTTGCCGTTGTCGCCGATGAGGTACGCACACTGGCATCACGCACTCAAGAATCAACCAATGAAATCGAATCCATGATAGAGCAACTTCAATCTGCCTCAAAACAAGCCGTAAACGAGATGGAAAATAGTCGGGAAAGTGCTAATCTGGGCAAAGAAAAAATGGCTGAAACTGGCGACGCTTTGTCAAAAATACGTGATGCAGTCGATTCGATATCGGACTTAAATTTTCAGATTGCAAGTGCCTCAGAGCAACAAAGTGCTGCCGCCTTAGAAATTAATTCTAACGTCGTTAATATTAATAACAGCAATGAAGCAACAGCTGTTGGTGCGACCAAAACCTCGGAATCTAGCAATCAAGTATCAACGGCGGCACAACGACTTCAAGAATTGGTGCAACAATTTAAAATATAATACCAACACGCAAACGCGCCGTCGCACCACTGGGATAATACTTTAAGATAGATTCAGAATATTCGATGTCTCTTTTGCTCTCGGCAGAATCAGCATACTGCGCTGCACTCACCTCAACATCACCACTAAAGGGGATGTCGATCGTAAACCAATCAACGCTAAAAGTGTAATTCTTATTGAACCGCCACTGATTACCAAGGCCCAGTCGAATATAATTAGTCTTAAATTTGGATACAGTTTGCGAATATTCATTGGCTACTAAATCAAATAAATTAGCTGCCAATTTTATTTCAGAACTACGGGAGCCAATACCCAAGGTCATATTAAAACTATTACCAAAAAACCGTTTTGCTTGAAAGGTGTAGTTTTTTTCAGATATTTCACCGATTTCTAGCGACAAAATACTAACCGCGAGATTACTCGAGAGATAATCAAATCCAAACATCCAGTCTGAACTTGAAACATAATATGCATTAATACCTTTAGCACCCGGAAAGGGGAAGTTCAGTGGTGACCACGTTAGATTTGCAGCAACAGAACTCTGCTGCCTGAACACCGCGTCTGTGACGCTGGTATCGGCAATCGCACTAACAGCGTTGAACTGCAGGCATAACATCAAAACGATTAACGTTATCTTAATAGCTTTAACATTAGTTAAATTCATTATAAGTCCATTTACAATTTTCGTCCTTGAACAGTTATGTTAAATCAATACGCTAGCAATTGCATTACTTATTTAACATATTTTTATAATTTAGTTCGTTTGTTTAGCCAGATATAACCATGTTGCAACTACCGTATCCGGATTGAGCGAAATGCTATCTATTTCTTGCTCGATTAACCATTGTGCAAAATCAGGATGATCCGATGGACCTTGGCCACAAATGCCAATGTATTTATTTGCTTTTTTACAGGCCGTAATTGCTTTCGTGAGTAATATTTTTACTGCCTCGTTCCTCTCATCAAACATATCAGCAACTAAACTCGAATCGCGATCCAAACCTAAAGTAAGCTGTGTCAAATCATTTGAGCCAATTGAGAAGCCATCAAAATACGCCAAAAACTGCTCGGCCAATAATGCATTACTCGGTATTTCACACATCATAATAATTCGTAACCCATCGACACCGCGCTGTAAACCGTTTTGCTTTAATAATTCAATCACATTTTTGGCTTCATCAACCGTTCGTACAAATGGAATCATAATTTCAATATTTGTTAAGCCCATATCGTTGCGCACTTTTTTAATTGCCTGACATTCTAATGCAAAACAATCACTAAAACTTGATGCGACATAACGAGAAGCACCTCGAAAACCGATCATTGGATTCTCTTCTTTGGGCTCGTAAAAAGTACCACCGATTAAATGTTCGTATTCATTAGATTTAAAATCTGATAAACGAACAATAACTGGCTTTGGTGCAAATGCAGCTGCCAACGTTGCGACACCTTCGGCTAATTTATGAATATAAAAATCAGTTGCAGATTGATAACCTGCAATTCGTCTTTTAATCTGCGCCTTTACATCATTAGGGATAATATCGGGTTTTGAATCGTACTCAATGAGTGCTTTTGGGTGGATGCCTATAGTATTGTTAATTATAAATTCGGTACGCGCTAAACCAACACCAAAATTAGGCAAGAACTGAAAATCAAACGCACGCTCAGGGTTACCAACATTCATCATAATGTTAACCGCTAAATCGGGCATGTGCTTTATATCGAGATGTTTAACCTGATAATCAAGCACACCCTGATACACAAAACCGGTATCCCCTTCAGCACACGAGACCGTTACTACGCTATTATTTTCTAAAACACTGGTCGCATTATTGGTACCAACAATAGCAGGAATACCCATCTCTCTTGCGATTATAGCAGCATGACAGGTTCGGCCGCCGCGGTTGGTGACGATTGCAGCGGCTTTTTTCATTATCGGTTCCCAATCGGGATCGGTCATGTCGGTAACTAAAATATCGCCATCATTAATTTTATCCATTTCAGCAATAGAGCTAATCAGTTTTACTGGCCCGTGATTAATTTTTTGTCCGACACTTCGCCCTTCAACTATCACAGTGCCTCGATTCGAGATGGAATACTGAGTTAATGTTGCTTGTGTATTTTTGCTTTGAACAGTTTCAGGTCGCGCTTGCACGATGTAGAGTTGACCATCATTGCCGTCTTTGGCCCACTCAATGTCCATCGGTTTTTGATAATGTTGTTCAATTATTTGAGCATAACGTGCTAGTTGCTCTACCTCACCATCATTTATTGAAAACTGTTGCTGCTGTGCTTCAGCCACATCAACAGTTTGTGTCGCGCTGCTTTTGGTGTTTCCAAAACCAAAAATCATTTTAATGGCTTTACTGCCCAAGGTACGCTGAATTATCGCTGATTTTTTATTTTGTAACGATGGTTTATAAACATAAAACTCATCCGGATTAACGGCACCTTGCACGACCATTTCACCAAGACCGTAAGCCGAAGTAACAAAAACCACTTTATCAAAACCCGACTCGGTGTCCAATGAGAACATCACGCCACTACTGGCCAAATCACTGCGAATCATTTTTTGCACACCAACCGACAATGCTACGTCCGTTTGTGAAAAATTTTGGTGTATCCGATAACTAATTGCACGATCATTATACAAAGATGCGTAGACACTTTTTATTGCGTCAAGAATATTTTCCACGCCGTGAATATTTAAATAACTCTCTTGCTGTCCAGCAAATGATGCTTCTGGTAAATCTTCTGCCGTTGCGGATGAACGCACCGCATAACTACTATCAGTGTAGCGCTGCTCTAATTTTGCATAAGCCTCGTGTATATCATCTATGAACCTGTCAGAAAATGTTGCTGATTCAAGCCAACCGCGAATCGTAGCACCCGACTTTTGGATAGCAACAATATCATTCTCAACAAGATTCGCTAATTCAGCAGAAATTTTTGTCGATAGTGCGTTAAAATCCAAAAAATGATGGAATGCGGTTGATGTTGTAGCAAAACCACCCGGTACGGTGATTCCTAATTCACCAAGGCTAGTGATCATTTCACCTAATGATGCATTCTTACCACCAACACTAGCAACATCGCTAATACCAATATTTTCAAACCAGATTAAATTATCAGACATTATTTATCCATATACGCTTTTACTACCTATAATTTATAGTTTAGGATAGATTAGTCTAAAAATGTGAGTTAAAAATGAAATTTAATGTGTATTATATTTCTGATCAAACCGCGATAACGGCTGAGGCTTTTGGTAAAACACTATTGTCTCAATTTGACTCAATACAATTTAATCAGGCAACCTACCGTTATATTAATAACATTGAAAAAGCACAGAAACTAACGCGCGACATTAATTCAGTAACATCCGACAACTTGCCGATTATTTTTAGCACCTTGATTAATTCCGATTTACGAAAAATAATAGCAACCAGTCACTCGCACTTTATTGACTTGTTTAATATCGCGATTCCAAATTTAGAAAATATTTTCTCAACAACAGCAAGCTATGATTCAGGGCTGGCACACGGTAAAGCACAAGATACTAATTATGAACAACGCATGGATGCAGTCAACTTTGCACTGTTACATGACGATGGATTAAGTCTTCAGCATTATGATAAAGCGGATATTATACTAACTGGCATTTCGCGCAGTGGCAAAACGCCCACAAGTATATATTTGGCAATGCATTATGGTGTGTATGCTGCTAATTTTCCATTAACCGAAGAATGTTTAACTGCTGAGCAATTGCCGAGTGAATTACAACGCAATCATTCCCGCGTTTTCGCTCTCACAATTCAGCCCGATCGGTTACAACAAATTAGAGTGTCACGCTTACCGAATACACAGTATTCATCATTGGCTCAATGTAAATTGGAAATTCGTCAAGCTGAAAAATTAATTAAAAAAGCCAATTACCCAATGCTGGATGTCACTAGCAGTTCGGTTGAAGAAATAGCGACAACAGTTTTAAACTATTACAATTCTAAAACGACGAATGGTTAAACGTTAATTTTATCGCTGCCATACTCCGTTATTACCATACGATTCTATTATTCGATTACCCCCATTTTGATTAACCAACCAACCTGATATATAAACATCATATTCTGTACCAACAGTTAATAATGGGGTCATTGATGGTGGAATAGTCGGCAATACAATCTCATTTTTGTTATCAAAAACACTGATTCCCCATTTGATATTCAATCCATTATTTAGTTTCTGATCGATAGTTACAGATTGTTCGCGAACGGGTATTGTGAGTGGGTCCCAAGTAATTTTAAGTCCATTTTGATTTGGAGGTAATGTTGGGATAATGTTAATTATTGGTACTATTTCAATATTTTTTGATCCTAAAGGATAGTTAGAAAAATGGCTCCAAGATGCTCCGCCACCCGCTCCTTGTTTCGCAGCAATAATTAATCGTAAGTTATTCCCGCTAATTTTAAATGGTGAAATATAGGCATCTGTGATAAGCCCTTGCGCCACATTAATATTGTTTGTTGAATAAAACTGAGCGCTTCCAATTCCAACTGAAGAAACAATGGAACCACTTATATCCAATTGATTTACTACAGATAAGCCTGCAGGCACAGTAACTGATTTAAAATTCAATAATAGGCTTTTTGGTTTTTTGTCAAATCCAAAAACAATATCAGTTATTATATCATTAGTTTTTGAATCTAAAGCCGAGGTATTAATTATGCTAGGCGGCCTAAGTAAAACAGCATCCACGACACGAGTAATATTTGTTGCAGGATCAGTTTCATGCTTTAATGCCCACAACTCTGTATTGACAGGTGTATTAATTGCTTGCTTATAATTATATTGCAAATTATAAGCCGATGGATCATCATTAGTCGATATCATTCTATTTACAATTCGTAAATCAGAAAAATAAAGTAAACTACTATAACTATTTAACCCCATATTTTGTGTAACACCACTAAATTTTATTGCACTGTTAGCCGTATTTCGATTATTAAACCTCGCATTATTATCAGTTAATGTAACTTGAATATCGACACCTGAATCAACATTGAGGTTATAAAAACTACGCCATTCATAATTATCAGGACTGAAAATATGAAGATCGTGTATCCCTGTTAGATTTTCAAATATTACTTCTCCAACACTATTAGATAAAATATTTTCACCAGCATCATCAAGTTGAACGATAACACCGGTTATAGGAGTACAATCATTATAGTTTTGAATTTTAAGTTTTATAGAATTGTTCGTTCCGGAAAATTTAACGAAATTATAGTTATTACATTCTATATTTAATTTATTGGCACTTTCACCATTACCACCGCCACACGATGTTAAAAGTAATGCTAAAAATAAAAAAAATAGTATTCTCATAAAGTATCCCTTCTCTATTAATTCAGTTATTGATAATGCCAATAATTTAAACGCAGTTCGAAACTGTTTAGTGTTACTAGTCAATCCAGACTATTATCTTACCGTATGACAACAAAATATTAAATTTATAAAATCATTTAAATTAAGAATTGCTTGCCAAGTTATACTGTCACAAAATTAACCTGATACCAGAAAAAGTGACTACTATTGATACATAGTGTCATTACGAAGATAAAGACAATAGAAAAACAGTTATTTATTAATAGCGGTACAATACTTATCATTCGGTTGTTTGAGCGCTGGATGCCGGCTTTAAAAATTACCGGCATGACGGTAAATTGAAGATTAATTAATGCTCAGTATACAGTGTATAGACGGTTCAAAATGTAGGCATGAAGGAGAGGTTTACAGTAATTAGGAATCTAACTTAAATTTTATAATCCATTAAAAATCGTTCTGTTCGAATTGATTTCATAAACGGAATCAGTTTAACGTGTTCAGGGTGTTTCATGTAATCTGCCATGGCTTGTTCAGATTCAAATTCGGAATACAGCACTATGTCGGCAGAGTTTTCTGTGCCAACCAAATCGATACCAACTTCCAATTTTATCAAGCCTGGGATTTTACCATTAAGCGCTTCGAGTAATGATTTCGCTTTAATGGCATTGTCGCGTTTTGATTGTTCTTGTAACTTCCATAGTACGATGTGCTTAATCATCAAACGTACTCCAATCGGCCACTACCTGCTCGGTAATTTCTAGTGGGGCAAAGTCGTATTCGTTTAATTCTATTTTTGATAATAATTTTATTTCGGCAAGCTCATGGTTAATTTCAATATTGCCAGATGCTGAGACTTCGTAGGCTAGAATGAGCTGGTTTTTTTCAAAAAAAGAATAACTGCCAATATAACGAGTAATGGTTCCGGATAAGCCCAATTCTTCTTCCAGCTCTCTAATGACGGCTTGCTCGGGTGTTTCATTTTTCTCGAGGTAACCCGCAATTATTGAAAACACGCCTTCAGGCCATAGCGTGTTTCGTGCAATAACATAACTGCCATCAAGCTCAACTAGTGCGGCCACGACCGGGACGGGGTTATCCCAGAGAACATAACTGCACGTGTCATTACTACATGCGGCACGGCTTTCGCCGTCAATGATTTGGGTGATTAATTCTGTACCACAATCAGAACAGTACTTCATTGTATGAGACTATTCAGAGCGTGATACACGAAAATTAGCGGGTTTTATAACGTGCGTTTTGTTTAACACTTAAAGCCACTTTTTCAGGTAATTGAGTGATATCAATTAACACAAAATGCAATGCGCCATCGTCTAACTCGCTGACTTTAGTGCCCTGTAAGTTTGCTTTTATAACATCAGGCTCAATATCGTAGGCATAACCAGTAATAAAATCGACGGCTAAGCCAATTGGCCCAAAACCAAACGCATTACCCGCGAAGGCAATATCCATGGACTGCGACAATAATATATCAACCGGTTGAAAACCTTCTTTTTCGATATGCAGATTAAAGTCGCCTTTACCACGCGGTACTTGAACCGTAGCAGGACTAGTATAAGTTTCATTATTAACAGTTAGTGTGGCACCTTCTGGCGTGGTAACAACAGGAACGTCAACCATTTTGCCATTGACTATATAGGCGCAGCCACTGGTTGCAAATAATAATACGAGTAGAACCGGTATAACTTTAAACATAATAAATTACCAAATAGGATTATTTCATCTATTTTAACGAATATTGCCGCATTTAGGCTAGTTATTTCTATTCGATGCTTTTGATTTAGCTCACAAAATAGTGATTTAATACTAATACCACAAATAACAGTTCGCCTCATAGCTCAATAGAAAATACTCGCTATTACCTTGCTTAATACACGGTAAAACTAATTCTACAGAGAAATACGATTTATCATTATCAAAATGAGCAGAGTGTTTTTTATTATGTACTATAACGAATTAAACATCATAATATTAATATTTTAAACTCATCGACCGCATATCAATTATCGGTAACGGTGAATCATTACTTGCATCTGTAAATTGTTTGCTAACTGGAACATTGATTAATGTTTGAAAGCTTGGGTAATAATCAAATTCTGATAACTTTGTACTAACGTTGTAAGTTGACGTTTCAAAATATACTAAAGTAGCGGCATTAATGTCGTTAAGTTTATTGTATTGTGATTTATTAGTAGACAGCGTTATTGTATTCCCTGATATTGTTGTATTTACCCCTATTTTACTTGTCGTTTCTGTATTTGTGGTGTAAAGCCATAAAGAAGAAGATAGATCATTTATGCGTCCTGTTTTTTCTACGCTACCAGGCGATTTGAAGTGATGTAACTGGATAACAATATCCCCTTTATTAATGACACCATCATTATTTATATCAAAAGTAACACTCCACTTATATTCAACATAGCCATCAGGTGTACTTTTTTTATTATAAGAAATTGTTTCTGGTAAATTTGCCAGTGTAATAGAGACACTAAAATCGTCGGACAATTGAATGTTGTCTTGATTATTATTACCACCGCCACAATTTATAAAGGTAAGGCTCGTAGCTAATATTATTAAATTATTGAATTTCCATTTCATTTTATATTTCCTTATTTTAATATATACCGTTGGTATAGCTTACAGCATGTTGCTCATCACGATCAATAGCTGCCGTTATAACTAAATTTTTATTAGTGTAAACTGTTAATTGTTATTAGACATTTATCTATATGAAGCCACTCACTAATGCACCAGTACAAAGTGTATCCAGCACGATTAGCGTCCTGGGAAAAACTATCACGTATAAATTTAACGTCAATTAATAAAAACAACATAAAGTGGACCTGCATATTATTCTTAATTATTTTTTTAATTTAAAATAAAAATATCAATTTCAGACTTAGAGCAATAATAAGGGTACTAAAAATTGAATAGCATAAATTAGCTTTTCTTAACGCCTTTAATCATTTGGCTTTCAATTTTTTTGTTGTTTGGTTGGGTGGTTAATACATTTAGGGTTGTGGTGCTTTCTGCGGAGATTGCGCTTTCAACTCGTTCAACGAAGTTTAAAAAGGCTTCTTGTTCTTCTAGAGCACGATACGGGCCATCGGCGGTGACGTAGTTGAAATATTCTTGTGATAATAATTGATAGGTGGTGCGGTAATTTTTCCATTGTTCTCGAAAATGAAACACGCTTTCAAGTGAGATAAATACGATGACCAATACACTGAGTAAGGTAGTTACAATTTCTATTTTGTTGATTTGAAGGTTGATTAAGACTGGAACAACTGCACCGCCAACGACTGTGATCGAGCGCATCCATAAGTATAATTTTTTAAAGCGTTTGGCTTTTTTGTCATACCACTCAAAAAATGGGTTTACCCGTTCGGTAATGTATTCCTCGGGTGACATAGTGCCATAACCCCGTGGCGTTTCATGCAACGCACATTCTTTGATATTATTTGGTGACGTTTTTTTACTATCATCTTTAGTGCCTTCCATAGCGGTTTGTCCTTTTTGTTTAAATGAGTATTAAAATAATTTTTTATTTAAAACCTTATTGCCGCCAATCATGTTGATTGTGTTTTCACTATAACCAACATTACGAATAATGCCTGCTTGCATGGTCTGTGATTTGCTAATGCCGGAGTCTACCGCATCGGTTGAACAAATGGTTGCTATCATTGAAATGCTAATTGAAAATAAAACGATTACTAAATAATTATCTTTGGTATTTCTTGTCATTCTTAATTCTCCGAACTCAGCTAAATTAAAAGCTCATAATCCAAATCATTACAAACAGCGTAATAAGATTGCCCTTTAATAATAAACTATATTTCTAACTATTCCACCGTAACTGATTTTGCCAAATTACGCGGTTGATCAACATCGGTGCCTTTTAATACTGCCACATGGTACGATAACAATTGCATAGGAATTGTGTGAATAATGGGTGACGTTTCATCTTTTGTTGCTACAATATTCATTACAAAAATGCCGTCTTCTGCTTTGAAATGTGAACGTTCATCAGCAAATACATAGAGTTGGCCACCGCGTGCGGATACTTCTTGCAAGTTCGATTTCAACTTTTCAAGCATGTCATTTTGTGGTGCTACGGCAACAATTGGCATATTTTCATCGACCAATGCGAGTGGTCCATGCTTTAATTCACCTGCTGGATAGGCCTCGGCATGAATGTATGAGATTTCTTTTAATTTTAATGCGCCTTCCATTGCTATTGGATAATGTAGACCACGTCCCAAAAATAAAGCATGTTCTTTGTCAGAGAATTCCTCTGCTAGCGCTTTGATGTCATCATCAAGCGCCAATACTTTTTCGACTTTAGCGGGTAGTGATGCTAACTGCTTAACTAAATTTTGTTCCATTTCATCAGACAATTTATGACGTTTACCCAATGAAATAACCAATAACATCATTGCCACCAATTGGGTGGTGAATGCTTTGGTCGATGCTACGCCAATCTCAGGGCCCGCTCGTGTTAATAAAGTAAGATCCGATTCGCGTGTCAGTGAACTTTCGGGTGCATTACAAATAACCAGTGAATGACCAAAGCCTAGACGCTTGGCTTCTTGTAAACCGGCTAAGGTATCGGCTGTTTCACCCGATTGTGAAATAGTGACGATTAAGGAATTATTTCGAACAACGGGATTTCGGTATCGAAATTCACTGGCAACTTCAACGCTACACGGAATACCGGCTAAACTCTCAAACCAGTGTTTACCAATAAGACCTGCATGATAACTGGTACCACATGCAATGATGTGGATGCCTTGCACCTTGTCAAATATCTCAGTTGCACCATTGCCAAAACATTCTTCCAATACTCGGCCATCGGCAATTCGACCTTCGAGGGTGCTACTAATCGCTGTGCTTTGTTCGTAAATTTCTTTAAGCATGTAATGTCTAAAATGACCACGATCATTGGCATCAGCACTTAAGTCGCTTTGTTTTATTACGCGATCAACTTGTTTACCGTGCACATCATGTATAACTAACTTGTCTCGCTTAATATCGGCGATATCACCATCTTCAAGATAGATAAATCGTTGCGTAACGGGTAATAGTGCCGATGAGTCGGACGCGATAAAATATTCACCAAATCCAACACCGATGACTAATGGACTGCCGCGACGAGTAGCGATTAGCCTATCTGGCTCATTATTACTAATCACACCTAATGCGTAGGCTCCTTCAAGCTCATTGGTGGCATCAAGTACCGCGCTAAATAAATCTTTGTTTTGTTTGTAGTGATGGTCATGGATTTGATGCACCACCACTTCGGTATCAGTTTCTGAAGTGAAGGTATAACCGTCTTTGATTTGTTGCTTTCGCAGTGTATCGTGATTTTCAATAATACCATTATGAACAATGGCCACTAAATTTTGGCATATATGAGGATGGGCATTGGCTTTAGTTGGTTTACCGTGTGTTGCCCAGCGAGTGTGGGCTATGCCGATTGAGCCATTTAAACCGTGTCCGGCAATTTCTGTCTCAAGCTCTTTCACTTTGCCTGGCATTCTACATCGGTCAACGCAGCCTTCGTTGTCTAACACTGCAATGCCGGCTGAATCATAACCACGATACTCTAGACGGCGTAAGCCTTCCAAGAGGATTGGAACAACATTTCGTTCTGAAATCGCGCCGACTATGCCACACATACTTGTCTTTACTCCGAAAAAATTACAGTTAAAATTACAGCTGTACTATTAACATAGTAAACGTGGCTAAAACTAAGCCGCTACTACGTTTTAGAACAAATGATGTAATTATTCAACACTACTGCTAATTACTAATATTTCATCATCACTATGTTACAAATTCACTTTTTTTTAACTGGTCGTTTCCAACCGGATATTGATTTTTGTTTTGAGCGCGCTAAGGTTAATTCGCCATTTGGTGCATTTGTTGTTAACACAGTACCAGCACCAATTGTTGCGCCTTCACCAACTTCTACTGGTGCAACTAAGACTGAATTTGAGCCAGTAGAGGCATTATTTTTTATAATCGTTCGATGCTTATTGGCACCATCATAGTTTGCGGTAATGGTACCTGCGCCGATATTAACGCCACTGCCCATGTCAGTATCACCAATATAAGTGAGATGATTTACTTTACTGCCCAGATCAACATGACTATTTTTAATTTCAACAAAATTACCAATATGATTATCACCTGTTAAAACTGAACCTGGCCTTAATCGCGAATACGGGCCAACCCGACTACCGGCTCCAATAATACTGTCTTCAATATGACACATCGGTAAAATTTCAACATTATTATCAATTTTACTATTTTTAATCACACAATTAGCGGCAATAGTGACGTTATCGCCTAATATAACATCACCTTCAAACACAACATTGATGTCGATAGAGACATCTTTGCCCGTTGTTACTGTACCGCGTATATCAACTCGATTAGGATCAATTAAGGTAACGCCTTGATGCATTAATTCAGTTGCTAAACCTTGCTGATAACAACGCTCTAAATGCGCTAATTGTACTTTACTATTAACCCCCAGAACTTCGTCTTCTGTTTCAGACTGAACAGATTCAATGGCAATGTTTTGTTTCGCTGCGATACTGATTATATCGGTAAGATAATACTCAGCTTGAGAATTATTATTCTGCAGTTGTGCTAACCAACTGCGAAGTAATCGGCCTTTTACCGCTAAAAAGCCGGTATTCACCTCTTTAATTAACTTCTCTTTATCATTGGTATCTTTTTCTTCAGTTATCGCGAGTACTTTTGAATTGTTATCTCGGATGATTCGACCATAACCAAACGGATTATCGACAAACATGGTTAAAATTGCGAGTGAATCGTTTTTTGCCGCTTCAAATAGAAAGGTGAGGGTTTGAGGCGTAATGAGTGGGACATCACCGTATAACACTAAAACAATGGCATCATCATCAAACTGTTCAGCAGTTTGCTGCACGGCGTGTCCAGTACCGAGTTGCTCTTTTTGTTCTACCCAAATTAACTTATCATCATTGATAGTGTCACGCAGCAGTTGCCCACCATGACCGTAAACAACAATTATTTTTTTAGCATTTAATATTTTAGCACTGTCGATAACGTGTGCCACCATGGGTTTACCACCAACTGGATGCAATACCTTGGGCAGTGACGATTTCATTCGGGTTCCCTGACCCGCAGCGAGAATGACAATATTAAGGCTCATGTGATTTTTTATACTTGCGTAACCCTAGTGTTAGTTTGTTATAATTAATGCACTGTTGGTGGAAATGAGCCACCTGTAACCTCGCCGGTGCTTAACTCTTGTTCCGATGCTGGTCTGACTTCTCGAATTTTAATTTTAAAATCGACATGCTTACCAGCTAAAGGGTGGTTACCATCTAAGGTAATTTTACCATTTTCCATGCTAGTGACTATCATGGTTTTCTTATCGCCGTTATCATTTTGAAACTCTGCCTCAGCACCAATGCGGTGAAAATCTTCAGGTACATTGGTTAAATCATCGGTGTAAACCAAATCTGGATCGATTGCACCAAATGCCTCATCCGGCTCAAACTGCACGACAACTTCGTCGTCAATGCTATAGCCTTCTAAACTATCCACTATTTTATCAAAAACACGATCATCAACACCGTGTATATAACTAATTGGAATATCACTTTGCTCTAATACAACACCATCTTGGTCAAGAATCACATAGGTCATACTCACGACCATATTTTTTTGAATTTTATGCTCACTCATTATGTTTGCGCCTTCCCGGACTAATCTTTTTATCGGCTAACGTGCAGCCTATATTAGTTAATTAGGTTAATTAATTTTGCTAAATTTGTACTTTTTTCAATCTAAAAAAAAAGGGCAGTAACACTGCCCTATTTCATTATTTATTATAGCAAAATAAATTGCTAATTTCGACGCTGTCTAATTAGACTATTTCGCCTTATTTCGGAGCCGTTTGATAGTTTGAAGTTGTGCCACCGCTTCCGCTAATTGCGCTTGAGCTTCAGCAATTTCAATTTCACCTGTTCTGTCTTTAATGGCTTGTTCGGCTGCTTTTTGAGCCTCTAATGCTGCTGATTCGTCTAAATCACCACCACGAACCGCCGTATCGGACAAAATTGTCACCACATGCGGTTGAACCTCCAAGATGCCACCCGAGACATAAATTGACTCTTCTTTACCGCCAACCAAGGTCACCCGCACTTCACCCGCTTTTAATGGGGTTAACATTTGAGTATGTCGAGCGTAGATACCAACTTCACCCATTAGTGCCGGAGCAACAACGATTTCAGCCGTTTCAGAGAAAATCTCTTCTTCAGCGCTAACAATATTAACGTGCATGGTCATTGCCATAATTTAACTCCAAATTCCGTTCAAGCTAGTTCGATCCAGTCTAGATAGTTTTCGCTTTTTCAACTGCTTCTTCAATGGTGCCGACCATGTAGAATGCTTGTTCTGGTAAATCATCGTATTCACCGGCTAAAATACCTTTAAATGCGCGGATTGTGTCTTTAAGTGACACGTACTTACCAGGAGAACCGGTAAACACTTCTGCCACGAAAAATGGTTGTGACAAGAATTTTTGAATTTTACGAGCGCGGGTCACGGTTAATTTATCTTCTTCTGATAATTCATCCATACCCAGAATCGCAATAATATCTTTTAATTCTTTGTATTTTTGCAATGTACCTTGTACACCACGTGCCACAGCATAATGTTCGTCACCCACAACCAATGGATCTAATTGGCGTGAAGAGGAATCTAATGGGTCAATCGCTGGATAAATACCCAGTTCAGCAATTGAACGAGATAACACTACTGTCGCATCCAAATGTGAGAATGTTGTTGCTGGTGACGGATCGGTTAAATCATCCGCAGGTACATAAACTGCTTGAACTGAAGTAATCGAACCTTTATTAGTAGAAGTAATTCGTTCTTGCAAAGCACCCATTTCTGAAGCTAAAGTTGGTTGGTAACCCACCGCAGAAGGCATACGACCTAATAACGCAGATACTTCAGTACCGGCTAAGGTATAACGATAAATGTTATCGATAAATAATAAAACGTCACGACCTTCGTCACGGAAGAATTCGGCCATTGTTAACCCCGTTAACGCAACACGTAGTCTGTTTCCTGGAGGCTCATTCATTTGTCCGTAAACTAAGGATACTTTATCCAATAC
>CAYQUC010000001.1:81141-130817 GCA_964420605.1 uncultured Thioalkalispiraceae bacterium | reverse complement strand
ATTATATTGAAATTGAAGGACGAAGCACTGGCTTTTATGCCCTATTTGGCTTCTTAGGTTTACTAGTACTTGCTGGTTTAGCTGCAACTTATTACATGGAACATAATGGTCATTATGTCACAGGAATGACTAATCAAATTGTGTGGGGTATGCCTCACGTTTTTGCTTTGTTCTTAATCGTTGCTGCTTCTGGAGCATTAAACGTTGCCTCGATATCATCAGTATTTGGTAAGAAAGCTTACAAACCTCTCGCACCATTATCGGTTGTAACTGCCATTGCATTACTTGCTGGTGGCTTAATGGTTTTAGTTTTAGATTTAGGTCGTCCGGACAGATTAATCGTTGCAATGACCGAATATAATTTTAAATCTATTTTTGCCTGGAACCAAATGTTGTATAACGGTTTCTTTGCGGTAACAATCATTTACCTTTGGTTCATGTTAGAACGTAAAATGAATAAATACAGTCGTTATGCCGGCTTTGCTGCATTCGTTTGGCGCTTAATTCTAACAACAGGTACTGGTTCAATATTTGGTTTCTTAGTGGCACGACAAGCATATGATGCCGCTATTATGGCTCCGATGTTTGTAATTATGTCATTTTCATTTGGACTAGCATTCTTTATCCTGATTACACTAGCGGCTTACAATGGCACAAAACGTGAGATAGGAGACGCTACTTTAATTCGACTGCGTAAATTATTAGGTACTTTTGTTGCTGCTGTACTCTACTTTGTAATTGCTTTTCATCTTACAAACTTGTATGCAACTGAACATCATGGTGTTGAAAGCTTTATATTACTAGGCACAAATGGTGGCGAACTTTATAGTAAATTATTTTGGATAGTTCAAATTGGACTTGGTAGTGTTATACCTTTATTATTATTGCTACTTCCAATGTTCCATAAATGCCGTAAGACATTAACTGTTGCATCACTGCTAATTATCTTTGGAGGCTTTGCTCAAATTTATATTATTTTAATTGGTGGCCAAGCTTATCCTTTAGAATTATTTCCTGGTATGGAAGTATCAAGTTCTTTCTTTGATGGCGTGACTAATACCTATACACCTAGCACACCTGAAATATTATTAGGCGTTTCAGGCGTTGCAGTAGCAATGATACTAATTATGGTTTTAATTAAGTTCTTAAAGATCATGCCAAAATCATTAGCCGATTCAGTAGCTGATCCTCACTACACAGCTGAATCAGATACTGCTTCTAAATAAGTAGTTTTAGTAATAGATACACACTCAATAACGGCGTAATGTATTTACGCCGTTTATTATTAGCCTCTCACCAATCTTTTGTCACACAATATGGCACACCTTTTTATATCAGCCGCTCACAAATCTTCAGGTAAAACAACACTGACAATGGGTTTATGTGCCGCCCTGCACCAACGAGGTTTAATTGTACAACCTTTTAAAAAAGGTCCTGACTACATCGATCCAATGTGGTTACATCGAGCAACAACACGTCACTGTTATAATCTCGATTTTTATACCATGCAAGAATCTGAAATAGTAAACACATTTCATCGCTATAATGAAAATTCGGATATTGCGCTAATTGAAGGTAACAAAGGTCTCTATGATGGATTGGATCTTGAAGGTAGTAATAGTAATGCGGCTCTCGCAAAACTATTAGAAGCACCTGTTGTATTGGTTATTGATGCGCGTGGTATGACACGTGGCATTGCCCCTCTCATTCTGGGTTACCAAGCTTTTGATAAAGATATTAATATTGCAGGCATTATAATAAATCAACTGGGTGGCCAACGGCACGAAACAAAACTTCGAGCTGTAATAGAAAAATACACTGATGTTCCAGTTATTGGTGCTGTTTACCAAAATAAAAATCTTGCCATGGTTGAACGGCATTTAGGGTTAATACCCAGTAATGAAGCTAGTGATGCTGAAAATAAAGTAAAACAAATCGGAGAAATAATTGCAGATCAAGTTGATTTGGATAAGGTCATTACTATTGCAAAAACCACCACTTTAAAAGACGACCATCAAATAACAATACACCGAACTAATCAATTTGAAGATATGCAAATAGGTGTCATGCAAGATGCGGCCTTTGGTTTTTATTACCCTGATGATATTCAATCGTTAAAAGACTCTGGCGTAAAAATTGTCTACATCAATGCGCTTACCGATAAAAAACTACCAAGGCAGTTAAATGGTTTATTCATTGGTGGCGGTTTTCCTGAAACACACATGGCAAAATTATCCGAAAATCTAACATTACGTCAAGATATTAAACAAGCAGTTGACGCTGGACTTCCAATTTATGCCGAATGTGGCGGTCTTATGTACCTTTCACGTTCTATCAGTTGGAAAGGCTCAAAATTTGATATGGTAGATGCAATTAATGCCGATAGCGTTATGGAAGAAAAACCTCAAGGACGAGGTTATGTGCAACTTGAAGCGACAATAGAGCACCCATGGATTCAGTCTAATCATATTAACAACGTACAAGTATCTGCACATGAGTTTCATTACTCTAAACTTATCAATTTATCAAAAAATGAAAAATACGCTTTTAAAGTATTACGTGGTACAGGAATTATAAATAAACAAGATGGTCTCATTGTTAAAAATGTATTGGCCTGCTACACCCATCAACGAAATACACAATCAAATCAATGGGTGTCTCAATTTCTGAATCACATAAAGCAATGTAACTACACGCATAAATAGTTCATTAAACTAATTTATATTACCGAGGTACGTAAAATGTTCAAAATAACTCCAGAAGCAGCTACGCAAATTAAAACTAATAATACTGATGATTTACCACTGCGAGTTGCCGCGAAATATGAAGAAAATGGCTCTATTCATTATGGTATGGGATTTGATGATCGTGGATTAGATGAGGATATAACCATTAAATCTGAAGGTGTTAATATCGTTATCGAGGCTTCATCAATCCCGATTCTGAATGACACAACATTAGATTATGTTAAGCTCGAAGGGGATGAGGATAACTTTATATTCATAAACCCAAAAGATCCAAATTATTCAGCACCGTCTGAATAGCTTAAAATGAAAAAGGGGCAACATTATCGTACTAGCTTCTCAAAGCTACAAAATACGTAATGTTGCTTCTGATAGCCGCTCAGACTATGAAATCAACCGTTTGTGGGCTCAAATCAGACTTGGCGTATTTTATTACTACAGATTCTACTAATATACTGTTAAAATACGCACAGTAATTCCACATTATTGAGTTCATCGCTTACCGTGAATCAAGATAAAACTATAAAGCCCAAAATAACGACAATAGATAGTCCTGATACAAATCGAATTCATCGAGCCATTGGCTTGGTTCGAATGTACGTGCCATTAGTGATATTAGTTATTATATTTATTACCATTATTACGGTAAATTTAATCGCCCAAAAAGATTCTGAGTTATTTATCACGTTGTTAATAAGCAATATTGTTTTAATGTTGTGTGGTTTTTTCCTAATAGCAAATATTGGAATCAATTTACACAAACAATTTTTAAGACCATTACTACTGCTTCGTGATTGGACCAAAGAATTGCACGATGGCGAATTAAGCGCCCGACTTCCAAACATTCCAAATACTGACTTTAGCGTACTTTTTTTAGAAATAAACAATATCGCGAGTAATCTTCAAGAACTATCTGAAGATATGAAAAATCAAGTAAAAATACAAACCAACTTTATAAAACAAAAAACCCAATCCCTGGAAATTATTTATGATGTTGCTGCGAGTATTAATGCAGCTCGAGATCTCGATGATCTTCTCACTCGATTCTTACACACACTTAAAGAAGTCGTTCAAGCACGTGCAGCCGTAGTAAGACTCATAGGTGATGATGGCAACATGATCTTGGTGTCTAGCATAGGCATTGATGAGAATGTTATTGAAAAAGAACGAATATTACCTTCAAATACTTGTATATGCGGTACTGCCTATAAAAATGGTCATATTTTATATCAAGAAGATGTATCTAAGTGTGGCCAGTTAATCGGAATGCCTTTTTTTGAAGATGATAATGTCACTATGATCGCAATCCCTCTACAATACCGTGATCAAACTTTGGGTGTCTATAATTTATTTGTTGAAAAAGAATCACTAATACGTGCCGAAGGCATGGATGATCTATTAACCAGTATCGGGCGACATTTAGGTATGGCTATCGACAAAGCCCGGCTCGATAATGAAGCTCACCGCTTGTCTATTATGGAAGAACGTACCAACCTAGCCCATGAATTACATGATTCACTAGCACAAACACTGGCTAGTTTGCGATTTCAAGTACGGGTTTTAGACGAGACACTGCATCTCAATGATGAAGCAGCTGTCTGGCAGGAAATGGAAAAAATTGAAAATAGTCTTGATGAGGCTTATGGTGAACTACGCGAGTTAATAACGCATTTTAGAGCACCAATCGACAAACGTGGATTATTGCCCGCAATAGAAAACTTACTGGATCGATTTCAAAATCAAACCGGCATTCAAACATACTTACAACGCGAATGGGACGTTACCTGGTTACCCGCTGAGCTTGAGGTTCAAGTTTTGCGGATCGTCCAAGAATCATTAGCTAATATACGAAAACATAGCCAAGCACATACTGTACGTGTGATATTACACAGTGAACCCAATGGTGAGTACAGTATTTTAATAGAAGATGATGGCATCGGTTTTAATAATGAACAACAAGAGTTAGAATACAGTGACCACATTGGTCTAAATATAATGGATGAACGTGCATTAAAAATTAATGGTACGGTTAGAATTGAAAGTGAAGCAGGTGAAGGTACGCGTGTTGTATTACGCTTTCCTCACCCTCGTTCAAGTAGCTCAACACAACAATCCATTGCCCCTATAATCACTACACATATATAAAATTATGGCCTTAAAAGTATTAATAATTGATGATCACACCTTATTTCGAGTTGGACTCGAAGGATTACTCGAAAGCAGAGGCATCGTAGTTGTTGCGTCTACCGGAGAAGGACAAGGTTGTTTAAAACTAGTAACCGAATTAACGCCTGATATTATTTTATTAGACATGCGTATGCCACGTTTGGATGGTTTAAGCGTCTTAAAACAATTACGACAAAATAATATTCAAATTCCTATCGTTATGCTAACCACCAGTACCGATGAAACTGATTTAGTTGAATCGTTACGATCCGGTGCTCAAGGCTATTTACTTAAAGACATGGCACCCGACGATTTGGTGTTAGCGTTACGCGATATAGTTTCAGGAAAAACCGTGGTTGCCCCTGATTTAGCTCCAATTTTAGCTAAAGCAGTACAAGGTAAACCTGCCAACGACACTAAAAAAGATAGCAGTCCGTTCTCTGCCCTTACACCAAGAGAAACTGAGATTCTAGCCTTATTAGCCGAAGGTCAAAGCAATAAAGCTATTGCGCGAAACCTTGGGATATCGGATGGCACAGTTAAATTACACGTGAAAGCAATTTTACGTAAGTTAAACTTACATTCGCGAGTTGAGGCTGCCGTAATGGCTGTTGAGTATGGCATTCCACGAAAAAGTAATAAAGGTAATAGCTCAAATGAAAACATTTAATGATTTAATTTCAGATGTTAGTAAAAATGTTAAAGAGATTTTTCCGTGGGATTTAGAGGAAATATTAGAAGATAGAAAACCGTTTATGATCGATGTACGTGAAAATTATGAGTTTGATGCAATGCACATCACTCACTCAATGAATGTACCTCGCGGAATATTAGAAACAGCTTGTGATTATGATTATGATGAAACAATTCCAGAATTAGCTGGAAATAAAAAACAAGAAATAATTGTTATTTGCCGTTCTGGCAATCGCAGTATCCTTGCTGCTGACACAATGCAACAGATGGGCTTTAGCAAGGTATTTTCGCTTAAAACAGGGATTCGTGGCTGGAATGAATATGATCAAGCATTAATTGATAGTCATAATCAAACTGTTGATCCAGATTTTGCAGAAGAATATTTAAGATCAAAAGTCAGAGAGGATCAGTTAAACCCAAATAAATAACACCATTAAAATTATACTTTATTTTTATTCTCAGATAACAATTCAAAAAAACGTCTTAAATTGTTAATTGAGGCTGACGCAAACTCATCAAGCTTTATGTATTCTGTAATTTCGTCACAGCTATACCAATAATAATTTGTTTTTCCAAAATTCAGTTTATCTGTTTTTGCAATATAATAGGTAAACATAGTATATTGAGAACCTTCAATCATTACCGTTGGCACTGATATTGAAGGGTGAACAATACCAGAAATATTAGGGTTGGTGATATTAATATTAGATACCATATTTTTTTCGTTATAACTGTATTCAAATAACTGTTTTTTCCATACTCCACTGGCAAATATTCTGGAACATAAAAATTTAAACTCGTCGTTATAAAATATGATCTTATTAACGAAATTTAAGTCCGTACCACTACTATCCCTAATAGTTTGTGTTGATAGAAAATTATCTTTTTCAATAGGCATATGATTTTTTTAAACGTAATGTTTATGATCTTTTCTGCGTTTACCCGCACGCTGAACAACAACACCAACAACAGCGGATCTATCGTCAATAGGAATAATTTCAACACCTTCTTTTAATGCTTTAAGTGTATAACTATTTTCTGCAATTTCAAGTTGTCGAAATATGTGGCCATCATCATGCTGCGCTATAACGTATGACCCATCAGTACAATGTCCCGCTGGGTCAATAATCAAAATGCAACCATCTGGAAATTCTGGCTCCATTTCATCACCTATCACTCTTAATGCAAACGGTTCTTCATTACCACAACCATTTTCTATTTCAATTTTATCTTCTTCTGATATTGCTTTATTCATATTACATACCTACAAAATATAAGTTAATTACTGACTATTCAAATGATACTCTTTATATCGGGTTCATTTTCAGATTGCTGCTCTTTTTGCAATGTCCACATTTCGGCGTAAAATCCATTTTTAACTAACAGCTCGTCATGAGTCCCCGACTCGATAATTACACCATCCTTCATAACTAAAATTCGATTGGCATCAACAATCGTTGATAATCGATGTGCAATCACCAACGTAGTGTGTGATTCAGCAACACTTGACAAAGACTTTAAAATGGTTTTTTCAGACATGGAATCAAGACTGGATGTTGCTTCATCAAAGATTAAAATACGTGGATTTTTTAAAATAACACGCGCAATAGCAATTCTTTGTTTTTCGCCACCGGATAATTTTAAACCACGCTCACCTACAACCGTATCATAGCCTTTTGGCAAACTCTCAATAAATTCATGAATATTGGCCATCTTGGCAGCATCAATTATTTGCTCTTTATTAGCATCCGTTTTGGCATATTGGATATTATATAAAATACTATCGTTAAATAATACTGTATCTTGAGGCACAATTCCGATAATCGATCGAATCGATTCTTGGGTAACATCTCGAATATCTTGATCATCTATTAAAATACAACCTGAATTCACATCATAAAATCGAAACAATAACCGAACCAAAGTAGACTTACCCGAGCCAGATGGCCCAACAACCGCTAACTTTTCACCTGGTGATACTGTAAAATTGATACCGTGTAAAATTTCACGATCAGCTTGATAAGAAAAACCAACATCTTTAAACTCGATTTTACCCGACTCTATAGCGATATCCGGCGCATTAATTTTATTAGTAATTTCAGTATCAGTATTTAATAATTTTAATACTAAATCCATATCAGCGAGACTGTATTTTAACATTCGATAAATAATACCTAAAAAACTTAATGGGATAAATAACTGTAACATCATGGCATTCACTAATACCAAGTCACCTAATGTCATCGAACCATCAGCAACCCCCATACTTGCAAACAACATAATAAAAGTAACGCCAACAGCGATAATCGCACCTTGACCAAAGTTTAACATTGACATCGATGTTTGACTTTTTACTGCAGAGCTTTCCCATTGCCCCAAAGTCTTGTCATACCGATTAATCTCAAAATCTTCATTATTAAAATACTTAACTGTTTCGTAATTTAATAGTCCATCAATTGCTTGTCCATTAGCTTCTGAATCAAGCGCATTCATAGAATGCCTAAAATGCATACGCCAGTTGGTGACCGCAAATGTAAATGATATATACACAAACACCGTAATAAAAGTGGCTATAGCAAACTTCACATCATATTGTCCCAATAAAATAAATGCGACTAATGAAAACTCAGCCGCCGTTGGAATAATATTAAACACCATATAATTTAGAATCGAACTAATACTACTAGTACCTCGTTCTAAATCACGGGTGATATTTCCCGTCTTTCGGTCTAAATGAAAACGTAATGACAACTTATGTAGATGGGTTAACACTTTATTCGATAACCGTCGCATTGCACGATAACGTACCCGTGCAAAAACAGCATCTCGTAATTCATTAAATAATGTACTTGCTAAGCGCAAAGCACCATACATAAGTAATAAACTAACAGGCAAGATAACCGTGATATTCTCAGGTTGATCCAAAATATCAACAATATATTTTAATAGCAGAGGAATTCCCACCGTAGCTAATTTTGCAAGCACTAAACTTAATAGCGCTAAAACCACTCGTCCTCGAAATTCCCAAATATACGGAAGCATTTGTTTCAGATTATGAAAATCATGTCTATTTTTATGAGGGACTGTTGTGTACTTTGAATGGAATGCCATTTTATGGGTTCTGTGCCTAAGTTCTATTATAAAAAACTATAACTGAGGATTAATAAGGTTAATATCGAAGGATTACTACCAGCTCGATAGCATACAATGCAACATGACATACGTCCATAAAATAGTGTATAAATGCCTAATATGATTACAAATTTAATAAAACTGATACTCATAATCAGCTTACTTTCAGCGTGTGATCAAAGCACACAAAATAAACAACATACACGAGGCTCAAGGGCTAAACTCGTACTTGCTTTACCCGTAAAAAAGCTATCCGTGGGTACACAACAACACGTGTCAGGCAGCCTGACAGCAATCCAAACTGTTAAAATATTTAATCAGGAACCGGGCCAAATAAAAAAATTACCTTACTTTCAAGGTGACAATGTTACACAAGGTAAAACCATCGTCTTCATTAAAAACGATACCGTTACAGCCTTATTAGCTAAGAGTACCGCCAGTAGATTACAAGCAAAGAGTAATTTAAACCGCCTGTCAAAGTTAATGTCAAAAAACCTTACATCTCACGATGAGATTAGTAATGCACGAACCGTGTTAGCCCTCGCAAAAGCCGAAGAGTCAATTAACCAAATTAGATTAAATAACACATTTATAAAAGCACCTCTTAGCGGTGTCATCAGTGAACGTTTTCAGGAGCCAGGCGATGTGGTGCCATTACATACCCACATATTATCAATCATTGATAATTCTCGACTTCTCGTCAAAGTACAAATATCAGAAATATTATTATCACAGCTATTCAAAAACAGTAAAGTCACTATAACTATCGATGCCTTAAAAAATGCCAATAAAATTGCCGGGGAAATTTCACGCATTTACCCAACAATTGATCCTGTCACCAGAAAAGGTACCATCGAAATTGAGTTAGAAACAATACCGGATGGCGCAAAACCTGGCCAACTGTGTAGAGTCGTTATTTATACCCCGCCGACCGAACGTATGCTCATTGATGCAGCAGCTATTCAATACGATAACTCCGGAAAATTTGTATACCGTATCAATGCCGATAATACAGTTCAAAAAATTAATATCCAAACAGGTCTTCAAATTGAAAATAATATCGAAATACTAAACGGTTTAAAGGATAAGGATCTAATCGTAACTGAAGGCTTTTCAAATCTAAAAAATGGTGTGAAAATTAAAATTGTTAATAAAAAAAATATTACTAATAAATTAAAATCAACCGAAACCAAAAATTAAATTATGCAACGTTCGTTCAAGAATGGTGGAATTGCCGCCTGGTCTATCAATCACCCTATTGGTGTTAGTATGCTGGCAATCACTGTCGTGGTTCTAGGCTTATTCGCCTTAAAAGATCTTGCTATCGATTTATTTCCACACATAATTTATCCTGAAGTGAGGATTCGAGTACTCGATCCAGGGGTGCCGGCAAAAGCAATGGAAGATCGAATCACACGCCAACTTGAAGAACAGTTAGCAATAACAGAAAATACGATATCAATACAATCAAGAACACGCGAAGGTCGAAGTGCAGTTGATCTTAGTTTCCCCTATGGCACCGACATTAACCTTGCTTTGCGCGATGCCAGCACCAGATTGGATCGAGCAAAACGTTTCTTACCAACCACAATAGACCCTCCCATTATTTACAAACGAGATCCATCACAACTTCCTGCACTAGAATTTGTGATTAGTTCTAGTAAATTTAATTCTACAGAGTTACGTGATTGGGTCGATTACCACTTTGTGAACTGGTTTAATAACTTACCGGGTGTTGCAGCAGCTGAGGTTGCGGGTGCTCCTAAAAGAGAAATAAATGTATTACTAGATCAAGAACGATTGGCTAGCTTAGAGTTAAATTTTAACGATTTAATTCAAGCTTTTGAGAATAATACTGATTCTCCCGGCGGCGAATTTAAAACACAAACAAAAAATATTAATACTCGTGCCACTGGACGATTCACAAATTTATCTGATATACAAGAATTACCAATTCCTGCTACTCGCAGTAATTCAACAACGCCACTACAATTGAAAAATATTGCATCAGTTACCAATGCAATTGAAGATGAAAAACTTCGCGTCAGACTAAATGGTATTATTGGCGTTAAATTAACAATTCAAAAACAACCATCAGCAAACACCACTTCAGTTGTTGATGTTGTTTTAAGTCAATTAAATAGGCTTAAAAACAACAATAGTATTCCAAATCATATTACAGTGAATAAAGTTGGAGACCAATCAACATTTATTCGACACGCATTACGTAATGCTAGTTTCGCTACCATTAGTGGCGCAATTCTTGCGATGATAGTCATTTATTTGTTTCTGGGTAGCATTCGGCGGACATTAATTATCGGTACCGCGATACCACTTGCCATTTTAATTACCTTTGTATTAATGACAATGGCTGATCTCAGTCTTAATATTATGACCATCGGTGGTATAGCACTCGGTGTTGGTTTGTTAGTTGACAATACCATTGTCATGCAAGAAAACATTGCTCGACACCAATTATTAAATTTAAACTATAAACAAGCAGCTTTAGACGCAGCAGCAGAAATAAACAGCGCCATTATTGCATCAACCAGCACCAATTTGGCTGCTGTCATTCCATTTTTATTTATCGGTGGAATTGTCGGATTATTATTTAGCGAATTAATTTTAACTCTATCTGCAGCCATCGTTGGTTCATTAATTGTTGCTGTAACGTTAGTTCCAGCATTAAGCGCTAAAATAAGTTCAAACAATAACAATTCAATTCACAATATATGCAATTCCATTATAAATAAGATTTTGCACCACTATGAAAAAATAATTATTAAATTAATGTCACACCCGAATAAAGTGATTTTATTTTTTATCATTTTATTTATAACCTCACTATTTTCTTTTAATTCATTCATGGAGCAAAAAGAACGACTTTTACCTAAAATGGATGAAGGCCAAATTCGAATTTTCATTAAAGGTGATAGTGGTATGAATTTAGATAAAATGGATAAAATAGTAAAACAAATAGAAGGTATAGTGGCAAAACAAGACCATGTAGAAAATTTTTATACAACCGCAGGTGGATTTGTATTTGGGCGTTCAGAATTCCAACGCAGTAATTACAGTAGCATTTCAATTCAATTAGTTGAACGGCAACAACGTAAACTTAACGTAGATCAGTGGTCTAAAAAACTTAATGCTAAAATCAGAACGTTAAATTTAGTTGGTGTCCGTGTCCGTGCCTACGCCAGAGGAATAAGAGGTATAAGAACCAATCGAGGTGATGATGATATCAGTATCAGAGTGCAAGGCCCAAATCTTGAGACATTAAGAAAAATTGGTGACGATATAGTCACTATACTCAAGCCATTAAAAAGCATTAAAAATATTGAACATTCCTATCAAGATACTATTGAAGAATTAACAATTAAAATAAATCCATTACGTGCTGCATCATTTGATATAACAACCAAAGATATCAGTACAGCACTTCGGATATCCATGCAAGGACTAGTAGTGTCCAATTACCTCGAAGGCGATCGACAGTATAATATTCGAATAAGAAGTAAAATAGGTAATTTGAATTCTCCGGAAGTTCTAAATAATATATTCGTTGGTCATTTTAATAATAAACCTATTAGACTACGGGATGTTGCCATTATCGTACACCAATCTAGTCCAAGTAATATAATTAGAGATAAACAAAGACGAATTGTAGAAATCTCAGCATCACTCAAGGGGGCTGCTTCATTAAGTCAGGCACTTGATGAAATATATCTTGCATTAAAAGATTATGATATACCAGAAGATTACATTATCTATGATGGAGGCACAAAAAAACAATTACAAGAAGGTCGAAACCTAGGATACATATTACTTTCTTTAGCTATATTTTTAGTTTTTGTAGTAATGGCTATTCAATATGAATCATTACGTAATCCATTAGTTATACTATGCGGTGTTCCATTTACCATTATAGGTGTCATTATCGGTTTATTATTTGTTAATTTATTCATAGACATTCCCATATCGATGCCGATAAAACTTGGTATCATTATGCTAACAGGTATAGTTGTAAATAATGCTATAGTATTAATTGAACAAATTGAAAATATACGCGATACCGGGTCTGATGTTTTAACCGCAGTAATAGAAGCAACCAAACAACGTCTACGACCTATTTTAATGACGGTGTTAACGACAGTGCTTGGCATGACGCCGCTAGCAATGGGTATTGGAGATGGTGCAGAAATGTTACAACCAATGGCTATCGTTATTGTTAGTGGGCTAAGTTTTTCGGTATTAATTACTTTAGTATTGATTCCAATAATTTATATGTTATCTCACCAACAAAAAATTTAAATTTATTTACACTCATTTTTAAGTAAAAATAATAGTTCGGTTATTATATACCAGTGTCTTATGATTAATATGTTTCCATATTGCTCGAGCTAAAACAATTTTTTCAATATCGCCGCCTTTTCTAATGAGTTCGTCAACTGAATCTGAATGGCTTACGTGTTCAATATCTTGAGCTATTATTGGGCCCGCATCTAAATCCGCTGTGACATAATGACTTGTGGCACCGATTATTTTCACACCACGTTCAAATGCAGAATGATAGGGTTTGGCTCCCGGAAAAGCAGGTAAAAAAGAATGATGTATGTTTATAATTTTATTAACGTATTGATTAATAAAATTTTTGCTCAAAATTTGCATATAACGTGCCAGTACAACAAGGCTGATATTATTTTGTTTAAGAATTTTTAATATCTCTTGTTCTTGTGTTAACTTATTATCTTTAGTAATTGGCATATAATAATACGGAATTTCTAAATCGAGAGCCGTTTTTTCAAGATCACGATGGTTACTGATAATAACAGGAATATCGACCTGCCATTCACCAGACTCGTAACGTGATAATATATCATAGAAACAATGACTGTGTTTTGAAACGAATAAAGCAATTTTGGTCTGTTCATACGTAAAATGAACATCAAACTTCATTCTGTAGTTATCAGCTATTTTGTACTTAAATAATTTAAATATTGAATGGTGATCAATTATAAATTGATCCAAATCCCATTCTATTCGCATGTAAAATTGATTTTTTTCAATATCAACATGTTGTTCAAGCTTAATAATATTACCGCCATTATCATTAATAAAACCTGTAACAGCAGCGACAATACCGAATTGATCAGAGCATGTTATTATTATAATTGCAGAATTCAATACATAAACCTTATTAACCGTTTGGGTGAAACCATGCAAGTTTGTCGTGTAATGACACAACTTCACCAACAATAATCAAAGTTGGTGCTTGCACATTATTTTTCGTCACAATATCGGCTAAAGTGTTTAAATCACCAATGTGTACTTTTTGATGTTGTGTTGTACCCTTTTCAACTAATGCTGCTGGGGTAGTACCATTAAGTCCATGTAATTTTAATTGTTTGCATAATTCAGATACACCGTGTAGCCCCATATAAAATACTATTGTTTGAGCCGGTTGAGCCAATGCTTTCCAGTTTAAATCAATACTACCGTCTTTTAAGTGACCAGTAACAAAAACACATGATTGCACGTAATCACGATGTGTTAATGGAATACCCGCATAGGCAGCACAACCCGCTGCAGCGGTAATTCCTGGGACTACTTGGAAATTGACATTTTCTTGCATTAAGGTTTCAATTTCTTCACCGCCACGTCCAAAAATAAATGGATCGCCACCTTTAAGTCGAAGCACTCGTTTACCTTCTTTTGCTAGTCTCACTAATAATTGATTTATATTTTCTTGAGGAATGGCATGATTATCCCGTTCTTTTCCGGCATAGATAAAATCTGCATCCCGACGTACTAAATCAAGTATTTCTTTTGACACCAAACGATCATAGACAACTGCATCTGATTGTTGCATTAAACGTAAGGCCCTAAATGTTAATAAATCAGGGTCACCCGGACCGGCACCAACTAAATAAACTTCACCTTCAGGATCAGGGGCTTTAGCTTCAGTTACGGCTTTATCTAAAGCAAGCTTTGCATCTTTATCCTTTCCGGCAATTAATGACTCTGCAATCGGCCCTTCTAAAACATCTTCCCAGAATTTTTTACGTTCATCAGTTGAAGAAAAAGTTTCTTTAACTTTATTTCGGTAAGACTCAATTAATTCAGCCAAACGGCCATATGCAGATGGGATAACAGTTTCTAACTTTGCACGCAATAACCTAGCTAACACGGGCGATGCGCCGCCGGTTGATACTGCAATTTGTACTGGTGAGCGATCTATAATTGAAGGCATAATAAAAGTACATAAGTCGGGTTGATCCACGACATTAACTGGAATCCCCTGCTTTTTTGCTTCTACAGAGACTTGTTTATTAACGCCAGCATTATTAGTTGCTGCAATTACGACGGCATAATCAGACATACTCACACCATTGTACTCTTCTAAAAATAATGAAATTTCACTATTTTTAGCCATAGAATCCAATTCATTAGTCAATTTTGGCGCAATAACCACAACCTTGGCACCGGCTCGACTTAATAAATGTACTTTTCTAGCGGCTACTTTACCGCCGCCAACAACCAAACATTTACGGTTGTTTATATCCATAAAAATGGGTAAAAATCTCAATTCCTGTACCTCTTAAATTCAAATATTTCAATGCGCCGAGTATAACTTATGCCTGCTATTTTAGCATTTACGCTGTTGTATAGCCAAAAGAGAACTACCCCAAAATAGATATAAATAGTTAAATTACTCACTGTATTATAGACAAGCTATTCTGTGTATGACTGACAAAGTTCAAAAACAATTAAGAGCAAACTATAAAACTTGAGCTACAACACATAACCTGCAAACTTTTAAAAAAATTACGTATTCTCTTTAAATAACATAGATATTACTTATGACATTGTACTCCCATTCATAATGAAAAATAATAGTATTAAAAATCAAATAGATATTGAATTGTCATCTAATAAGTATTTTTCATAATAAAATTATATAAAAAGTCCTGCAAATAACTCAACTATACTCAAATTAATACCCAGTATTATTTTATAATCAAGCTCATTTAATGGAGGCATATCATGAACCGACGGCTGTATTTTATTTTGCCTGATACTGAATGTACTCGCAAAGTTCACAATGAATTATTACTCGCTAAAATTCCTGAAAACCATATGCACGTTATTGCTAAAACCGGTAGTGATTTATCCGAACTGCCACAAGCTAATTTACTACAAACAAGTGATGTTGTGCATGGTACACAAAATGGATTTGTTATAGGAGGTATAACCGGTTTAGTATTAGGTGCTGTAGCTATATTTGTCCCAATGGCAAGTATCGAACTTGGGGGAATTACGATATTGGCAACTGCCGTTGCGGGATCTTTTATCGGTGCATGGTCATCAAGCATGATAGCTCTAGATGTACCAAACTCAAAACTAAAACCCTTTGAAAAGGACATTAGTGAAGGTCATATTTTACTAATGGCTGAAGTTCCAGTTACGATGGTAGATGAAATAAACTCTCTTGTTAAAAAACATCACCCTGAAGTTGATACCTTTGGAGTTGAGCCTACCATTCCAGCTTTTCCGTAAAATAGCTTGGCGATAAGCAAAAAATAAAATTTGTTTATCGCCAAAGAAGCTTAAGTTACAGCTACTTTTGCTTCACTATGACGTCGCGCTTGAATTGCTTTGGCCAATTGTTCTAACATAGTAACGGTAGTGTCCCACGATATACAAGCATCCGTAATACTCTGTCCGTAAACTAAAGAGCCCCCATTACCAACAGTTTGATTACCTTCAACCAGATGGCTTTCGATCATCACGCCCATTATATTATGTTCACCATTACTTACTTGAGATACTATGTTGTCAGCTACATCCGTTTGACGACGATAATCTTTTTGACTGTTGCCATGGCTTAAATCAACCATTATACGCGTATTCATACCCGCAGATTTTAATTCAGAAACAGTTTCAACAATATATTCTTTATCATAATTTGGCTGTTTGCCGCCACGTAAAATAATATGGCTATCATTATTACCAGTTGTTGAAAATATTGCTGAATGACCTTGTTTTGTCACTGATAAAAAAATATGCGGATCTTGTACCGCGCGCATCGCATCAACTGCAACACGTAAATTTCCATTGGTGCCATTTTTAAAACCAACCGGACATGATAAGCCCGAAGCTAACTCACGATGTACTTGCGATTCCGTTGTTCTAGCACCAATTGCGCCCCAACTAATCAGGTCCGCAAAATATTGTGGCGTAATTAAATCCAAAAACTCCGTAGCAGCAGGAATTCCAATTTTATTCAGTTCTAATAATAATTCACGTGCTTTTTCAAGCCCTTTATTAATCTGAAAGCTACCATTTAAGTCAGGATCATTGATCAAACCTTTCCAACCCACGGTTGTTCGAGGCTTTTCAAAATAGACCCGCATAACAATAATTAGCTCGTCACGATATTGTTGTTTCAGTTTTAGCAGACGGTGTGCATATTCTATTGCAGCTTTGGTGTCATGAATCGAACAAGGCCCAACAATGACCACTAATCTGTCATCCTCACCATGCAATACTTTATGAATTGCCGAACGCGTATTAAACACCGTATCCGAGGCAGTTTCAGTCAAAGGCAAAGAATCGTGTAATTTAGCCGGTGGAACGACTTCAGATACAGATTTTATTCGAGTGTCATCAGTAATATGCGTCATTGTTACAAGTTTATTTGTGATTTTTCAAGGTATGAATTATATCATTGAATGTGTTCTTATTCACCCAGCAACAGCCCAACAATCACCCTGTAATTTAATTTTCAGTTCTATTTAGCGCTACTACTACTTAAGCTCAAAGCACTGACAGTTAAACCGTACTTTACATTATGGCGCTGCTACGTTTATAGTATTTAGGCTACACTTTAAATAATTATTGATAGAAATATATCAAATGATTTTTATTCAATAAAAACAAATAGATACAGTTTACCCCCCTACAAATCGAGGCCTAAATGAATAAACCAGCAGTGCTAGTCACCGGTGGTGCCGGATATATCGGTAGCCATGTTGTTAATCAACTAGGAAAAGCCAATGAAAATGTGGTGGTCTTAGACAACTTGTCCACTGGATTCAAAAAATCCGTTCTTTACGGTGATTTAGTCGTAGGCGATACCAGTGATACCGATCTCGTTACTAAAATTTTAATTGATTACAACGTAGACACAGTGATGCACTTTGCAGCTCACACCGTAGTACCTGAGTCTGTCGAAAATCCTTTAAAATATTACTGGAATAATACCTGTAGCAGTCGAAACCTGTTGCAATGCTGCCAGCAACAGAATGTAAAACATTTCATATTTTCATCAACTGCCGCCGTTTATGGTATGCCAACAGAAGGTGCTGCCAGCGAGGCAACCCCTTTAAAACCGATAAACCCGTATGGTACATCTAAATTAATGACCGAATGGATGTTACGCGATTTATCCATGGCTTCAAATTTACGCCATGTGATTCTTCGTTATTTTAACGTTGCAGGCTGTGATCCCGAAGGAAGAATTGGTCAGTCGACTGAAGGTGCAACCTTACTTATTAAAGTCGCTTGTGAGGCTGCAGTCGGAAAAAGAACGCATATGTCCATATTTGGTACTGATTACCCCACTCCAGATGGAACAGGAATTCGAGATTATATTCATGTTGAAGATCTAGCAGATGCACACATAAAAGCACTTGAATACCTACGAAAAGATGGAGAATCCACAATTTTAAATTGTGGTTATGGACATGGCTATAGTGTCAGAGAAGTGATTGAGACCGTTCAACGTATTCATAAATCCACATTTGAAGTAAGAGAAGAACCAAAACGTGCTGGTGACCCTCCAGAATTAATTGCAATTGCCGATAAAATACAGAACTCACTAGGTTGGAAGCCAAAATACAATGATTTGGATCTAATTGTTGAAACCGCACTAAATTGGGAAAAAAATCTTTAAAGGATTTTTAAACATTACACAAAATATTAATTTAGTATTGCTAAAATAATAAAAGGTAGGAAATTAATGCTTAAACTACAAGATGCACAATTGGCCATTATCGGGCTAGGTTACGTAGGTTTACCTCTCGCCGTAGAATTTGGAAAAAAAATTCCAGTAGTCGGATTTGATATAAATACTCCGCGGGTTGAAGAACTTAAATCAGGTACAGACAGTACCTTGGAAGTAAGCAACGACGAATTAAAAGAAGCGTCGAAGTTACAGTATTGTGCAACTACTGAAGATCTAAAAAAATGTAATATTTTTATTGTCACTGTACCAACCCCCATCGACAAAAATAAAAATCCAGATTTAACACCACTAATCAAAGCCAGTGAAATGCTCGGTGCTGTCATATCAAAAGACGCTATCGTGATTTATGAATCAACCGTCTATCCCGGTGCAACTGAAGAAGTCTGTGTGCCGTTAATAGAAAAAGTATCAGGACTAACATTTAATAAAGACTTTTATATTGGCTATAGTCCCGAACGAATCAATCCTGGTGACAAGGAACATCGTGTCACCAACATTCTCAAAGTAACATCGGGTTCAACTCCCGAAACTGCAGATCTGGTTGACGACTTATATAAATCAATTATTACCGCCGGAACCCACAAAGCCAGTTCCATAAAAGTAGCCGAAGCTGCAAAAGTAATTGAGAATACCCAACGTGATGTAAATATTGCATTAATCAATGAACTCGCTATTATATTTAATCGTCTTGGAATTAATACCGAAGAAGTTTTAATTGCAGCAGGTACAAAATGGAATTTTTTACCGTTTCGACCTGGATTAGTCGGTGGTCATTGTATCGGCGTTGACCCCTATTATCTCACCTACAAAGCTCAGGAAATTGGTTACAATCCTGAAATGATCTTGGCTGGACGTAGATTAAATGACAACATGGGAAATTATGTTGTTTCTCAAGTTTTAAAATTGATGTTAAAAAAACGTATCCATGTAAATAATTCAAATATATTAATTTTAGGTTTAACCTTTAAAGAAAACTGTCCAGACTTACGAAACACCCGTGTGGTGGATATTATAGATGAAATAAAAGAGTATGGTGCAAATGTTGATATTTTCGATCCCTGGGTAGATCAAGAAGAAGCCCACAAAGAATATAATATAAATATGATTAAAGAACCAAAAGACAGTCATTATGATGCTATTATTCTAGCCGTTGCACATAATCAGATTAAAGAATTAGGTGCAGATAAAATTCATGCTTTTGGTAAAAAATCTCATATTTTATATGATATAAAATATTTACTAGAGTCCGAACAAACTGATGGACGACTATAAAATCAAATAATAAAAATTAAATTAGGATTAGAAAGACAATGACTCAGTACCAAAAAATATTATCAGAATTAAACTCAACACCTAAACGATGGCTTGTAACTGGTGTTGCTGGGTTTATCGGTTCAAATTTATTAGAAACATTATTAAAAAATAACCAAATAGTTTTTGGATTAGATAATTTTTCTACGGGCCACCATCATAATTTAGATCAAGTAAAAGATCGTGTTAACGATTCTCAGTGGAAAAACTTTACATTAATAGAAGGTGACATTCGTAACATTGATGACTGTAATAATGCCTGTAATAATATTGATTATGTACTACATCAAGCCGCATTAGGTTCAGTTCCGCGTTCTATTGAAGATCCAATTTTAACAAACGATAACAATACTAGTGGTTTTTTAAACATGTTATATGCTGCTTACAAAAATAAAATAACACGTTTTGTTTATGCGGCCTCAAGCTCAACCTATGGCGACCATCCAGATCTACCTAAACTAGAAGACAAAATAGGTAATCCATTATCCCCTTACGCAGTGACAAAACTCGTTAATGAATTATATGCCAATGTCTTCGCTCGAACCTATGACTTTAACTGCATTGGATTACGTTATTTTAATATTTTTGGACAAAGGCAAGATCCCAATGGTGCCTATGCTGCTGTAATACCAAAATGGGTAGCAAGCATTTTAGCAAATGAAACTGTTTTTATTAATGGCGATGGTGAAACCAGTCGTGATTTTTGTTATATCGACAATACCGTTCAAGTTAATATATTAGCCGCTACCACAAGTAATCCCGATGCAACAAATCAAGTTTATAATGTTGCTTTAAATGCTCAAACCACGTTAACAGAACTATTTCATTTCATCCAAGACAAGCTGCTAACACGAATTGATACCCTTAAAAAATCAGAACCCGTTTACCGTGACTTTCGTGCCGGTGACGTACGCCATTCTCGTGCCGATATAAGCAAAGCTCAAAAACTACTAGGATATGAACCGACACATCTCATTGATCAGGGGTTAGAAGAAGCAATGGATTGGTATGTAAAGGATATATTGGGAAATTAAAGTATTACTTAACAAAAAGTACGAAATATGAGCTGTTTCACAGTTTCCTTATTTAGATACAGTACAATTCTGTAATCTTAATATAAATAAGGACATTAACAATGGCTCGTATCTTTACCAAAAGCATTCATCAATTTGCTCTGTATACCTCCAGTTTAATCCTACTGAGCTTATTATCAGCCTGTGGCGGCGGTGATACAAACACAACCGATAATAACGCTACTAATCCCAATCCGCCAAATACGACACCAGACAATCCTGTCAATTACCAACTTGCCACAACCATTACTGGTCAAGGTGTTGTCCGTGATAGTGCGTCGAATTTTTCATGTGCCGACTCGTGTTTACAAAACATGAAATCTGGAACACAAGTCACCTTACAAGCAATCCCATCACCTGGCAGTCAATTTGATGGTTGGAGTGGTGCCTGTAATGGTACTGCAAGTTGCATTATTAACATGTCAAAAAATCAATCGATCAATGCCCTATTTTCAGTTTCAACACCAAATACTTTTCAACTCAATGTCAGTTCAAGTATCGGTGGCTCGATAATAAGTAAATTAGTCGGTATTAACTGCGGAACCGATTGCTCTGAATCTTACCCTATTGGTACCAGTGTTAATTTAACAGCAAACGCCTTACCAAATTACACATTCACACGTTGGACTGGTGCCTGTACCGGCAATCAAACGTGTACCGTGACAATGGATAAAAATCAGCTTGTAAGTGCAGTTTTTACCTCAAGCAACACAGCTAATCTATGTGAGGGTTTGATAACAGATAAACTTGATCACCCCATGACGGCACTGACAAAACCTGCCAAAGGCAATACTGTCATTGATCCTCAGTTTGGCACTGTAATACGTCGAATTTCTGCGTCAGGAACTGGGGCTGTAATAAAACCCATGTACTCTACCATACAAGCATGGAACGCCGATGAAACATATTTAATTCTATACCACACTCGTGGTACTAATAACGGTCACCATTTATATGACGGTAAAACCTACAAGTACATTCGAAAGCTGAACATTACTCCACCCGATCTAGAACAGGTTTTCTGGCATACCACCGATCCAGATACCTTAATGTACATTGATAATACCAAGACACCAACGCTAATTGCGTATCGAGTTAGTACCGACACCAAAGTTGCGCTGAATACCTTTACTAACTGTAGTAATGTATCTTCAGGTAGTGATCCCATGTTTACCTCATGGGATTCAGATGTAATCGGTTTAGTGTGCCGACAAAGCACAGGGAAAGTTTTTTTAAATTATCGTATAAGCACGAATACTGAAAGTACCCGAAAAGTAGCAACCGGTTCAGCCTCACCACAAGCTTCAGCCAGTGGTAACTTATTCTTTTATGCCAATGGCAGTGCAGATATTTTAGATTTTAGTGGTACGCTGCAAAGAACTCTGAACCTTGCAAGCCCCATGGAACATGCCTCATTAGGTATGTTGGCTGATGGTACCGATATGTATTATGGTGTGGATTTTGGCGGTACTACCTGCAAAGCAGGTGCCTTAGTTGCTCATAATATGGAAAATGGCAACTGTAATGTCATTGTCGGTCAAGCAACAGGATATCCTTTCCCTCCATCAAAAACGCATGTTTCTGCCATTAGCCATAAAAATCCTGGCTGGGTTGCTGTATCAATGGTTGGTAAGGTTGATGGACAAACAGTTTTAAATAATGAAATTATATTAGCGAACACCAATCCTGGTGGAGTCGTTTGTCGCGTTGCGCACCACCGAACTTGGGGTAACCTAGGCAAACAAGGATATTGGAGTGGTTCTGAAGGATACTGGGCTGAACCTCATGTCGTCATTAGTCCCAGTGCAACCAGGTTATTATTCGGTAGTGATTGGGGTGGCGGAAATTCAGTTGATGCATATGTAGTTGAATTACCCGCATATACGCCTTAAATTAATTATTCAAACTTCAAGGTATGATTCTGCATAAAGTAATAACTTAACTTTATGCAGAATCATGTAACTACAATATTTGTTATATATCTGGAATCGCAAAAACAAAATAAAGTGTGTTACCACCTAATTTTTTTTCTCCTTCCCAGCGTCGGAAAACTACCTTTCCTTTATTAAGTTTAACCATATCATCAATATTATGCATAAAAGAACCATCACGTTTTCGTATTAACGATTTTGTTAATCCACTGTTATCAATTTTAGCTGATGCGACTCCAGTAATAATAAGCAGTTTATTCGTATGTTTTATTAGTCCTTTAATAAGTGCGTTCGCTTTGTCTTCATCCAAATATAACAATGTGCCCGCACAAAAAATTACGTCATATATTTTATTATTAAAATGCTCAGTCATATCATCCATATCATGACATGTTAAATTTATTTTTGAATCATGCGCTTTTAAGTATGACGTTCCTTCATTAATAGCATAAGCATCAATATCAATGCCGTATAATTCACTAGTATTGATAAAAATATTGTCTTCCATATACTTGAGAAGGTATCCTAAAGAACACCCAACATCTAATACTGACTTTATTTCTGAATGACGGTTAATCGCCAATAACGATAAAACGTTCTCCATATCAGAAAACAATAATTTACGAGACTCATTTATATTTACATCACCAAAGCGCTGCTCTACTTCATATGTATCAGCATACCCAATGTGATTGGACCATAAAAACTTATGAAATGCATTAACATCACTTTTTTCCATGTCGCGAACTAACTCTAGAGACCAACCAGCACGATGATCACTGGAAATCCAGGATTGTTTACTAATTTTTATAGCTAAGTATTTTCTAAGGGAAAGTGGTAGAAGAAGTCGAACCGTTGATTTAAAAAATTGAATTAACTTTATTTTCATTCAAGCAACACTCCACGCTAGGACAAGCCACTAAACAAGGAATCTCAAATTACTAATCAAGAGTGAAAATCGTTATTACAAATTTAACTTTCACTTTTTTGAAAGTTCCTTTTCGTATTAGGTAACTGTCGTAAGCCTATTTTTTTTAAAATCCAGTAGATTATTTTTTTGCCAAACCCAAGTAAAATAGCCAAAAAAGGTACCGGATCACGCCAACTAAACCATGCGCCTTCTTTACAACGTCTAAATGATTTAAACCACTCAGTAAATGACAGTGAACCTTCCAAGAAATAATGAATACTGGATATCACATCATAATCTTCAATAATCCATCGTCGACCTTCATCAGGTATTACAGCTTCATCTGAACGTTGATTTGTCAAATCCATATACTGGCTTCGAATTACATCCATACCATTTTCGGCAACAAAAATTCTAAACGCTTGCCCAACCCTTGGGTTGATATCTAGCACTTTATACTTCCCATCTCGAGGATCTAAGCGGTAACCAATATCAAGAATTCCAGTATAACCAATATCTTTCATAAACCGAATAGTCAAATCCGCAACGTCTTGATTCCATTTGCACTCACCAAGTGATGCTGCACCAACATGTATAGGATATTGGCGAACCTTATAACCTGTAAATGCGGCCAAACATTCTGAGTCAGCATCAAAGTAGCCATTAAATATAAATACCTGATCATCCGCACCAGGTATATACTCTTGTAACATTAAATTAGGTTCTTCGGGATCTTCTAACCACTTATAATTTTCTAGTAACTCATCAGCATTATTTACAATCACCATTTTTTTATTGGTTCTTGCTTGAAGTTTATCACCATATATTCCTTTTAACATTAAAGGAAACTTGCCATCTTTACAATATTCTAAAACATCATCAAGATTTTTCGGAAACAAAGTTAAAGGCGTTGGAACATCATTTTCTAACGCGATAGAATACATTCCCTCTTTACTGATAATCCGTTTTATTAGATCAGCACTATTATCAGGAAAAATAAAATAGTGTTTTAACTGCTCAGCATGTTCAGCAATAAATACTGCCATAGTATCTGATGTTTGAATTAATAACGCTTTCTTGCCAATTTCTTTACCAATATTTAACACAAACTCCAGATATTCTTCAGGTTTAGATTCATCGAATTTTTTAATGTATTTCTTTTTACAATACTTTGATGTTAATGCAGGTGATTTTGAATCGGCATCAGTTGCATAGATATCAACTCCAAATTGGCCTAAACAGCGCATTATTGTTACTGCACCTATTTTACTAGTCAGTACAAGTACCGGAGTTTCTGCGTTAGTGATTTTCATTCAAACTACCTTATTATATTTTTTCGTGTTAAACAGTTGTATTACCAGAAACTACTGTTAATTTACCATTAATTAATTGAGGAACAATATCAAGATCATCAAAATGATGCAAAACAAATTCAAGATCATGCATCTGTCCTGATCGTTGAAGATACTCGGCACTTCTACCACCTCGAGCATCAGCAAGACTCGCCCCGCTCCAACGTGAAATTAAATCACGCGTCCGATTTGTTTCCATTTCATAACCTGCCGCAACTAATTTTTCTGCTAGCCACGCACAACCCATTTGATCTTCTCTTCTAAACTCACCACGAGTACCGGCACCTAGGACAGCCACTTTATCGTGTAAACCAACTAAATACTTAGCCATCGCAGAAAAATTACGGGCGCATGAAATATATACTGCTTCAGTACCAGCACCAACTGAATTCATCAATAAACGAGTACCAGATGATGATAGCAATATTATTGGACGCGAAATATCAGTAAAGTCCCCTGACGGTATTGCAGTTAAAGCCATTGCTTGAACCGGACTATTGGTTAAATCAAAGCCATAAGGAACATTACCACCCTGCTCTCCCATTAGTAAGGGACGGTTAAGTTTACCTGCCAAAACAAAGGCCTCGTCCGTAGTTTGAACAGGATACACATCGCGCCCTAAACTTAATGCCGTTGTTGCGGTTGTTGTGGCACGAATTACATCAATAGCAACGATGGCGTATTCATTTCTGTAATGTTCTGCGCAGGCAGGTAAATAATCTATTACAACACTTGGCACTTTAGCAAACTCCCAATCTAAGTTTTAAACTTTAATTATTGACCTTTTGGTCGTAAATTCTCATGTTGAAAAGCATCTGAATGTAAACCACGACGGTATATTTCGACACGAAGTAACTCTTCCATTCGAACATTACACAAATGAACATCAGAACCAAAATGATTTAGCATCGCAAATTGACTTGATTTAGTAGGGGCCTCAAAAATTAAAGCATCAAACCCTAGAGCTTCAACTAACATATCTGCTCCAAGCGCATTCAGGGCACCAGTCTCAGAAAATAAACCTATATCGACAGCACTCTCACGAGCTTCAACTACTATTTGTTTCGCTCCAATATCAAGCCACTCTTTTGCTTGATCAATCAGTTCTTTAATTATTTCAGCCGAAAAAGCACCACTGTGTTTTTCACCTATTTCAAACTGAACTTCAAGTCCACGTTCTTCAGCCATTTTCATAATAGTTTTTGGCTGCTCCTTTAGCGGTATAAAACCTTCACCAGCTTCAAATCGAGTAATACCAAGATCCGCAACTAAATCGAGAAATTGAGGCAGTTTTCCAAAATGGCAAGCAACCTCAAATGTACCCCCACCTGTAACTGTAGGTACATTCAATCGATTAGCCGCTGCAATTTTTTGTCGTGTAGCAGTCTCGCTAGCAACTTGCCAACATGCCATGGATATCTTCAAAATTGAAATTAAATGACTACTTTGTTCAAGGTGACTTATTAATGTCGCAGGATCATACCCCGGATCAAATGGTGAGGTTCTTCCTGGGAGTTCAGGTACACCTATTGATGATAGATAGTCTTTTGTATGGCATTTTGCTGCATTATTGTTATTCATAACATCTCTCATACTTAGTAACGTGAAATTATTTATAAGAGTCCATTCGAAATTTGATAAAACTGTGTCCCTATTAGTTTGAAACAAGCGACTAAATACAAACTAATTCCTGACATATCTTTTTTGAGTGTAGATATAAGGCTATCGACACTCTAACGAGCATCTTGATAGTATTTTCAATTTTTATTTCTGATTAAATTGCTAATAAAATCAAAACTTTAAAATGCGAATATAATAGCATATAAATTTAACTGAATGTTATTTATCAATTAACACTACATATATTATGGTAATATTACCGTACGTAGCCCACGTCATTGATCACAATTTGAATTAAATCTCATTCAGTGGTAATAAATCCGACCCACTGACAGGCACAACATACCCTAAAAATACATCAAATTTTAAAGTTAGCTTAATCAAATCAATATAATATAATATAGTTTGCGTATAAGCTAAACCGTAAAGGTTAACGCACTCAGATGAGTTATACATTTTATGTATTGGGGATAATTTTTGACTAATAATAATTTTTTTAATGAACGCTAAATAAGCTATCACTCTTCATTATTACCATTATAAAAAAATAATAATCTGTTATTTTTTAAATATATACTCCAACACCATCTTACCAACAGGTAATATTTTATCCTTTTCAGAAACTAATATATGATGATGCAGCCCTGGTGTTGTATTTATTTCATTAATAATACCGTTGGCATCTTCAAGTGAAATTGAAATATCCTGTGTTATAACGTCTATTCCACCAAGCGTAATCCCTAATTCTGACACAACATTTTTCCCAATGTCTATAATTGATGGATGAATCGAGTCTCGGACTATGTGATTTTCAAAACAACTATTTTGATTAACCACTGTTTTAATAATAATTTTTTCACCATTATCTAAAACGGAATTAATATGTAACCCTTGCTCTTTCAACTTTAACCTACATTCCATATCAATAATCAATGGATGAAAGGTTAATATTTCAGCAGATTCAATACGTTTATCATTTTCATTTTTAACAAGCATCTTAATTGTACTTCTTCCATCACCAACAACAAATGGCGGATCGCGACGAATTGCATCTAAAAAAACACCGTCAAGATACAATAACCGAAATGAATCACCTTTAACTTGTTCTTCAATAAGTAATGTTTCACAAAACGAAGCTGCAAAAAATGATGCTTTCCTCACTTTAATGTCATCATTAATATGTGTCGTTACACCTCGTCCAGCTCCAGTGCCACTAGCCGGTTTAATAACAACATTACGCCCTAAATCAACCAAGAATTTTTGTGCTTTTTCTAGCTGATCAATTTTATATTCCAAAAACCGTGGCGTAGGAAAACCTCCTTCATTCAATATTTTGAGAACAAATGGCTTGTTACCGGCAATTTTTAAGGTTAAATTATCATCTAACATTACATTGTAATCACGGACATAGGTTTTTTTATTGCCAACATTAATTTTAAAATAACCATACCCAACATCTACAATACTGGCTCCAACAGAGCTAGCTGCTTCACTCCAAAACTTAACATAAAAATTTTTCTGAAGACCTGAAAAATTACTAATTAACTTTCGATTTGAATAGCCATTATACGGTTTAATACAATTAATTAATTTTCTAATTATACGTCTAAATTTATTATATAATTTCATCATAGTCATTAAATCTTATTATTAAATTAACTTAAAGGGACTATATCCGTATAAACAGCTTCTAACATTTTAATAATTGGATATATATTAAATTTATCAGTTGCTATATTAAGAGCTTGAATTTCCATTTCGTGTCTTTTCTGGTTATTTTCAAAAAGTTCAATCATTGACTCAGCTAATGAATCTGAATCATTTGGAGGAATAAGAACACCGTTTACACCATCTTCAATTACTTCAGGATTACCACCAACATTTGTTACTATCGTTGCTTTACTCATTGCAATAGATTGCAATACTGAATTTGACATACCTTCTGTATCTGAACATAGAATGGAAATATCAAAAGCTGCTAATGCAGGAACGACATTCCCTAACACTCCAGTTAACAGAAACTTATCCTTCATTTTATATTTTGAGATAGACTCGATAATCCCTTCCTTTGTTTTAGCATAGCCGCCACCAACAACCATAAATTTAGCATTAGGTACTGTAACAATTACTTTTGAAGCTGCTTCTATAAATAACTCATGTCTTTTCTCTGGCCGTAATGCAGCCAACATACCAAATACAAATTCATTTTCTTTGATACCGAAATTCTTACGTACTTTAGTCCTATCAAATATTTTATCACTATAAACATCAAGATCAATTCCATTATAAATAGTTATTATTTTTTTTGGTGAGACCTTTTCATTTTTTATAGACTCCAACCGAACTTCTGAACTTACAGCAATTATTTTATAAGTCACCAGATTCATAAATCGATACAACCACCAATGATGCTGTTGATGCCAGTATCCTGTATCCCGCCTTGTTGTGATCAACTTGAACCTAAGCCAAGGTATGCACGCCATAATGCTAGCTATCAAATTCGGATTAAACATGTAAGACTGAAAAACATCAGTTTTATTCAACCTAAGAAATTTATGTAATTTAAATATAGCCTTGATTGTTTCAATAGGAGTCATTAAGTTTTCTAAATTTAACACTAAACTTGTTATATTTAACTCTTCTAAGATATCAAACTGCTCACCAGGTGCTCTAAGACACACCACACTTACATTAAATTTTTCTAGATCAATATTGGTTAACACACTAATCAAATGTGTTTGCGCTCCGGCCCATCCAATAGAGTCAATTATATAGGTAATGTTTATTTTATTTTTATTCATAACTATTATGTTATTAATTTTTTTCAGTTAACCAATACCACAAAATACCAATAACTTCGTGAAAAACTGCAGTACTTTTCGCAAGCGCACTCATTTGAGGTAATATTGCCCCAGGAAATGATGTTGCAACGTAAACACTATTTACCGGGTACAGACATGGAATAATACCTTGTTTAGTGAAAGTACTTTTTGCTCGTAACATATGTAAAGCTGATGTCACTAACCAATACTCTTTAACTTTTCTTTTTAATAATATTTCTGTAACATTTACAGCACTTGCATAGGTACTTTTAGAATCAGCGTCAGCAATTAAAACTCCAGAAAACCCCAACTTCTTAATTAACGACTCCATTATTATAGCTTCTGAGTAAATCCCACCAAACCCACCAGACACTATAATCTCACTGCCTTCAATTTGTTTCGCCAACTCAAGTCCAAGTAAAACACGTCGGTAACTTTCTTCCTTTAAACGCCAAATTTCATCAAGTGAATCTGGATCTCCAGTTATCCCACCACTCAAAATCACTATTGTCTTAGTGTTTTTTTTAAGACAGGTTTGATCAACCGATGCCACCTCTACCTGAGCCACTAAAAAATTTGCACCCAAAGGTGTTGCTACAAGCACATAAAATACAATTGTTAGATAGACTAACTTTATCGAATACTTACTATTTAAATTATACTTACACATAGCAAGTACAAACAATAAGAAAAGACCTATATAAAATACCGGTTCAAAGAAAAAAGTAACTGACTCCACTTTCAGTCCTTCTTACTGCTATTCGATAATTTTAAGTCAATCAGATAATCATTAACCTCACCTTTACCCCAATTACTTGCAAATATTATTTTATCACCTGTTTTATTAGTAACTGCCTGCTGCTCTGCAAAATAACCACCGCCTTTTCTACTACTACGATGATGCGCTACTCGTCTAACCTCGCGAGAACCATCCAGCTTAACCCAGAATATTTCAAAATCATGATTCGAATACCGAAAATCAGGCCCTTGAGTGGATATTAAAGCCCAACCTGGTTTATCCAAATTACGACACGATACATGAGGTGTACTACGCCATCCGATGCGAGTCAAAATATCCAGCTTCCCTGTTTTAAGATTTGCCCGGTTAATATTTCTATTACCATCAATTTCATAATCCGCGCCATCAAAAACTAAATATTCATCATTATTTTCACCTAAACATAAATCACCATGTCCATAAGTACCTCTAGGTAAATCTCGAATTAGGTTCATTTTTATATCGTAAATTCTTGAACGATACTTACCCATTGCTACAACATACTGACCACTTGGTGAAACACTAACCCAATCTGAAGCAACATATTTCGACACTTTTTGTTTTTCACTTGTAGTGTTGTTGATAACATCATATACGAATATTTCATTTTCACTTCCATTTGTTCCTACCAAGGCATAATAACGTCCCTTTTTGTCCATATTACCTTCTAGCTTTCCTCTGATACGTTTGTATTCACTAAAATCCTTTAGCAAAGTTCTTGATTTTTTCTTTAGATCATAAATAAACATTCCACGAGGATTTTTATTTCTATCTAATTTTGCTAAATAATAAAATTTATTTGGGTCAGTTGGATGCCACTGAATTTCAGGTTCACTACTCCACAAAATTAGTTTTTGAATAGGCTCCCATGTCTTAGCACTATAAAGCCATTTACTGCCGTTACTACCGAACATTACAGCATATGTCTCATCAGCATTAAATGGATTCGCTTTTGAATAATAATGACGTACCCGTGTTACTCTCGGAACTTGAGATGGAGCAGTTATTCTCGTTATAACAGTATTAAAAACTGGATCAGTATATGATTTATGTAAATCTGGTTTATCAATATCTGGTGCACGCAGTCTATTATGTCCCGTTTTTAAATTTGAAAACAAATCTTCTGAACTTTGAACGGATTGAGACTGAACGACAACACTAAATAACACAAATGTAAAAAAATACGTTATTTTCTTTAAAAACACAAAATACATTAAAACTTTCCTCTATAGATAATTTAAATAAATAGCTTTATCACCAGACACCCATTGTTTTCGTGAGAACAATTCCTCAACACGTTGGCGCGACTTCTCTCCAAAAAGTTCAAATTTTTTCTCAATAATAATTTTTTGCATACAACCGGCCAAATCATCAACATTAGCAGCTTCAAATAAATAACCAGTCGTATTTTCATCAACCACCTCGGGACATCCGCCAATACGTGGTGCTATTACTGCTTTTCCTGCAGCCATTGCTTCTCTTGCTGCTAATGGAAAAGATTCTCGAGTAGACGATAAAACAAACACATCGAACATTGCTAAATGTTCTGCAACATTACGTTTCAACCCGGTAAATATCACAGCTTCATCTGAACTTAGACTTTTTGATATCTCTTTCGTCTCATCAAACAATGGACCATCACCCACTATGACCAGCCTCGCATTATTATTGTCCGCATACACTTTTGAAAATGCTTTTAATAAATATTGATGTCCCTTTTCTTCAGATAGTCGCGCAACAATACCGAATATGGTATGTTTATTTTTATCCAATTTATATTCTTTTAATAATGATTCACTCGGAGTTATCGGAACAAATTTATCTGTATCAATACCACTATGAATAACACAGCTTTTCGCACTACTCAAACCACTAGCTATTAAACGGTCACGTTCATAATGAGATTCAAATATCACATAATCTGAACACGTATTTAGAATAATACCACCATACTTAAAATGCTTTGGATTATGAATGTTATGTATTGTCGTAACAATAGCTATTCTTTTATTCGTTTTTTTCACTTTATAGAAAAACGGTATTAACCGAAGACAAATATAGCTAGCTATAGTTGAGCGAACTGACTGAGGAGCCAATACTTCAATACCTTCACTTTTAATAAACTTCCTCAACTCAAACCCAACTTTCAACATTCCAAATAAACCACTAAATTGAAAGTCAAGATTTACAAATTTTGCGCCGTTTGATTTCAACTCATCTAGCATAACACCCGGTGTGGATGCCACATAAACGTCATCACCTTCTTTTACTAGGTCTTTTGATAATGCCAACATATCGGATTGCACACCTCCAACCCCAAATGGTTCTGTCAATAAATACAGTAATTTCATTACAACTCCAAATTCATTTTTTTAAAATTTTAAACAGACAACTTTTCAAATTCTTTTTTACGTTTCCAGTGCAAAACTTGATGCATCAAGTCAAACGAGCCATTAAGTTTCAAAAATAAATCTCTAGCAGTATCTTTTTGAGTCACTTCAGTTCGATTAATCTCAAATGGAGAAATAACTGTTCTATTTTTTCCTGGTGACACAGTCACTGCAGTCTCATAACCAGATCCTTTGACATACTCTATCTCTCTTAGTCCATAATCACCGGATGGATAACAGAAATGATTGATTTTCTCATTTAGTTTAGACTCAATGATATCCTTACTTTTTCGTATTTCTTTTTCCGAATTATTTTTTTCTAATCGCGACAAAAATGGATGTGATAAAGTATGTGAACCAAAGGTAATGTTTTTAGCTTTATTCATTTCTTGTACCTCTTCCCAATCGAGGTGTAATCTTTTATTATTTGTTGCATAACGTGGATGACTTGCAGTTTGTTCACAAAAATCTGTTGTTATAAAAATAGTTGCTGGAATATTATATTCCTCTAATATTGGTAGCGCATATTCTAAATTATCTAAATAACCGTCATCAAATGTCACTACAACACTATTAGAATTTTTTTTATTATTAAACAATGTCTGAACAGCTAAATCTAATGACGTTACGTTAAAATTGTTAGCCAAATAGTGCATTTGTCTTTCAAATATTTTTGGACTGACTGACAATTGATCGTATTCAGTGCTATCAACTATTCGATGGTACATTAACACTCGAACTCCAGGTCGTAACAATTGATCGACATAGGTCAAAGGTAACATCACTCGACTAGCCGACTGTCTCACAAACTCTCTCATGGTGTTTTTCCAATTATTGTTTGGTAAAGCGACTCATATTCAGAAGCTACATTTTTAGCGCTAAATTTTTCAACAACTGTCTTTTTTGCTTGTTCACCTAACTTTTGTCGTAATCCAGAATCACACATTAACTGTTGAATCCTCTTTTCAAGCGCAACTACATCACCTTTATCAATCAATAAACCATTTACACCGTCATCTATCACATTTGGTATACCGCCCACTTTTGTTGCAATCACAGCCATACTCATGGCCATTGCTTCAAGCAATGCCATTGGCAAACCTTCCCAATGTGATGGCATCACAAATAAATCAGTTTTAGCTAAAATCAATGGAATGTCACTACGTTGACCTAGTAAAGTTACGTAGTTTGTAATACTTGTCTCTTTGCATTTTTTAACAATCTCATCGTGCAGCTCGCCTTCTCCCACAAGAAATACATGAAACTGTGTATTAAGATATTTTAATTTAGAAATTGCCTCTATTAAATCAAAGTGACCTTTAGCAGGATGTAATCGGCCAATGACAACTATTTTAAGCACATCACACGGTAAACTGTCTATTTCCTTAATTGTAGTCAACTTTAGTGACTCAAACCTTAGGAAATCAATTCCGTTTGATATTACCGTAATACGCTTATTAGAAATATGGAATGTATTTTTAAGAACATTAGCAACTTCTTCTGAACACGCGACAACTTTATTTGAAGCTATAGATAACAGCTGATCAATAATACGATGAACAGGTCCTTTCCAAGTATTTGTACTGTGTACCGTATTGATAATACAAGGAACCCGAGAAATAAAAGCAGCAAGTCGTCCCCATGTATCTGCTGTGAATAAATGAGTATGTACAACTGAAGGTCGATTTTTACGTAACCAAGACACCAATTTAAAAATAATACTAACATCAAATTTACTGTATTTATTAAAGATAACGACTGGAACACCTATAGTCTCTAATTCTGACTCTAAAGCACCGCCTTCAACTAAACACAAAACATAAAATCGAAACCGAGAGGATCTATTTTTGAGTATGTCAACCATTAATCGTTCAGCACCATCAGGTGGCAATCTATCAATGATATGGACAACTAAGGGCAATTGATTGTTTTTACTGTTTATAACCATATCAACCCACTTTTTCTGTTGGACTCAACTCACACACTAAGCGAGACACAATTGCAAGATAGATCCACACATAACCACAAACATCGATACCTATCATTCTAGATCCAAACATATTAACCACAACAACACCTGCAACCATCGACACTCCACCGAGTCCAATTGCTTTTGTAAATTTATCTGGATGATTAAGGAAGATATCAACTCCTGTTTTATAGAAACGATACAATATCAAGAGAAAGAGAATAAGAGCAGGAATCCCCATTTGAGAACTAATCCATAAAAACATATTATGAGTATCACCTTCTCTTACATCAACTTCAGTATAATTGCTCTTTAATCGGTTAAAATTTTTAAACCCTTTTCCAAAAACAGGACTTTCGAGTGACATATCTATTGCTGCTTTCCATAAAACCAGTCGTGTCTCAGAACTAGAATCTAGCTTCTCTTCTTTGATTTCAGTCGTATCACTTATACCAAAGCGATCTTTTAAGGACGTTGGTATTAATTGAGGTAACAGAATTATTGCAACAATACCTAAAATACCACCGGAAATTATAAATTTCTTACCCTTCACAAAACTAGCAACAAATATTGCAGCACCTAAAGCCAATAATGCCCCACGAGAAAAAGTAGATAACAAAACCTTAAGTGTCACAAGAAAATAGGGTGTCATCAACCAAGCTTTCCAACTCTTAAAGTAAATCAAAAAAATCGCAAAAATTGGTGCAGTATTATAGACAAGAAAAGCACCATAATCATTGGGTTGTAATTGTGGACCGAGCACTCTAGATTTTTCGATTGAAGCAAGCCCCATTTTATCCAGAGTTTCCTGAACTCCTGCTAATAAAGCAACAAAAGTACCAATCATCAAATAAATAACAATCCGACGTGCCATAGCACCATCTTTTATAATATTGACAAAAATAAAAAAAATAATAAACTGTTCTACCCAACCTTTGACTTGCGGTAATATATCTTCTCGTAAATATGAAATCCCACCATCACTTAACATTAATGTTATCACTGAAAAAAAACTTACAAATGCAAAAATTTTTACAATTTTAGTATTAGGATAAACCGTAAATAAAGCTTTATTATTTTTTGATGATACCGAAATTAATGATAATATTAACATTGCAATAAGCATATTTGTTCCATTGATACCAGGAGCTATAGGAACAACAACTTGTTTACTAAACGGTATATAAAGAATAAAGGAGGCTATTAAAAACTCTGGATTAGAGAAGCTTTTGGCAAACATTATCAGCCCCAATAAGCCAGCAACGCCATACAATGCCCATTTAGGAATAGGAACTCCTATTCCGATAACAACAGCAAGTAATATTCCAGGAATTGCGATAAACAATAATGTCGATTTTAGTTGACCATTTTCAGTCCAAAAACAATCGTATCGTGTTGACGCATCAGAGTCAGGGGAGTCAAAATTCAATTAGACTGCCCCCTTTTATAAAGTATGTGATATAAACTATTACCCAGTAATTTCTTAATTAGATGTTTAACTTGGTAAATAGTAATTCGTTTTATTATTAAGAAATTATTTCCTTTTGACAAACTCAAATAATCTGTTAAATTAGTTGTATTTTTTAAGGCTAAACGTTTAATAACAAATGAACCTGAACCGCTAATTTGATCATTCACACCTTCTCGAGAGGTGAAAAATAATTTATAACCCAATTCAACACCCTCAGTAATTTCACGCTGCGTGTATCTACCGCCAGGAAACGATATAGAATTCACGCTGACATTTAGCTCCTTCTCAATATCATTTTTTGATTCTGACAATTCGTTAATAGCCTCACTTAATACTAAATCAGAGATGAATTTATGGGTTTTCCCATGAGATTGAATGCTCATACCATTGTCAGACATTTCTTTTAACTGCAGCCATGAACAAAAATCATCCCGTTGTTTAATTAAATCTGAAGTAACGAAAAATATTGCCTGCATATTACGTTTTTTTAATTCTGGAAAAGCATGACGATAAAAACTTTCATGACCGTCATCAAAAGTTAACAAAACTGCATGTTTATCATCAACGTTAGATGAAATTGAAAATGTGACAGGATTTAATACCGGAATACTATTTTTAATTAACAGGTCCAACTGTTTCTGAAACATATTACAGGATATAGCATACGGGCGTTCTTCTTCACTAATAGCCGCTAACTCAGAATCATCCGAATAAAGTGCATGGTACATTAGAACGGATATAGTCATGATATTTTATCCCAGCGAACACTAATCTTGCCATTTAAAAATTGTTTTAACGCTATAACTGCAGATATATTAAGTTCTATAAAAACAACTATCACACTAATGAGTTTGTTTTTTTTGAATTTGTCAGAAAATATACCCATAGCACCAACAAAATAAAAACTAACCTGAGACCAAAATAGTATGGAATATAATAATCCAACTGCAGTAAAAGAGCTTAGCAATGAAATTAACATGGCGTATGGCACAACTAACCTAAATACTTTATGTGACAAAAATTGAAAAAAAATGGGGTTTTTAAATGGGTTAAACAGCCACTTGTTCCACAGAAATGATTGAAAATTTCCTGTTAACGTTCTAATTTTACGATTTTTTTCCCCAGCCATATTTTCTTGGGAAACATCAAAAATTTTTGCCTGTGACTCTAATAGCACGCGTTTATTCGTCCTAACAATATTCATGGGTACTTCAAAATCATCCAATAAAGTTTCTTTTCTGAGACAATGATAATCTTTAGTGTAAATAGCATATAACGCACCAGTAACACCAGCTGTAGACCAAAATCGACTTTCTGATTTTCTAATCCATTTTTCATACCGCCAATATAAACCAACATTTTGTCCAATATTTGTCTCAGACGCTTGATGGCACAGTTCACCACTTACTGCACCAACCCCGGGTTGTTGCAAACTTTTAATCAAAAATTTAAACGCGTACTCATCAAGAGTTTGTCTCACATCAGTAAAAATGACAATGTCTGTTGTAACTGTCTTTAGCGCTACATTCAACGCTGATGGTTTCCCTTGCCTTTCTTCATATGAAATAAAATGTATTCTTATGTCGTTGGTATATAACTCAACAGTTCCATCGTCTGAGCCATCCGAAACCAAAATTATTCTAAGTCTTTCCATCGGATAATTAATTGATAACAAATTATCTATTTTTTTACTTATATTATTTATTTCATTATAGACAGGAATAACAACTGAAATGTCAGGCCAATCATAAGCCGTTTTAATTTCAACTTGGGGTTTTACACGACTCATAGACAACCCCCAAATAATCAAGGGATACCCAAAATACGTATACAAAATAAATATTACCGAAATCCAAAATAGATAAATACTTAACATTGTTCACTTCCTGTATTAAGAAAGTCATTTAGTGTAGATACGTTTACTTTAATTTCATATTGATTCATTAAATTAACCCACGCATTTTTGATAACGTTTTTCTTGCGATATCCCTTGCTGTAGCATCAAGAAAAATGGCCATAATGGCATAAAATATCGCACCTGAGAAAATCTGCATCATCAAAGTAATGAAAGAATTATAAATATCAATTTGAATCAATAATAAATACATTATTATTGACACTAAACCAAATTTAATGACAGTTACCCACGGAATTGCTATATAAAATTTCCGCGAAGATACAATTTTATTACTGATAGCAAACCCGGTATAACTAATTAAAGTAGCTATAGCGGCACCTTCTATACCATAACGTGGAATTAATACCATATTTAGCAAAACATTAAACACTGCGCTAACTAACATTAACACCATGAGAATTTTAGTTTGCTTGTGAATATAAAGTCCAGCACCAAACATCACTGCACTACCATTGATTACCATACCAGCAATTACATAAGGAATAATAACAGCACCAGAAGAAAATTTTTCTGTGGCAAGAATTGTCAATAATGTTGGACCAACAACTGAAACCCCAGCAACTATTGGTAGTGCAACCATAATATAAAAGTGTAATGATTTTTCGATAAAGTGACGTGTTGCTTTCTCTCCTTCATCCGACCATATTTTTAAGTATATAGGTGGTAAAGCTTGATATAGCGACATAATGACAATAACACGAACATAATCGCTTAAATTATAAGCAGCCGCATAAGATCCTAATTGCTCAGAGCCCATCATCCACTGAATTAAATATCGATCACCGGTATTATGCAAGACCCAAGCTAGCTCATGCCCTACCAACGGTATTCCAAAAATCAACATTTGTTTTAATAAGAAAGGGGAAAAAGAATTTGTAGTAATGGATTGATGTTTAAGTAACATGAACCCTAAAATGAAAACTGAAATCAATTCGACAAATATTGTAGCTATATACAACCCAAACAAACTATTTGAAATATAAAATAATGTTATAACCACAAGCAGTAATGTAGCATACCGTCGATAAACACGGTAAGTGCTCAATAATTTACTTTTTTGCTTGGCTCGATAAATATTAGAAAAAGCACTATCCATTACTCGAATAAGTACTAATGCTGAAGTCAGTATAAATAAAAACCGCAGTTGTTCATCTCCTAGTATATTATCAGAAACAAAATAAACTAATACTAACCAAGCTACAGTAATTACAACGCCAATGACTACCATGCCCAAAATAATTGTTGAATAATATTTATCCAAATTCCAACCATCTCGATTTGATTCAGCATCCGAATAAAATCGAATTATAGGATTTTGAAGACCAAGCTTTCCAAGTGCCACCAACAACGTTAAAGTTGCCCCTACTAAGCTCAATAAACCATAATCAGCTTGGGACAACAACCGTGTTAAAATTGGAAAAGAAATAAAACCAGCAAAAGTAACCAGCAAACTACCAATAGAATAGTTTGAAACATGTACAAGTAGTTTTTTAAGTTTATCACCTGTTTTCATAGTAACAATATTAAGTTATACATTCTTTCAGCTTTCAGTAAACTTAGAATATAAGTTATTGAGATTACAAAATTCTATTCCTTCATTTTTGCACCAAGTTAAAATATTAATCATATCATCAATAAAACACTCAACATCTGCATCAGAACGAGGATATGGTGATGCTTTCGGAATGACTTCCATAGAGTGAAACATCATATTTAGTACTAAGATTTCATTATTGGAATAATGTTCCATGTGATACTGAACTATTTCTTTCATTTTATCTACCGATGAAAACCAAGGTCGAAACCAAGACGGACCTCGAAACATTCGTTTTTTTACTGTAACAGGAACCTCTAGTAAGCCTTTAGTCGTTGCATCATCTACAACTATTAACGAACCTTTTTTTGGGAAATAAGGTTGCTCAGGTGCCTCTCGATAATCAACTGTTGCCTTTGGTTCTGACCATAACAAATGTGGCGTGACACTAGTGTCAACGGTATACCCTAATATTTCTAAGGATTCAAATGTATTTATTCCGGCTCCATACCGTCCAGCACGAAAAGTTGTTGGGCGATAACCAAATTTATTTATAAATAAATTAGTTAAATTTTCTAATTTTTTAAACTCAACTTCTTTTGTATATTGACATTGAAAATCTGGACTATCAACACCGGCATACTCATAGAATTTTTTTTCTGGCTCGATGAAGGCAGCATGTAAATGAGTTCCCAGTTCAAAACGTCCTTTTAAATTCTGTAAAGAGAATACTGATTGCTCATTCTCCATCACTTCTACTGTTAATAAATAGGTTGGAATCGCACCGACACTATTAAATGCTGGTTGTAATATATCAGGAATACCTGTCGTTATAGAATTAAATGTCAGAGGGTTTGAACGCACCCAATTTGAATCATGATCACATTCAGTATCAATTGTAATAGTTAAATATACATTATTAACCTTAGAATTATTCATGAGTTCTTATTGTAATCGACCTCTTAAATTTGCATTTGTATAAGTTAAACCTATAGACAAAACATTCTCTTCATATGACCTACCTGTTTGCGTACTAGTTCGATCATTTTTTTGATATTGAGTTAAAAACTGTAAATTTGTTGATATATAGTAACGGGTACCAATAGTTAATGATGTATCTAAGTTTCTTAATTCATTAGCTGATAGTATTTTTCGTGTGATTTGCGATAGTCTGTTAGTAAGTACAAGTGACCTAGAAAGGTTATAATCAAATGCGATACTTGCACCGAGAGTAGTTTGAGTAGGTTGAAGCTGATCATAATCTTGTTCAAAACCATACAATGTATAAATTGTTTTCCAATTAGATTTAGTTTGGTTGTATATCAAATACATACGCTCAACAGTAAAAATGCTCGTATCATTCAGTACAGCGGTATTAACAACTCCTGAATTTAAAAAGTTTGACAGACGCACATCATTCGTAGGATCACTTAATCCCTTCCAATATCGTGCAGAGAAAATCGAACTGAAATTAATTTGATAATCCCACTGAGCATTATAAAAATCACTTTTAATTTTCTTTCCAGTTGTCACTAACGTGGCCTCACTGACACCAGCTGATACATTAATAATTGACCGTGCTTTTGTAGTATCATATGTAAGAAACATTGATTTACCTGTAAAATCACTATTTGTTGTCTTATCAAGATACTTAACTGCCGTATCTTCAAAATTTAATGAAATATTACTTCTTTCTGAAATTCTATGCTCAAGCGCTAAAGTATAAACGTCACGTTGACTATCAACATTTGTTACTATAATTTTCTTTTCATATTTAATATCTGAATATCGATAGTCAAGTAGGACTCGATTTAATGCACTAACTCTATAGACAAAAGAGGGCCCAGTGCTAAAAATATTAACTTGTTGAACGTTATTAGGTAAGGGGCGATTTAACTGGTTAATCTCTCTTACTGATAAATTATTATTGACCTGCCACGAAAATGAAGTTGGTACAATATCCCAAACTAAATCAGCAATAACCGTATAGTATGTTACATCAGCTAATGTATTGTTAGTATAATTAGTATGTCTAACATTCGAAATTAAACTATAATTTAAATTCGGCAAATTATCGAGAACACTAAATCCAACCAAGGCATCAATAGATAATTCATTTTTTTTGTTGTTTTCAACCAACAAACTATTATCAGTATAAGAAGTGCCAATCCTATAATTAGTACTTGATTCGAAGGCATGTAGATCACTGACAATCATTAAACTCGTTAATACTGATAAACTAACATAAAGTAATCGACAACAATGCATAATATAATTTATTTTTAGGTGTGAACTTAATTATTAAAAACAACACCAACAAGCTTATTTTTATCAATCGCTTTTAATGATTTCTCAATATACGGTGCTGTAACTTTCCCATAAGGTACTACAGCAAGTACAAAGTCACATAACTCTGACAAAATAGCGGCATCAGGTGACTCACCGATTGGAGGTGCATCAATAATAATATACCTATCAGAATAACGCTCTTGGATTTTACTTAACAAGCTATGCATTCGTGCTGAGGTAAAATATTCCGAAGTTGATTCTTTATTTTTTCCAGCAGTAATTAACCTTAATCGTTTAATACCCGTTGATGTAATAATTTGATCAACATTGGTATCTTTATCTTCCAAATAGTTAGTCAATCCTTTTTCTGGGTGTACATTAAACATTTTATCAAGTTTTGGCTTACGTAAATTGCAATCTATTAATAATGACGTTTTACTATCATCAAACGAAAAAGCTGCAGCCAAGTTAGTTGCTACAACACTTGCACCACCAGATTCACATACAGAAGTAACCATAAGCATAAAATTATTATTTTTACTAACGTTTAATAATGTAGTTCTTAACTTCCTAAACCGATCAGGTACTTTATGATCAGCCATATTTGCACTAATTATTTTCTTATTGGATAGTTCATCTTCATCTAACAAAAATATTTCTTTCATATTTTCTATTTGACGAGTCGAATCGGCCATTTTCTCTAGCGCATCATTTCGTACATCGTCATTAGTTTTCGTTAAAAAATTATTTTTCCCTGAAATTGACAAATCCAGATCAAGAGTTTCTTTTTTTGAATTACGAAACTCTTTTCGTTTCCCTGGTTTTCTTTTGTTAGTCATATTAAAGCACCTTCAAAATTTTTAAAGTTGTAACGGATATATAAACAGCTCCAACTAGTAACACAATTAATATCAAATATTTATTAGTTAAAGCCTTAGTATTATTCTCAGCAGTATTACATATATGGGGAATAACGGCCAAAACTGGAATATTTAATTTCATTTCAATTTGAGAATAAGTTCTCACTCTAGGATCAAAATATACAAATGAGTAAACAAGTCCAAGTGGAATTAACACCCCAAGTAACAAACCTGTAATTAAGAAATGCATAAACCTCATACCACTTGGAACCAAAGGTAATCTAGCTGGTTCTTGAACACGGAAACTAGGGCCAGTATTTTCATTTCCTAGATTCATTGAAATATTTGCTTTTTCACGACGAGTTTGTAGGCTAGTATACATATCCCTATTAACTTCATAATCTCGAGTAAGTTCAGCTAGGGTCGCTTCTGTCTGTCCAATTCTTTTTAAACGTTCAAATTCTTCGCCCATTAATTTCTTAGTCGCTGAAATTCTAGTTTGCAATGTTAAAACCTTTGTTTTTGTTAATGATAAATCACTTCTTAATTGCTGGTAAAGTGGGCTAAGTAGGACACCTTCATCTACAAATAGTTCACCTTTACTTTTCGCCTCGTTCTTGGCATTCAATTTTTCTTGTTCTTCTTCTATAATAGTTTGCTTAATATCCGTAATTTGTCGTTTAGTACGTACAATATCAGGATGTTCTTCATGATAACTAAGGCGTAAGGTATCAAGTTGTGATTGTAAATTTAAAATTCTAGTTCTAAACTGGCCATCTCTAGTAGCCAATGTCGTTATTTCTGCTTCTCCGGATAATTGATCTTCAAGTGACTTTCGTTTAATTAGAGCCTCTTGTAACTCTAATCGAGCAGCATTAATTTTACGCCTATACCCTGCAATCGCTTCATTAACTACAGTTTCCGTTCCGGGTCTTGCGTCGTAATTCTTAGTACGAAGATCTTTTAACTTATTCTCGGCATCAACTAATTTCACATGATATTCTTGCAATTGTTTTTCAATAAATACAAAAGCTTCTTTGCTTTCTCTAGCTTGTACTTGTTCACCTTCTTCGACAAATAGATCTACAAATGTTTTTGTCACGTTATATACAGTAATGGGATCACTACCTTGAAAAGTAATACGAATTAATGTTCTCCCTACTTTAGTAACTTTAGTATTTTTTTTAATTCGCTCAGAAATCAACTCTTCTGTAATTGGATCAGTATCATTAGTTATATAACCAGTTACAAGTAACAACTTATGCATTATTTTTTGGCTAAATAAAATTTCTTTAGAGATTCTTAATTTATCAACAACTTTGGTAGGAACTGCTGCACCAGCCAATAATGGTTGGATAATATTTTGATTATCAGAAACAATTGTTGCAAACGATACATATTTTTTAGGCCAAATTAATCCAACACCAAGAAATAATAAACTGATTAAACAGAATAGTACGACAACCTTAATTTTATGCGAGGCTAACTCTCGCAGTAATATTTTTAATAATTGATCAAAAGGTAAATGCATAGTATTTAATTACTTTTAGAAGATTCTTTCAGGAACGGTAATAATATCACCAGGCTTTAAAATATAATTAGTACTTAATTTACCACCGTTCAATATATTATCTAAATCTATATTAATTGCATTCGATTTATTATTAACTCGACGATATAGTTTTGTGCTACCTGCTGAAGCAAAATCATTAATGCCACCAGCGGCTAATACGGCATCCAAAACAGTCATACCCTGACGATAAGGCAGAGAGATTGGGGTTCTAACTGCTCCTGTAACTCTAACTCGTGATAAATACTCATGGCTATTTAATTGTGTCAAAATAACCGCAACTAATGGATCACGAAGGAATTTCTTAAGTTTTAATTTTATATTTTTTGAAACCGTTTCTGGCGATAAACCAGCTGCTTTCACATCACCAATTAAGGGAACAGAAATCATACCATCAGGTCTTACAGGAACTTCAATTGTTAATTCAGGATTTTTCCAGACATTAACCTTAATTACATCATCAACACCAATCTTGTAAACCGCAACCAAATTACTTGCTGGCATCCTTAATGTATCTGTCTCCAATCCATCCCTTACTTCATTTGGCATTGTGGTACATGCCGCACTAAAAATAAGCATTAAAAATAAAAAGTTTCTACCAAACATCATTCTTCTCACCAATTCCTTATTTAAATTGAAAAATTACTTTTTCCGGTTCCTGTTATTTATATACTTAATACTTGTAAATTACTCTGTTGCACACGCCATTCTTTGTAATAATTCTTACAGTAATTAAACGGTCAACATTCAATTTTCTTTAGTTTTTCTTTTATATTCATGACCGTGTGAACTAAGAAATTTAAAATATACAGTCAGTGAACTTAAACTGGAAAGATCTTTACCTGAAATCTCAATGAGATCAATAAGACTGCACATAATGATGCTATAAGTATAAACAAAACATGAGTGTTAAGCTATACTTAATACTTAACCCATTGTTTTATTGTGCTTTATTACTCAATTCATCACAAAAGATATGAAAACCTACTAAAATTGTTAATTCTTCGTGTTACCGATTAAAATACATACAACAAATAGTGTGTTAACATGGATCTCATCGCTAATTGATCATTTTCGCCTCAATATTGTCATAAACTAAAATAAGTCTAATTTTTTTCACCCACTATGAACAAGCAACAATCATTTACAAGTCATTATAAAACATTGCGTTTGTCGCAAAACTCCGATTTAGAGTCCTGTAAGTACGCCTATAAACGTTCAGTAAAACAGTGGCACCCAGACAAATTTATTAATAATGAAGAAGAACAACAGTTTGCTGAAGAAAAACTCAAAGAAATTAATGTCGCTTATTTCAAAATTACTGAATATTATCAACAAAATGGCGTTATGCCTGAAATTTCAGTTACTGTCTCAAGCCGTCAAAATGAAACAGCTTTTGATGTTTCATCTCTTTATCAAAATTTAAATACTGAAAAGGTACTTGAAAAACGCAATTATAAAAAATATTTAAGTATATTATTCTTGAGCATCGCACTTATTTTTATCTATCAGACCTTATTTACACAAGATCCAAATACAGTATTCTCTACACTTGGTGGTACTAGCAAACAAAATAGTCAACTTCAGCCACTAAACACGAAAACAAATTATTTTTCTAAGGGCTCATCACAACAAGCCGTATTAAAAATTCACGGGCAACCAGATTTTACGATTTCTCAAACCTGGCATTATGGAAATTCGTGGATATTATTTCAAAATGGTATAGTAATCGATTGGTATCAGGATAAGAAATACCCTCTAAACAGTATTTCTGAAAATGATATACCCTATACACAGAAAAGAATCACCGCTAAAAATTTCGAAAAAGGAGACTCAAAGTCGGATGTACGTATAATCCAAGGAGAACCGGTTCGAAAATCCCGTGATACTTGGTATTACCAAATATCCAAGGTGTATTTTAAAAAGGATAAGGTAACCTCATGGTTTAACTCACCACTTGACCCCCTGCGCGTTAACAAATAATTACCGTCCTTTTCCAAATAAAATTACTTCTGCTGTTTGGACTAAGACTAAAAAATCTAAAATAGTACTGTGGTTTTTGACGTAATATAAGTCATATTGGAGCTTTTCTAGAGAATCTTTCTCTGACGCACCATAGGGATAACATAATTGTGCCCATCCTGTAATTCCAGGTTTAACTCTGTGACGCTCTTCAAAATAGGGAATTGAGTCATTTAACATGACTACAAATTCAGGCCGTTCTGGTCTTGGTCCGACAAAACTCATTTCACCTTTAAGAACATTAAAAATCTGAGGTAACTCATCGATTCTTACTTTTCGAATAAAATTTCCAACCTTGGTAATCCGTGAATCATTTTTTTGAGCCCATTGCGCTCCTCCTTCTTTCTCTGCATTAACTGTCATACTTCTAAACTTTAATACTGCAAACGGCTTTCCATTTTCACCAATCCTAATTTGGCTATATAAAAAAGGCCCTTTAAAATTACTTTCAATGTAAATAGCCGTGATAGTAAGTAACATTATTGGCCAAGTAAAAAACAATAAAATTGAACTTGCAAGTATATCAACAAATCGTTTTACGTAGTTTCTATAGGCACTATCCTGAAATCCATCTGAAAATACAAGCCAACTCGGATTTAATAAATCTACCCGTATTTTTCCTGTTTCCCGTTCAAAAAATGTTAAAATTTCAATAACATCAATACCACTCATCCTACAATCTAATAATTCACTTAGCGGAAAAGCTTTCCGTCGGTCGTCAACCGCGATTACAATTTCATCAATTTTATTTTTAATTGAAAAGTCTAACAGAGAACTATTCAAGTTTATTATGCTGGCACTAGATACCACATCTTTTTCACCTCGAATATGGATAAAACCAATTAAATTAAATCCCTTACGGTCTGAATCTCTGCGAAGTGAGTTTAAAATTTCCTGTGCCTTTTCACCTGCACCAAGAATGATAATATTGCGCTTTAATGATTTTTCGCCATATTTCAAAAATAGAACTCGGATAAAAACGATTACTAAAAACGAACTCATATTAGCAATAGCCAATATACCTCGACCTAAAAAAGTAAATGGAAACAAATAAAATATAAGCGTTAATGTTATAGCTCCAATAAAAAAACTAGCCGAAATCCGTAAAAAACTACCCGACAACCCTTCACGCAAATGAGGTTTATACAAGCCCATTGCTCCCATACAGGCTATCATCGTTATTGAATAGATTAAGGATTTATCAATAACATTACCAACGCTTCGTTCAATTAAGTTTTCATCTCCTGAAAACCGAATTTCGGCTCCAAAATAAATTGCAACTAAAAATATTGCCATTTCCACGAACAACAAAATTAAAAAGGGAAGTCGTATATAATGTCGAAAAATTCTTACAGTAGCCAATCTCAAGCTCCTTTCTATTCAAATCTATATAATTATAGGCGAGATAAATTAATTATTCATTTTACTAAAATATTACAACTTAATATTTTAAGAGTATAATCACATATATAATTCATTTTAATTATAAACAATCAATAAATATAATACTTACTGAAATTGTGATTAATAATCTTGTCCCTAATAATATAGCATGTGTAATTACCAATGGAAGCATAATTACTACCCATGTGCATCCTGATGAAATTCAATTACTCCAAAATGCCACGGATCGTCGAAAAACAGAATTTTTACAAGGAAGGAATTGCGCTCACATTGCAATAAAAGAATTAAAATGTCATGAACATGAGGCTATTGTAATCGGCGAACATCGAGAACCTGTATGGCCCCAAAATGTAATTGGGAGCATTACTCATTGCAAAGGATACTGTGCAGCAGCAGTTGCTTTAAAAAATAATTTTATAGGGATTGGGATTGATGCTGAGTTAAACACAAAACTAGAAGAAAAATTAATTGCAACTACTCAAACTCAAAATGAAATAATAAAAAATCAACTATTACAAAAAAAAAATGAACGTATATGTATTCATAAAATTATATTCAGTGCTAAAGAAAGTGTTTTTAAATTTCTTCACCCCTTAACACAATCTTATATAAACTTTAAAGATATTGAAATCAGCGTTGACTTTAAAACAAAGTCATTCTATGTCACGTTATTACAAACTAAACTAACAACAAAAGTCGACAGTTTAACATTAATTGGAAAATTCGATTATGATGCGACGCATATTGTAACTTGTGTTTATCAGTTTAAAAAATTATAAGCTACTATTATAGGATAATAAATCTATCGCTTAAATTTTTTCTTTTGCATGAAATGTTTCTTTTGAGGTTGCCCTGGTTTCTTACCCGTTATTATGTCGAAAGTTATTTCTTCACTGTTTCCTGCTTGTAGGCCTCGGTTTAATTTAACTTCTCCAAACCGAATGCGTATTAAACGACTAACTTTAACTCCAATGGCTTCCCACAAGCGTCGGACTTCTCGATTTTTACCTTCTGTCAAAATGACATGATACCAATGATTAGCCCCTTCGCCACCAGCTTCACGTACTGATTTAAATTTTGCAAAGCCGTCGTTCAACTTAACGCCTTTAGTCAATTTTTTAATCATGTCATCATCGACTTTACCTAAAACCCTAACGGCATATTCACGATCAATCTCAGAAGACGGATGCATTAATTTATTTGCGAGCTCACCATCAGTTGTGAATAATAATAATCCAGAAGTGTTTATATCGAGTCGACCAACAGAAATCCAACGTTGGTTTTTAAGTTTTGGTAAGTGAGAAAAGACGGTATCTCGTCCTTCAGGATCACTTCTAGAACAAATTTGTCCAGTGGGTTTATGGTAGGCAATTGTTTGGTGATTAACGGTTAAATCATTCAAATAAACAGCCTTATCATCAATAAAAATTTTATCGCGCTCAGAAACCCTTGTTCCGAGAATTGCAATTTTACCATTAACTTTAATTCGCCCGGCCTCAATCCACTTTTCAATTTCACGTCGAGATGCCAAACCAGCGTTTGCTAATACTTTTTGAAGTCTTTCAGCCATTAGAGATACCACGTTATAAATACTGTGTAATTAGGAACTAATTTTAGTCGTTTGAATAAACCAAGGATTAAGCTTATGCTTCTAAAACTTCTTTATCAGAATCCGATTCATTAACAG
>CAYQUC010000001.1:14800-81041 GCA_964420605.1 uncultured Thioalkalispiraceae bacterium | reverse complement strand
TGTCAGAATCCGATTCATTAACAGTGTCAGAATCCGATTCATTAACAGTGTCAGAATCCGATTCATTAACAGTGTCAGAGTCCGATTCATTGACGACATCTAATTCATCATCATCGTCAGCAAAAGCGACTGATAACTCGATATCATCACTAACTGACTCAGTTGGCTCCGACACAGGACCAGCAGGTATTTCAAGTTCTAACTCAGCATTAATTGAATCAATATCACGTATTTCACTTAAGGGTGGTAATTCACTAAGATTTTTCAAATTAAAATAATCCAAAAATTCTGTGGTGGTGGCATATAAACCCGGTTTACCAGGAACATCTCGATGACCAACTACTTTCACCCAATTGCGTTCTAATAATGTTTTCATTATGTGAGAACTAACACTAACACCTCGAACTTGTTCTACTTCACTTCGAGTGATGGGTTGTCGGTAAGCAACTAATGCTAGCGTTTCTAATAAAGCTCTCGAATATTTTGATGGACGTTCTTGCCATAGTTTAGATACCCATTCCGAATATTCTTGTTTTACTTGAAGCCGAAAACCACTACGAACCTCTTTTAACTCGACACCACGAGCAGTACAATCTTCACCTAAGGTATTTAGTGCTTTGCTAATATCATCATCATCCACCTCTTCATCTTCAGTAAATAATTCTTGTAACTTATCTATCTTCAAAGGAACAGCTGATGCAAGTAAAGCGGCTTCAATTATGTTTTTTAATTGTTCAATATTCATGGCTTATTAGTCTATTATAAATTTATCTGATTAAATTAATTTCATCGTATTTATTCGGATGTTTCAATACTTGCGGAACGTGCCTTCACATGAATTGGTCCGAAGGTTTCAGTTTGAATAAACTCTATAACTGATTGTTTGATTAATTCCAATATAGCTAATAACGTTACAACGATCCCACCCTTACCTTCCTCAGGATCAAATAAATCTACAAAATTGGTAAATGATTCTGCGTTTACACGATCAAGTACAATTGTCATTCGTTCTCTAACAGATAACGGTTCTAATTCAATTTTATGATGCGCGAAAGTTTCGGCTCGAACTATAACATCTTTTAATGCGAGTAAGAGATCGCGCATTTCTACTTTTGCCTGTAACTTTATAACCTTCTTATCTTCAACAATAGCACTGACTTCTAAATTATCTCGTCCCATGCGTGGCATTTCATCAATATCTTCTGCTGCTTTTTTATAACGTTCATATTCTTGTAATCGACGTACTAATTCTGCACGAGGATCGTCCACTTCATCATTATCATCTTGAATACGAGGTAATAACATTCGCGATTTAATTTCAGCGAGCATTGCAGCCATCACTAAATATTCAGCTGCTAGCTCTAACTGCAAGTCATCCATTAGGTCAATATATTCAACATATTGCCGAGTAATTTCAGAAACAGGTATATCTAGAATTTCTAAATTTTGTTTTTTTATTAAATACAATAATAAATCTAATGGCCCCTCAAAAGCCTCAAGGAATACTTCCAACGCTTCTGGTGGAATGTATAAATCTTTTGGGACCTCAGTGACTTCAGTACCTTGCACAATAGCAAACGGCATTTCCTGCTGTGGTGAAGTAACGTGTTCTGGTTTATTATCTGTATTCAAAAAAAATAACCTATATCAAAAAATTAAATTTATGTGTCACTCTCGCGACAGTAGTTAATAGGATAATCCCATCACCTGTCGTACTTCTTCTAATGTTTGTCTTGCAATATCACGTGCTTTTTCTGTGCCTTCATTAATAACTGAACGAACCAATTGTTTATCCGCTTCATATTCTTTAGCACGTTCACGAATCCCAGCTACCTCGGCTTGAATTGCTTCAATAATCGGTTGCTTGCAATCCAAACAACCAATGCCTGCAGAACGACAGCCTTCCTGTACCCAGTCTTGCACATCGTGGCTAGAATATACCTGATGTAAATTCCATACCGGACATTTTTCAGGCTCACCAGGATCATTACGCCTGACACGAGCAGGATCAGTGGGCATGGTTCGTAACTTTTTATCAATACTCGGCGCTTCTTCACGTAATGAAATAATATTATTATACGACTTTGACATTTTCTGACCATCTAACCCCGGCATTTTTGAGGCATCAGTAAGCACCGAGTTTGGCTCGATTAATATCAATTTACCACCACCTTCTAAATAACCAAACAAACGCTCTTTATCTCCTAAAGCGATATTTTGCTGAGACTCTAATAGTGCTCTGGCGGTTTCAAGAGCTTCCTCATCACCTTGTTCTTGAAACTTTTTCTGTAAAGTCTTGAATAATTTGGCATTTTTCTTGCCCATTTTCTTAATAGCTGCTTCAGCTCGTTCTTCGAAATCCGGTTCTCTACCGTAAATATGATTGAAGCGACGCGCAACTTCACGCGTTAATTCAATATGAGCCACTTGATCTTCACCAACAGGAACTAAGCCCGCTTTATAAATAAGGATATCGGCACTTTGTAATAATGGATAGCCTAAAAAACCATGCGTAGCTAAATCGCGCTCTTTAAGTTTATCTTGTTGATCTTTATAACTTGGTACTCGTTCTAACCAACCCAAAGGTGTAATCATGGATAATAGTAAATGTAATTCTGCATGTTCCGGCACTTTAGACTGAATAAACAAACAGGCTTCACCAGGATCAATTCCCACTGCCAACCAGTCAATGACCATATCCCAAACACTTTGTTCAATTATCGAGGTATCGACATAATGTGTCGTTAGCGCGTGCCAATCAGCCACAAAAAAGAAACACTCATACTCATGTTGTAATTTTAACCAATTTTTTAGAACACCATGATAATGTCCTAAATGTAGCGCACCTGTTGGACGCATTCCTGATAAAACTCTTTGACGATTATTTGGTAAAACACCCACGTAATATATTCCCTGACTTTCGAATGAATGAAACTGTTAAGAACAAAAAAAGTTGATTTAGTTTAAATATCAATAAGTTACAATGCAAATTTAATGTATTTGATTACTTATTTTATAAGCCATTATACTGTTATCATCGGCACAACAATAGTACGAAAAGCGTTATTTCAATTTAAATTAAAACAACTTGAATCACCCTTTCCAAACCGCACTATATCGGGAATGTCCTGAGTAAAATCAACCACGGTGGTCGGTTCAATGCCACAATGACCGCCATCAATAATTAAATCAACATGCCGTGCTAATGCATTTCTAATATCTTCCGCATCCGTTAACGGCATAGTTTCATCCGGCAATATCAAAGTTGAGCTCATTAAAGGTTCATTTAGCTCAACCAACAAATTATGCACAATAATATTATCAGGTACCCGTAAACCAATTGTTTTACGTTTTGGATGTAATAATCTTTTAGGCACTTCACGTGTTCCTTGTAAAATGAAAGTATAAGCTCCCGGGGTACACGATTTTAGTAAACGGTAGGTAGGATTATCCACTTTTGCGTATATTGAAATTTCTGATAAATCTTGGACAACCAAGGTAAAATTATGATTTTTATCGACCTTTCGGATTTGACGAATTCGCTCTAAAGCGTGTTTATCACCAATATGACAACCTAGCGCGTAAGCTGAATCGGTTGGGTAAGCAATAACGCCCCCCTGTTGTATTATCTCAACCGATTTTTGAATCAACCGAAGTTGTGGATTTTGAGGGTGAATTTCAAAAAATTGCACTTAATGGATTTCCAAATAAAGGGTAACTGTAAATTTATAAAACAGATTAAATGCCAGAGTGACATACTTGCAAAACATAAATAAATTCAATAACTTACATTAACATGCCAGTCTGGATGCTCCCATATTGGAATGCTCTTATCAGGTAGGGCTGGCATTTTACCGAGATTAATATACTGATTATTTGGACCGTGGAAATCTGAACCACTCGATGCATACAAACCATATTGCTCGGCTAGTTCAGCCATGTAGCGAATATCATCTTTCGAGTGACTGCCAGAAACAACCTCCAATGCAGCACCACCTAGTTCTTTAAACTCCTCTATCAACTTCCTTAATCGCGTAGCTGTAAATCCATAACGAGCTGGGTGCGCAATTACGGCAATACCACCTGCTAATTTGATCCAGGATATACAGTCTTTAAGACTAGCCCAATTACCAGACACATGACCCGGTTTATTCGGAATTAAATAATGTTTAAACACATCACGGATAGATTTTGCATAACCCGCATCGACCAAAAATCGAGCAAAATGAGTGCGACTAAAAATTCGCCCTGAACGGTATTTATCCGCCCCTTCATAAGCGCCTGATATACCCGATTTTTCCAATCTATGCGCTATTTCAAGTGCTCGCCAGTCACGATATTCCATTAATTTGATTAAACCATCCTGCAATACCGCGTTAGAGGCATCAATACAAAGACCCAGAATGTGAACCGTTTGCTTATTCCAAGTAACAGAAATTTCAATCCCAGGGATGAGCTTTAAATCCGATTGAGAAGCTAGACTCAACGCTTCGTCCAAACCTGCAGTATTATCATGATCTGTTAACGCTAAATATGAAACATTTTGTTCAATCGCATGTCGAACTAATTCAGTCGGTGTCATTGTTCCATCAGATGCTGTTGAATGAGAATGTAAATCGTAGTTGATTGTCATTTTTAAGAAATAATTTATTAAACACTTAATAATAGAGAGTATCAGACAATTTTACCTCAATTTATGACAAATCTCGATAAACATTAACTAAACTTTTACACGAAATACCAAACTACGATAGAATAAATGTCCAGATACCGTTAAGTAGTATGGTAAAATACAACAATTTTAAATATATTTAAGCTCAAACATTATGAAGATATTATTCGATTTTTTCCCCGTATTATTGTTTTTTATTGTATTCAAAACAAATCCTGACGAAACCCAAGGCATGATAAATGCAACCGCCGTTCTTATTGTGGCTACAATTATTCAAGTTGCCATAACGTGGATAAAAACTAAAACAATTAATAAGATGCACGTCATAACGCTAGTATTAGTGTTGGTATTTGGTGGTGCAACAATATATTTCCAAGATAAATTATTCTTAATATGGAAAGTCACAATTGCACAGTGGTTGTTTGCAGCAGTATTTATCGGCAGTGAATATATTGGTAAAACCTCAATAATTAAACGAATGATGGGCAAGGCCATCACATTACCAGACAATATATGGGTACAACTTAATTTTGCTTGGAGTTTTTTCTTTATATTTGTTGGTATTGTTAATCTCTATGTTGCCTATAACTATGATTTTAGCACTTGGGTCGATTTCAAATTATTTGGTGTGTTTGGCTTAATGTTTACATTTATTATTCTTCAAACACTTTATATTTCTAAGTACATAAAAGAAGAACCGGCTGATACTGAATCGGATAAATCAGAATAAATTTACAATTTAAAACTGGAAACCTACAAATATTACTATGCTATATGCAATTATATGCCAAGATCATGACGATAGTCTTAAAAAAAGACTAGCTGCACGCCCCGATCACGTAGCAAGGCTCGAAACACTAAAGCAACAGGGCAAACTCATTCTAGCAGGACCACACCCTGCAATTGATAGTGACGATCCTGGAACAGAAGGTTTTACTGGATCCTTAATTATTGCAGAGTTTGAATCTATTCAAGCAGCTCAATATTGGGCAGATCAAGATCCCTATATGACAACTGGTGTTTTTAAATCAATTGCAGTAAAACCATTCAAACATGTTTTACCATAAATTATACTGCTTAAATTAAGGAAAATTAAATGAAATTAAAAAACTACATAACGGCCTTGTGTGGCATTGTTATTTTCACCAATACAGCAATTGCCGAAACAAAAATAGTAGTTCAAGTTAATAACACTAAACTTGATTCTGTTTTCTATAACAAATACAAGTTAATGCGCAAGCAACAAAATCCGGCATTACCTGACGCTAAAATTGATAAAATTCTAAAAGAAGAATTGGTTAATCGTGAATTACTGTATCAATCAGCCATAAAAGATAAACTCGAAAAAAATAAAGACGTCGCATTTAACTTAAAAGTATCAAGGCAAGAAGTTCTGATAAATGCAGCCATGCAAAAAGCATTACAATTAAAACCAATAACTGATGCAGTTGTAAAAAAAGAATACGAGCGCAGTGTTGCCAGTGCGGGCAGTAAAGAATATAAGGCACGACACATAATTGTTGCTGATGAAGCAAAAGCAAAAGCAATTATTGAAGAATTAAACAAAGGTGCAGACTTTGCCAAATTAGCCACAGAAAAATCAACCGGCCCAAGCAATAAAAAAGGTGGCGATTTAGGTTGGTTTCCTGGTGGACAAATGGTGCCTGAGTTTTCAAAAGCAATTGCAAATATGAAAAAAGGAACTTACAGTAAAACACCAGTTAAAACCCGTTTTGGTTGGCATATAATTAAACTTGAAAATGAGCGCAGTGCTTCACCACCTGAATTTAAACAAGTTAAAGACAGAATTTTAGTTCACTTACAAAATAAAGTTTTATCTGAATACGTAGCTAAGTTACGTAAAAGTGCCAAGGTAAATATTCAATAAACAATATCCGGGTATAATATGCCCGGATTTTTTTTACTAAAGTAGTATTTCGAATTAACCCAATACCATTAAGATTCGGGTCGTAATAATCGATACGATAATATTTTAAGATCATGTGAAGCAGGAATACGTTTAAGTCGAAATAATGCTTTTTTATTCTCAACAAAGCCCTCATTAACTGTCACACCAACCTTATAGTGTTTAGCAACAATGGATTCCACATCAGCCGTAAAGTTGCCATTAGGATAACAAAAAGTACTTACCGGTCTCTCCAGTAAATTTTCCAATATTCTTTTGCTACCTGCAATTTCGTCTTCTAAAAAGCTTTTATCTTCTATTGTATCTAAAATAGGATGCGTCCGAGTATGCGAACCAATTTCAATGCAATCGGGCAAATTAATGACATCTTGTTTCGACATAATTTGATAGCGTGTTAACATTTTTTTAGTATATTCAGGAGCTGGATTTTTTTCACGTAAGTTATTTAAAATATCCTGTCGTTTAATCCCAGAAAATGTTTTTAACAATTCCAGATAATCGTGCACAGAATTTTCTGAATCAAATGATTTCAGTTCCATAAATTCCATTTGTTGCACATCCTCCATTAATGCTAAACGACAGCGTATTTCATGATTCCAGAGCATCGAATGTCCGTCCAATAAGTCACTGACAATATAAAAAGTTGCCTTTAGTCCTAGTTTTTCGATGATTGGCGCGGCACAAATCATATTATTTTTAAGACCATCATCAAATGTTAAAATAATATCGGGCTTATTGTGTTTAGTATTTGCAATATCAGCAGAGTCTAATAAACTCGGTAACTCACTAGCCCAATGAGTTTTAAAATGACGTTTTATGTATTTCATCTGATTTTCGAAAGCTTCCGCCGTAAAACGATCATCTCCAACACCATGATACATAACGATACGTATTTTTCGATTCGATTTTGAAAACCACGGATACACAAAGGTACTTAGTAGAAATAATTGGCGAATAGTAGACGATAGTAGTTTTTTTAGTTTCATAACATGACAATACTGTAGTAACTATTGTGGATTAGCTTTATATTGTAATTTTGATGCGTAACATTACAACACCTTAACTTAAATATAGACACTTATAACAACCATTCCAAACTACCTGTTCATTTCACTACTGTATTATCTAAATACCTAGGGCATGAATAAGCTGTACCACATTTCAGTTTAAATAAAAACGAGCGCCAAACAAAGTTCTGGTTTATTTATTATGGATATTAACTTATGAATAAAGTTACACTACACGGTATATTAATCTAATAATTTTTTAAACATGCCTTCATCTAAAACAGATACCCCAAGAGATACGGCTTTATCGTATTTAGATCCGGGGCTATCACCAAATAATAAATAATCTGTTTTTTTAGAGACACTGCCAGTGACTTTTGCGCCTCGTGCCAATAATTCGGCTTTTGCATCTTGTCGACTATAATCTGTCAAAGTTCCGGTAATAACAAACGTCTTACCTGCCAAAGTTTGTTGTTCCGTATTTATTGGCTCAATATCTGGCCATACCACACCGGCTTTTATGACTTTTTTAATAATTTCTCGATTATGCACATCGCCAAAAAACAGCTGCATACTCTTAACAACCACCGGTCCAATATCGGAGATAGCAATTAATTCATCTTCAGTTGCATTCATTATCGCATCTAAATTGCCATAGTGGTTCGCCAGTGTCATCGCTGTCGTTTCACCCACTTCACGTATGCCAAGAGAAAATACAAACTTTGCTAAACTGGTTTCTTTACTACTGTTAATTGCTGATATAAGGTTTTCAGCTGATTTATCAGCCATTCGCTCTAAATTAATAACAGCCGATACGGTCAATGCATATATATCGGATATATCGTGAATTAAACTTTCATCCACCAACTGTTCAATGAGCTTATCGCCAAGACCATCAATATCCATTGCTTTACGAGATACATAATGTTTCAGGCCTTCTTTCTTTTGAGCGTCACAAAACAATCCACCAGAACATCGTGCAATTGTTTGTCCATCAAGTCGAACTACTTTAGAACCACAAACAGGACATGAGCTAGGTAATTTATATTGTTGAGATGATTTTTTTCGTTTACTTAAGACTACTGACACAATATCAGGTATAACATCACCTGCTCGTCGAATGATGACCGTATCACCAACCCTAACATCCAAGCGATCGATTTCATCTTGATTATGTAAGGTAGCATTACTCACCGTCACGCCGCCCACAAAAACAGGCTCGAGCCTTGCAACCGGTGTAATAGCACCTGTTCGACCAACCTGTACTTCAATCGCATTTAATACAGTTAGCTCTTCTTGAGCAGGAAATTTTCTAGCAATAGCCCATCGTGGCGCTTTAGCTATAAACCCTAATTGTGATTGCTGTTCTAAGTTATCAACTTTAAATACAATACCATCAATATCATACGCCAGACTATTACGTTTTAATTCTATTTGATTGTAATAATCAATGCAGCCTTGAACTGACGTTACTTTTTTAACTTCGGGGTTAATTCTAATGCCCCACTGTTTTAACATAGCCATTTGCTCACTATGGCTATTATGAACAAATGGCCCTTCAGTAAAACCAATGCCATAACAATAAAATTCTAATGGTCGTTGAGCTGTAATTTTGGGATCTAATTGCCGCAAGCTACCGGCTGCTGCATTCCTTGGGTTGGCAAACAATTTTTTTTCTTCTTTAAGCTGTTGTTTATTTAACATTTCAAAGCCTTGCTTAGAAAGAATAACTTCACCTCGAACCTCTAAAACGTGCGGAAAACCCGCTCCAATTAATTTTAAAGGGATACATGTAATTGTACGAATATTTTGCGTTACATTTTCACCACTAACACCATCTCCCCGGGTCAGTGCTTGAATTAAAATACCGTTTTCATACAATAAACTAATGGCAAGTCCATCGAGTTTGGGTTCTGCAGAATAAACAATAGAATCGAGTTCCAACTTTGCTCGAGCGCGTTCATCAAATTCTATAATTTCATCATCTGAAAAGGCATTACTCAAAGATAACATCGGAAGTTTGTGTGCCACGGTTTCAAATTGCGCCGACGGTACAGCACCAACCCGCTGTGTTGGTGAATCACTGGATATTAATTCAGGATGCTTCAACTCCAGATCTTGCAATTCTCGCATTAATCGATCATATTCAGCATCCGGTATATCGGGTTTATCATTGACATAATAATTCAAATTATGTTGTAAGATGCTCTCGCGCAATGCTGCGCAATGTTTTTGTACTTTAATAGTAACGGACATGAATTAAAATTAATGTTGTTGTGAGGTTTTCAGTAGTTTATTTTTAAATTGAAAGGCTTCAATTTTTTCTTCTAAATGACTTACTGTTTGCTGAGTTAATACACTACGTGTCTCATCACACAATTCGCCATTGAGATTGTCGGCAATATTTCTGGCGCATAAAACAATATCATTAAAAGCATCGAGTTCAGCATCTGGCCCGGGAAGAAACAATAATAATGTTATTGCTTTTGTATCAAAGTTGTCAAAGTCAGAATCAAAGGTTCCAGGCTCAAAAGAATTAACAATACTTGCTATCGGTCTTTTATCTTTTAAGTTACTTATCGAAAATTTTTCATATATATATTTATCATTAAACTCAAAACCATTTGAGCTACAAATACTATTTATCGCAGAACCACCAAAATAATTGTCACCACGTGAAATAATAAAAAATACAACAACCATTTCTTCACCAAGCGATACCGATATTTCATCAGTCAGTTCGACGATCTCTTGTTCTTTAACATCTAACTCACTTTTTGCATAGGGTTGTGCTACAACACCCTCCATTTGTTCAATCTGCTCTAATATATCAGAATCGTCATCAATTTCAGGCTCATGAATATACTCATCGTCATCTTCGATACGGTTCTTTCTTTTAAATAATTGTTTCAGCTTAATACTTTTAAAAAATAAGCGTAACTTCTTGTTAGAATCAAAAATATAGATTCCTAACAAGACCGTAACACCAACAACTATTAAACTAATGCGGAAAGCATCCATTAAATTTTTCCAGAAAAATAAGCCTGCAAAAACGCATTCTTTATTATTTAATCGTTAAATTGCCGCAAGCTTTACTGCATCTTGCATATCAACAGCAACAAGATGAGAAACACCGGGTTCATTCATGGTGACACCCGTTAAGTGTTCGGCAATTTCCATTGTTATTTTATTATGTGTAATAAAAATAAACTGTGTTTTATCTGACATTGCGCGAATCAAATCACAATAGCGTCCAACGTTTGCATCATCAAGTGGTGCATCAACTTCATCGAGCATACAAAATGGTGCCGGATTTAATTGGAATATAGAATAAACCAATGCCACCGCGGTTAATGCTTTCTCACCACCAGAGAGCAAATGAATGGTACTGTTTTTCTTTCCTGGAGGCCGTGCCATAACAGTAACACCAGCGGTTAACAAATCTTCGCCAACTAACTCAAGATAGGCATGACCACCACCAAATAATCTTGGAAAAAATTCGTTTAATCCAGTATTCACTTTGTCATAGGTTTCTTTAAATCGAGTTCGAGTTTCTTTATCGATTTTTCGAATTGCGCCTTCCAGAGTGTCTAGGGCTTCAACTAAATCCCCATCTTGTTTATCAAGATATTCTTTACGTTCTGATTGAGTTTGAAACTCTTCAATCGCGGCTAAATTTATCGGACCTAAACGGCTGATTTTACGTTCATACGATTGAACGCTTTCATCCCAGGCATCGAGTGTTGCGTTTTCAGGCATTTCTTCCAACAGTGATTTTAATTCAAAACCAGACTCGATAATTTGTTCATCAAACGTTTCTAAGCGAACTTTCGCTTCCTGCCAATGAATTCTGACAGTTTCTAATTCTGAGCGAATCACTTGAACATGTTCTTCACTCTCATGGCGTTGTTTATCTAGCTCGCGCATATCGTGATCCAGCGCTTCAACTTTAGCACGAACTTCAATTAATTCATTATCAATAATAATGCGTTTTTCAAGTAACTGTTCAAGTTCAACAGCCATTTTATCAATCGGCTCAATACATTGAGACAATGATGATTTCAACTCATCACGCCGTTGTGATAGCTGCTCTAGCTGTGATGTCATTCGCTCCAAGGCACTTTGTGTCGAATTTAATTCTGTTCTGACTGTTTCAAAACGAATTTTCAACTCAGATGCTGTTTCTCGATCGGATCGTGCTGTTTGTCGAATAGCCTCTAATTCAGAGTTAATTTCGTCACGTTTGGCAAGCTCTGTGGTGCGTTGTTCTTCAACTAATGTAATTTCATCCAAGGCTTGTTGTAACTTCAAACGAGATTCAGCAATCACTGAATTATCTTTTTGGATAAACTCTTTTACTTCTTGAGCATCAGCCAATAATTTTCCATGTCGCACTTTTACTTGCTCACTTCGGCTCGACAACGATTTAAGTTCGGCTTGAGACTCAGCTAATTCTTTATTTAATTGGTTTAAGTGTGATTGTTCGTTTTCTCGTTCTGACTCTATATTCGATAAGCTTTCAGATTTAGCGACATGCGACTCTTCAAATTCACTAATTAATGACGTAATTAGATTTAATGATTCATTAAGTTGCTTAATCTCTTGTTCACGTTGCAGTACCCCAGCTTGAGCATCATCATCACGAACGACTTTTAACCAATTAACACCGATCCAAATACCATCTTTAGTAATAATGGATTCATTCGACTTTAATAACGAACGTTTCTCTAACGCTAGCTCCAAGGTTTCAGCACAATACACATTGCTAATTAACTCATGAACTAACCAATCTGAACTCACTTTAGATGATAAAAGCTCGGGTAGTTCAGAATTAGTAACAATACTGCTGTTATCTGAGCTAGTTTTATCAATTAAAGTAATACTACCTTTAGTTAATTCCGTTAAGGCATCCGTTACTGCATTAATCTCATCAACACAGACCGCTTGTAAATTTTGTCCTAATACACATTCTAATGCGCGCTCCCAACCTTGGGTCACATCCATTTGTTCAGCTAAACGTGATACATCATTTAACTGATTTGATTCAAGCCAGTTTGTTACTGCTCCCGATTGTTTACCGAGAGCTGCCTGTTGTAATGCTTCTAAGGATGATCGACGGCCTTGACTATTTTGCAATTCACTGCGTTTTGAATTCAACTCATCATTGACTAATAATATAGAGTCACGAATTGACGCAATATTTTCTAGCTTTTGCTCCAAACGTTCCTTTTGCTCTGAAATTTTAGCTTCAGTTGTCTCAACAGTATTTTGAGATAGATTGATTTGTTCCGTTAACGCATCCGGCGAATGTTCATTTAATTCCGACTCAATAGCCTGCAACCGTTTAGCTTGTTGCACCGTATGTTGCTCAAGTTGTTCTATTCGAGTGCGTTCCACTTCAACATTTTTAGCAGGATCAGCTGCTTTTTGGTTTAATTGTTCCCAATTAACTTGCCACTCTTTCATGGCTTGTTCAGAAGTTGCTAATGCCGCGGTTGAGGTATGTTCTTTTTCTTGCGCTATTTCTAAATTCGGCTCTAATTCAATTTTTTGAGCTTGTAATGTTTCAATCTTTTCATTATCAGTGGATAAATGAACCTGCGCCTCTTTCCAGCTATCGTCTAATTGCGTGATATCTTGTTCTAATTGTTGTCGACGCTCTTTAGCATGTTGAATAGATTGCTCTAAACGTCCAATATCACCGCCAACACCATAAAAACGACTTTGAACTTCATTAAATTTATCGGTTGCTTCAATATGCTGCTCTCGGTGTTTTTCAATACCAGCTTCAATTTCACGCTGCTTGGCAATGGCGGCTTCTAATGCCACTTCTTTATCGTTGATTTCTTTTTCAGTATCCGCCGACGAATCGTGCAAAGTCTTCCAGTGCAAAGCTAATAACTGGGCTTTAATAATTCGTTCTTCGTCTTTAAACGTTTTATATTTTTCAGCTGTCTTAGCTTGTCGGTCTAAATGAATAATTTGTTTTTGCAATTCATCGCGTAAATCGCTCAATCGATCCAGATTTTCGCGAGTGTGTCTGATTCTATTTTCTGTCTCACGTCGCCGTTCTTTATAACGTGAAATTCCTGCTGCTTCTTCAATGAATACCCGAAGCTCTTCTGGTTTTGCTTCGATAATTCGTGAAATTGTACCCTGTTCAATAATCGCATAGCTTCGAGGCCCTAAACCGGTACCTAAAAAGATATCGGTAATATCGCGTCGACGACAGCGTGCGTTGTTCAGATAATAAATCGACTGACCATCGCGAGAGACTGTGCGTTTAATTGAAATTTCACTGTACTGCGCGTATTCACCACCCAGTCGGCCTTCATCATTGTCAAAAATTAATTCAACCATGGCCTGACCAACTGGCTTACGCGAGGTTGAACCATTAAATATGACGTCGGTAATGGACTCTCCGCGAAGATGTTTGGCTGATGATTCCCCCATCACCCAACGAACTGCATCAATAACATTTGATTTACCACAACCATTGGGACCAACAACACCGATTAAATTACTAGGCATTAAAATGGTGGTTGGATCAACAAATGATTTAAAACCGGCTAATTTTATTTTACGTAATCTCATGGGGCTATACGATACAAGATTGGGGTCTAATGATACAAGATTGACTTTGAATTAAATGGGCAATTTATTAATTTATTTTCAATATTTGACCACTTAAACCGTATTTTTAGCTAAACACTTTAGAATAGCACTAGAATAGCACTAAAAATTTATAATTATTTACATTAGATACCCCACTTAAGATATTGTAAATTAATGATTAATACATCACTAAGCACACCTGAATAATACCACTTAGTAATATCAACAATCACATAGGAATATAATCGCCCTCATTGTTTTGCAATAACATTAGTAACTTAGCCTATTAAATTCAACACAATTCCATGAATTTATTGAAATCTGATAAAATAACTTGTCAGATTAATAGTGAATCGGTATTGTCCCCTCATGTCAACATTAGCCAATCAAAATCTAGAAACATTTGAAAATCCGAATCCTGAACGGGACTATACCATTCAAATCGAATTACCCGAATTCACCTGTCTGTGCCCCAAAACCGGCCAGCCTGATTTTGCGACAATATATATTGATTATATTCCGGATAAATCCTGTCTAGAATTAAAATCACTTAAACTCTATATCTGGTCCTATCGCGATTTGGGGACATTTCATGAAGCGGTAACCAATTCCATGTTAAATGACTTTGTGGTTGCATGTTCACCGCGGTTTATGCGAGTACGGGCAAATTTTAATGTCCGTGGCGGGGTCTATACCAATGTCATTGCAGAACATCAGCAAGATGGTTGGAAACCAAAAGAAAAAATAGAATTGCTATAGATAACAGCTAGTTATTATACTTCATCAATGTAATTTAGATCGTTAAAGAATATAATAAATGCCATAACAATATTAAAATACCATACTAGTCTAAACTAATCGATTCGATTACAGTAAGGACTCTAGTTATCCAAAAACAACAAATAACATCAATTAGCCGACAGTCAAATAGCGCACAACTCTATTTAGGCATTGATTTTGGCACTTCGGGTATTCGAGCGATTGTTATCGATCAACATCAGCAAAATGTTGCAGCGGCTCAAATCTCATATCAACAACAATTAGAAACAGTACTTCCCTATGGCCATCAAGAACAAGATCCTCTCATTTGGTGGAATTGTTTTTGTGACTTAATGGTCGATCTCAGTACAAAAGTTAAGCTTCAGAAAATTCATCACCTCGCACTTGATGCCACATCTGGCACGGTATTACTCGCTAATCAGCACGGCAAAGCCATCAGCCAGGCTCTGATGTATAATGATTCTCGTGCCACCACCGAAGCCAATGAGCTTCGACAATTAGTACCGCACAATACCGTACTGCACAGCACTAGCTCGGGCATTGCCAAAATGATCTGGCTGCAGCGTTACTATCAACCAAACAAAACTGACAAATTCCTACACCAGGCCGACTGGTTGGTTGGTCAACTGACCGGCAACTACACCATAACTGATTGTAATAATGCGTTAAAATCAGGAGTTGAGCTCAACACGAATCAATGGCCAGACTGGTTAAGCAAATTTAACATACAACCACAACAGCTACCGTCGGTTTGTGCTCCGGGGACCACAGTAGGTCTAATTAGAAACGCGCTGGCCGCCAAATTTGGATTTTCTCGCCAACTCTGCATCATCACGGGTACCACTGACAGCACCGCTGCAGTGATGGCTACAGGGATAAATGAGATTGGCGATGCCATAACGTCACTTGGCTCAACTCTGGTTGTTAAAGTTATTAGTGATACTCCAGTGTCAAATGCGCAATATGGCATTTACAGTCAACCTTATAATGGCCATTATTTAGTCGGAGGTGGTTCTAATTCTGGCGGAGCCGTGTTGCAACACTATTTTAATAAAACTCAGATGCAACAGATGAGTCAAGCTATCAACCCGAATATATCAACCGGGTTAAACTATTATCCACTATTACAAAAAGGCGAACGATTTCCTGTCAATGATGAAAATTACCCTGCGTTACTTGCACCTAGACCCGCGGACGATGTTAAGTTTTTTAAAGCAATGCTAGAAGGTATCGCTGACATCGAGTACCAGTGTTATCAACGGTTGGCTGAAATGGGCTGCCCAAAAATACAAAAAGTAGTTAGCGTCGGTGGTGGTAGCCAAAATTCGGTTTGGACACAGATTCGGCAGTTTAAGTTACAAATTCCAATATTGACCCCCGATAATTCCGATGCAGCTTACGGTATGGCATTATTAGCACAGTCATCAGCTCAATTAGAATAATAACGAGTGACTGCGTATATTCTGGTACACTTGTTAACAACAATTTATCACCAATCTTGACATCACAGGTTTTATAAATGACCAATCCAATTAAAGGCGCAAAATATTTTTTTCGCGGTTTAAGTTTTTTGAATAAACCCGGTATTCGATCCTACGTAATCATTCCATTTTTATTAAATTTAGTCATATTTTCAATTTTAATGTTTATAGCAGCGGACTACTTTAGTTTATTTTTAGACTGGCTTGAAAGTTTATTACCCGAAATGTTAAGTTGGCTAATTTGGATCTTATGGCCAATATTTTTTATTCTAACTTTGTTTGTATTCTCATTTAGTTTTTCGATTATAGCCAACTTAATAGCGTCACCTTTTAATAGTTATTTGGCCAGAGCTGTTGAAGAGAAATTAACCGGCACCCCACCACCCGACAGTGAGCTGGATTTGTGGGCAGAAATATTACTGAGCATTAAAAATGAATTACGCAAAATTCTTTATTATATTCTCTGGGCAATTCCTATCGTCATTTTATCGTTTATTCCTGTAATTAATATAATAACGCCTGTTGTTTGGGTTCTATTTGGCGCATGGATCATGTCATTACAATATATTGATTATCCAATGGGTAATTACTCCATGTCATTTAAAAATATTCGCGCCAATTTAGCCGAAAAACGTCTTCTTACGATTGGATTTGGTGGAATTACAACTGCAGCAACGGCTATCCCGATTATCAATTTTTTAGTCATGCCAACTGCGGTAGCCGGAGCAACCATTTTATGGGTAGAAGAATACTTACCCCAGCAAGAAACCTATGAAAGTAAAGCGGTTAGCGACGTTACAAATAGTAATTAACTTAAACTTCGGGATAAATAGGCTTTTAAGCGCATTATCCCGATTTTTAAATTATCCAACGATGTCGTATATGCGAAACGCACATGCTGCTCGGATTTAAAAGTTCCAAAGTCAACACCAGGGGTAATTGCAACCCCAATATCTTCTAATACATCAGTACAAAATTTTTCACTGTCCATACTAAATTGACTGCAGTTGGCATAAATATAAAATGCAGCAACAGGTTTAACTTTTATTTTAAATCCAATTTCTATTAAAGCATCATAAAGATAATCTCGCCGAGCTTGAAACTCCAGACGATTTTGTTCCACTATTTTAATAGTATCAGGTTTAAAAGCCGCTAATGCCGCATGTTGCGCGACGGTTGGAGCTGCGAGAAATAAATTTTGAGCTAAATTATCAAGGCCATTGAGTATTTCATCATCATCCGGTGCCACAATCCAACCCAAGCGCCACCCCGTCATGGCGAAATATTTAGAAAAACTATTAATAACAAATGCAGAGTTTGAATAGCTTAATATCGATTTACTGCGTACGCCATAATACAAGCTTTGATAAATCTCATCGACCACCAGTACTGCTCCTTTCAACTCAACAAAATCTGACATTTCAAGCAATTGCTGTTCTGAAACCACTGTCCCAGTTGGATTTGATGGTGAAGCTAATAACACTACTTTAATGTTCACATCCCAGTGTTCAGTTAATAACGCCAGCGATAACTGATAATTGCTTTCTGCAGTGACCGGAATTAATGTAGCTCGCGCATTAATAAATTCGGCAAAATGCTTATTACACGGGTAACCCGGATCACACATCATTACATTTTGATCCTGCTCCACCAATAATCCGAACAGTAATAATAATGCCCCCGAAGCACCGGGAGTGATGATGATACGCTGTGCCGCGATATCCAGTTGAAATTGGTGTTGATAATAATCAGAAATTGCTTGTCGAAGCTCGGGTAAGCCCATCGCTGGAGTATAATGAACTTTGCCATTGGCAATTGCGGTTTGAGCAGCATTTAAAATTGGTTGCGGCGTGATAAAATCCGGCTCACCAATTTCCATATGAATGATGTTTTTCCCCTCAGACTCAAGTTCACGCGCTCTAGCAAGCAATTTCATAACATGAAATGGTTGAATTTTAGAAACACGGGAAGCGAGTTTTATGTTAATAGCCGAATCACCTTATCCGGCAATTATTGCCCGACAGCAATCAATATCAACATAGCTATTACGACAGCTAAAGCCCGACAAACAAGTATTACTCTTATTGGGCTCTCCTAAATGATTCAATACCATTGCCGCACCAGCAAAATCATCATCGTCGGTATACTCATTGATAGTGACAATGGTTTTTAGGTTAGCGCCTAAAGAAGAGACTAAACCATTATGCGAATCTTCCAGTGCCAGACATTCACTCGCATCGAGGCCAAGTTCTTTTAAAGCGTAATCATAAATATCCGGTGCCGGTTTTTTACTCGACACAATGTCACCAGCAGCAATAACATCAAACCAGGCCAAAGACTTGGCTCCAAGAGTTTGGCTCAATAATACTTCAACATTTTTAGGCGTTGTTGTGGTTGATATAGCCAAACGCACACCTTGTTGTCTGGCCTCGACTAATAATCGTTCAACACCAGCACGCAATGGAATATCGCCTTTAGTCATTAATTCAGTGTAATGGCGTGTTTTTAACTGATGCAGCTCAGCAATAAAACCACTCAAGTCATCAGGTTTTTTAAAGTCGGTATTATAATTATCGAGATAATATTTCATACGCTCTTTACCACCGGTGACACTGAGTAATTTGCCGTAAAGTTCAACCGACCAACTCCAATCTAACCCTGTTTCTTTAAATGCCAAATTAAAAGCCACTCGGTGGCCATCACGCTCAGTATCAGCAATTGTCCCGTCTACATCAAAAATTAATGCTTTTAACACATTTTCAGCCATTTTAAATATTACCATCTATACTTTCAAATTAAACACGTACATAGCATACAGAAAAAACGAGTAATTAAAAACGTCAACTATGGGTCATGTTAAGCATAATTTAAGTGAAATTGCCGATAATGAGCAAGAAAATTAATTTTCGTCAATTCAATGGCTTATAGTGTATAATAAAAAGCTTATAACAATTTTAAGCAGAACTGATTGCATAACATTCGTTATTTTGATATGAAAGCGCGTTGTATTTATTATTGAACTTAAATCAAATACTTAGATTCTGAGTAGGAGACGTATACCAATGCCAAATAAGAAAACAGCTACAAAAAAGAAAGCTGCAAAAAAAACGACTACCAAGAAAAAGGTTGTAGCCAAAAAGAAAACGACTGCCAAGAAAAAAGTTGTCGCTAAAAAGAAAACCGTCGCTAAGAAAAAAGTTGTCGCTAAAAAAGCCACAACAAAGTCTGCAACTAAGAAAACGACTATCAAGAAAAAAACCATTACTAAAAAAGAAACTACAAAAAAAATGACTCCAAAAACGACTACTGCAAAAAAGAAATCTACTCCAAAAACTGCTTCAACTTCGAAATCACCATTAGAAGGTATTGATACATTTACACCGTATAAGATTGAAAAAAATGAAGATTACATGAATAAAGATCAAGTTGAGCATTTTCGTGAATTGCTCAATGAATGGAAAGGCGTATTAATGGAAGAAGTTGATCGAACCGTACATCATATGCAAGATGAAGCTGCGAATTTTCCTGATCCTAATGACCGAGCAACTCAAGAATCTGAATTTACTATGGAATTACGCGCACGCGATCGTGAACGAAAACTCATTAAAAAAATAGATGAGTCACTAAATCATTTGGAGTCAGAAGATTTTGGCTATTGTGAAAAATGTGGTGTTGAAATTGGTGTAAGACGTTTAGAAGCTCGCCCGACTGCCACTATGTGTATTGATTGTAAAACGCTCGAAGAAATTCGCGAAAAACAAATGGTTTAATTTACAGTACACTATTTATCCTTCGTCGCTACGACGATCAACCACAACAGAGTTATCTCGACAGCGGCGATCTTGTTGTATACGTAAATCATTTGAATATGCAAAATTCATGATAAATTCGTATGCAGCAGGATTTAGTGTAGCCAGTTGACTTTCCACAACAAGACACTTCTCACCATCAATAACACAAGGTTTCGCACCTTTAGGCGCTTTTTTAGTGGGCGTTGTGTTAAAGCTTGCTAATGTAGCTGAAATTCTTTCAATCCAATCCCCTGGCCGAAATTTCGAACCATCATTTCGAACACTTCGAATCACGAATGTTTCAGGAGTTTCTTTTGATTTTGTTTCCAAAGCCATTACACTTATGTTAATTAAGTTAATTAAGTTAATTTATTTATAATTTACTATAATCTTCGACCAACTACCGTATTTCTTTAATTTAAAACAATATTATGGCTATAGTATAGTTTGTGAATACTTTATGATAAAAAAAAAATACATAGGTCGGTTTGCACCATCACCAACTGGGCCGCTTCATTTTGGTTCATTAGTTACTGCTGTCGCGAGTTACTTTCAAGCCAAATCTCAAGGCGGCAACTGGTTGCTGCGTATTGAAAATATCGATACACAACGTGAACAAAAAGGCGCAAGTGATGCTATATTAAAAATACTCGATGTACATCATCTGCACTGGGATAATGAGGTAGTCTATCAGAACTTAAGACAGGAGCTATATTTTCAAGCCATCGAACAACTACAAAAATTAAACAGATTGTTCAAATGTCAGTGTAGTCGCAAAACAATAATTCAGCAGAATTTAAAACAACACTATAATCAAAAATTACAAATGTCCAACGTATACCCCGGAACCTGCCGCAATAAGAACATTACACCTAACACACCACACAGCCTACGATTATTAGTCGGTGCTCAAACCATTCAATACACTGATGTCATCCAAGGAATTCAAACTGAAAATATTAAGCTTACCGGTGATTTTGTAGTGCAAAAAAGAGACGGTAATATTAGCTATCAACTTGCTGTTGCAATTGATGATGCGGCACAAAAAATTACCGAAGTGGTACGCGGAGTTGATTTAATCACTTCATGTTCGCGTCAAATACTAATTCTGTCGCTGTTAAACTACCCCATACCCCAATATTGCCACTTACCCGTTGTTTGTCATATTGACGGATCAAAATTAAGCAAACAAACAGGCGCTATGACATTAGATGAAAATAAAGCAACACTGCAATTATGGATGGCACTTTGGTATTTAAGGCAAATGCCGCCAAATGAACTCAAAACAACGAATATCGAAGAACTCCATCACTGGGCAATACAGAATTGGGATATAAGCAAGGTGTCAAATCAACATAACAGCCTGTTATATCAATGATTCTTTTGAATTTTATTAAAATTAGAACTAAAATCACCATTTAGAATCAGATTAACAAACACCTACTAAAATAGTAACAAATACTGATACGAGAACAACAGATAAAATGCACACAGACAATCAAGATAAGATAGACAATAAAACGAGTACTGAAACAGATGCCGCTGATTTCCTAACACGCTATAAAGGTTGCTTTACCAATATGTTACGCTGGCCACAAGTTGATGCGTTATGGCAAACATTATCAGCTCAACACGAGAAAAGCTGGTTTTTATATTCCACCAATAAACCCGTGCCTACAACACCATCATCTCATGAAACATTAATTGCTTATATAAAAGACGTTGATAACCAAATTAGAGAGCAGCATAAATACGATTACTGCGGCATTGTTTATGTTGATGAGCCAGCCTCTCCAAATTTAATTAAAATTTACCATCCTAAAAACCTGGGTGCTAGTTGTGGTTCAAGCGGTAGCCGACCAATTCCGGGTTGGATATTATCAACCATGGCTCCTATTGATTTAATCGTTGAACAAGATCAAGCTGATACTTCTAACTGGAGCAGATTTACCCAATTTATGAAATTTGGCCAACATTAAATGATCGAAAATAGTAACCCAGAAATAAACCAAGCACAGATAAAAGATGCAGTCGATGAGTATGGGCAATACCATGTCGAAAACCAATTTGAAATGTGTTCCATTCTCAAGAGTTTAATTATAAAACCTGATGTCATTACAGCCTATTATGATAACTCCATGAATAACTTTATTTTAACCTCGGTTATTTCTGTTGATGTTATTAAAAAAACTTTTATTCTTGATTGCAGCTCTGATGAAAAACGTAATTCACTAGTTGTAAACAGTGAAAGGGTTACCTGTAAAACAAAATGCAATAATGTAAGAGTTGAGTTTTCAGTTCGAAAATTAAAACCGATAACATTAAATAATGAACGAGCATTTTTATGTGAACTACCAAATAATATTTTATACCTTCAACGTAGGGAATATTATCGAATGGCAATTCCTTTAGGTGACAAAATAGAATGTCGGATAAAAGGGCTCGATAATAATACCAGAAGGTTACTAACACTCGCCGATATGAGTTCAGGTGGAATTGGACTTAATGATCCGGACATATCGACATCACATGAACTATTTGAACTAGCACCTCACTGTGAAATCGATTTAGGTGAAATCGGTAGCATTTCATTTGATCTTGAACTCCGAAGTAAAGAAATTATAAATTTAAGTAATAAAGAAGTGCTACGACTTGGTTATAAGTTTATCGACTTGCAAACTCCCGATAATGCTAAAATACAACGCTACATTCACAGTATTGATATGCGAAAAAAACAATCAAAATAATTCCTTTTAAAAAACAATAACGACGAGGATTCATATGTCAGACCACAAAATTTATGACATTCCAGAGAACTTTATTAAAAACACTCATATTACAGCTGAGCAATATGAATCAATGTATCAAAATTCCATCGAAAATCCCGATGCTTTCTGGAGTGAACAAGCAAACATATTCCTTAGTTGGGAAAAAAAATGGCAGACAGTTCACGACTGGAATTTCACCACCGGTAACATTAAATGGTTTGAAGGTGCGAAATTAAACTCTTGTTACAACTGTGTCGATCGACACTTAAAAACCAGAGCCGATCAAGTGGCCATTATATGGGAAAGTGATGATCCAAATAAAAGTGAAAAAATCACCTACAAACAATTACATACCAAGGTAAGTCAGTTTGCCAACATCTTAAAAAAACGTAATATAAAAAAAGGTGATAGAGTTTGTATTTATATGCCAATGATTCCAGAAGCAGCCTATGCCATGTTGGCTTGCGCCCGAATTGGCGCTGTGCATTCCGTTGTTTTTGGTGGCTTTTCACCAGAATCCATTAAAGATCGAATTCTTGATTCTGACTGTCAAATCGTCATCACCGCTGACGAAGGTATACGCGGTGGTAAATCAGTACCATTAAAAGCCAATACTGATCTTGCTGTTGCACAATGCCCTAATGTTCATACAGTTTTGGTTATCCAACACACCAAAGGTAAAGTCGACTGGAATGATAAACACGATATTTGGTATCATGAAGAACTTGCAACGGTTTCAGATAGTTGTCCAATTGAAATAATGGATGCAGAAGATCCTTTATTTATTTTATACACATCAGGATCAACCGGTAAACCAAAAGGGGTATTGCACACCACTGCCGGTTATCATCTATTTGCAGCGATTACACACAAATATGTGTTTGATTATCAAGAAGGTGATATCTACTGGTGTACTGCGGATGTTGGCTGGATAACCGGACACACCTATATTTTGTACGGCCCACTCGCTAATGGTGCTACGACTTTAATGTTTGAAGGTATACCAACCTATCCGGACGCATCTCGATTTTGGCAAGTTTGTGACAAACATAAAGTTAATATATTTTACACTGCACCCACCGCAATACGCGCCTTAATGCGTGAAGGTAATTCATATGTTGAAAAAACATCACGTAGTAGCCTACGTTTGCTCGGCACTGTCGGTGAACCAATAAATCCAGAAGCTTGGGAATGGTATTATCACTTAATTGGTAACGCCAACTGTCCAATTGTCGACACCTGGTGGCAAACCGAAACAGGTGGTCATTTAATTACCCCATTACCCGGCGCAATAAAAATGAAACCCGGTTCAGCAAGCAAACCATTTTTCGGTGTCGTTCCTGGTATTGTCGATAATGACGGCAAACTCCTAGACGGCGAATGTGAAGGCAACTTGGTCATGACACAATCTTGGCCTGGGCAGATGCGTTCAATTTATGGTGACCATCAACGCTTTATTGATACCTATTTTACTACCTACCCAGGAATGTATTTTACGGGTGATGGTGCTAAACGTGATGCAGATGGTGATTACTGGATTACAGGACGAGTTGATGATGTATTAAATATTTCGGGACACCGTATGGGCACTGCTGAAGTTGAAAGTGCTTTAGTTAAACATCAAAGTGTAGCTGAAGCTGCGGTTGTTGGTTATCCTCACGATATTAAAGGCCAAGGCATTTATGCTTATGTCACCTTAATTAATGGCGTTGAAAGTACTGAACAGTTAATATCCGAACTCATCGCTCAAGTACGCCATGAAATCGGCCCAATAGCAAAACCCGATATTATTCAATGGGCTCCAGCCTTACCAAAAACGCGCTCGGGTAAAATTATGCGTCGAATACTAAGAAAAATTGCGTGTAATGAAATTGATACACTTGGTGATACTTCAACACTCGCGGATCCTGCCGTGGTTGACGACCTCATAATAAATAGGAAAAACAAGTAACTTCAAGATTTTTGTGGTTTAGAATCGCAAACACTGCTAGCAGGATAGTGTTATTATTTTTATCAGGTTTAATTTTTGTTTTTTTCTTTACTTAGCTAAAATTGACTATACTTAGTATTATTAGCTCATACTGGATTATGATGGATCATACAAAGCGATACACAGTAGCGGATATAAACGTAAATAAATTTGGTTAAAACTGGATGATGCGATTCTTTTCCATGTTCCTAGTCTTTGTTGCTTTTCAAGCACCATTAATGTCTGCTGAAAAGTCGATATTTATTCAAACCCCGTACAAGAGTCCAAAAGTAGTTTATGACTTTTATTTTGATACACCTCAAAAAATTAATTCCGCTTTATATTGGGTTCGTTCTTTAATGAACCCTCTCATGGATTCACCTTACGATTATGCTCCCGAATTTATGAATATCGTCGTGGTAATTCATGGCACCGAAATTGTAACTGTCGTAAAACATAACTATAAAAAATATAAAGAATCGGTCGAACGAATTAAATATTACCATCAACTCGGCGTTAAATTTAAAGTTTGTAATATAGCCGCCCACGATTTTGGCTATTCAGAATCTGATTTTTTTGATTTTGTGGAACTAGTGCCTTCCGCCATGGCAGAACTGGCACATTGGCAATTAGAAGGATATGCGCTAATAACTCCCCAGATTAAGTCAAAAAAATTCTCTATGGAGGAAATTAGATAAATCCCTGCGATTTATTAATCTATAATCGAACCACAGCCCATTTTTCTTTAAAAAATGAGTTATCAACCTGAAATTTACTACCCTAGTATCCTAAATAAAGTTAAAATACCGCTTTCAGATTTTGACGTAGATTAATGAGTTCAGATAACCCGTTACACCCAGAAGCACCAATTGAAAGTGGACAGCGCCAGTTATGGGGTAGCCTGTATGACAGTGGTATAGGTCTTGTAACTAGCCAAACAGCCCAACAAAGTTCATCACCGGTTATTTTAGTCACACCTGATACAGCCTCTGCTCAGCGGATTGAATATTCATTAAAATTTTATCTGGGTAACTCATCGACCTCGGTAATGTCTTTTCCTGACTGGGAAACTCTGCCTTACGATGTTTTTTCACCGCATCAAGATATTATTTCAGAGCGACTTCGAACGCTATATCAATTACAAGATTTAACATCTGGCATTATAATAGTCCCTGTGCAAACACTCATGCACAAAGTCATTCCAAAGGATTATATTAATAAAAACAGTTTAATTATTGAGCTTGGGCAAGAATTAAATTTAGATAAATTTCGATTAAACCTAGAACAAAGTGGCTACAATTGTGTTTCAGCGGTTATGGAGCACGGTGAATTTGCCGTTAGAGGTAATATTCTTGATATTTATCCCATGGGCAGTAACACCCCGATTAGAATTGAATTATTCGATACTGAAATTGAAAGCATTCGCGTTTTCGATCCTGAAACGCAACGCTCCACACAAAAAATAAATAACTTTCAATTACTACCCGCCAAAGAATTTCCACTTGATGATGATGGAATAGCTCATTTCAGACAACGTTATAGAGAAAAATTTGATGGCGATCCGTCACAATCAAATATTTATAAAGAGATATCCCAAGGAAATTCACCGGCTGGAATTGAGTATTATATTCCTCTTTTTTTTGATGCCACCGAAACGGTATTTGATTACTTAAATAAATCGTGTTTATTATTTCTAATGCAAGGTGTCGAGTCTGCTGCAGATGATTTTTGGTCCGAAATCAAATCGCGCTATGAGCAGTTACGACACGATGTAACCCGACCATTATTAACACCGAATGAGTTATATTTACAAACAAATGAAGTTTTTAGTTCGATAAAAAAATACCCTCAAGTTGTCTTACAAGAGTATAAATTTGAACAAGAATACGCCATAAACTATTCTATCATCGCGCCACCAGAATTAACGATGAATGCGCGAAGTGAACATCCACTAGAAAAACTAACCTCATACATAAAAGAATTTACCGAAGACCAAACGGGCAAAATACTTTTCTCTACTGAAACAAAGGGTCGCCGCGAGACATTACTAGAATTATTAAAAGGCCATAACATTAGACCAACACAATGTGATACTTGGCAAGATTTTTTAAATTCATCCAACAAATTATGTATTACAGTATTTCCCTTAGAGAATGGTTTAGTTTTACCTCGTGAAAAAATATCAGTAATAAGCGAATCTCAATTATTTGGTCAACAAGTATTACAAAGACGTCGACGAAAAACGCAAAAAGACACCGAGAGTATTGTACGTAATTTAACTGAATTGATGATTGGTTCACCAGTAGTTCACGAAAACTATGGTGTTGGTCGTTATCAAGGTCTACAAACCTTGACAATAAATGAGACAAATACTGAGTTTTTATTATTAGAATACGCTGGTAGTGATAAGTTATACGTTCCCGTATCATCATTACATTTAATTAGCCGTTATACCGGTTCAGCACCCGAACATGCTCCACTTCATCGATTAGGTAGTGGCCAGTGGGAAAAAGCCAAACGCAAAGCGACCGAAAAAGTTCGTGATGTTGCAGCCGAACTATTGGATATTTATGCTAAACGAGAAGCTCAAACTGGCTTTGCATATCAAATCGATGATGTTCAGTACCATGGGTTTGCTAGCGCATTTCCATTTGAAGAAACACCAGACCAACAAACCGCAATTGATAATGTAATTGCCAGTATGCGTTCGAATAAACCAATGGATCATCTGATTTGTGGCGATGTCGGATTTGGTAAAACCGAAGTAGCAATGCGTGCCGCCTATATTGCGGTACAATCGGGGAAACAAGTTGCAGTATTAGTTCCAACCACATTATTATCTCAGCAACATCTTGAAAACTTTCGAGACAGATTCTCTGAATGGCCTGTAAAAATAGACGCGTTATCTCGGTTTCAATCAAAAAAAGAACAAGATTCTACTATAGCTGGCTTAAAAACAGGTACTGTTGATATCGTTATTGGCACACATAAATTACTTCAAAAATCGATTGTATATAAAAGATTAGGCTTAATTATAATTGATGAAGAACACCGCTTTGGTGTAAGGCAAAAAGAATCCTTTAAAGCCTTACGCTCTAAAGTAGACATATTAACGTTAACCGCAACACCAATACCTAGAACACTCAACCTTGCAGTGTCTGGCTTACGCGAACTATCTATTATTGCTTCGCCGCCTAAAAAACGTCTCGCTATTAAAACTTTTATTACAGAGTGGAAAGACGATTATATTATTGAAGCATGTCAACGTGAAATAAAACGGGGAGGACAAGTATTTTTTGTCCATAACGACGTTGAATCTATTGAAAACCAAACAAATAAATTACAGGAGTTATTACCAGAGGCTAATATTAGTTATGCGCATGGACAAATGAGAGAAAGTGAACTTGAACGTGTTATGTCAGATTTTTATCATCAACGGTTTAATATACTCGTTTGTACTACGATTATTGAAACAGGTATTGATATTCCAAGCGCTAATACCATTATACTCAATCGTGCCGATAAATTTGGACTTGCACAACTCTATCAATTACGTGGTCGTGTTGGTCGGTCCCACCATCGAGCCTATGCTTATTTGGTAATTCCTTCAATTAAAACTATATCGGCAAATGCCCGAAAACGATTGGAAGCAATAGAATCCATTGAGTCACTCGGTACAGGGTTTACTCTTGCAACACATGATTTAGAGATTCGTGGAGCCGGTGAACTGCTCGGTGACGAGCAAAGCGGTCAAATGCAAGAAATCGGTTACACATTGTATACTGAATTATTAGAGCGCGCAGTCAAAGCACTTAAAGAAGGGCTCCATCCTGATGATAATTTAGAAAACCATCAAATTGCTGAGATCGATATCCATACCCCGACTCTAATACCAGATGATTATTTACCCGATATTCATGAACGACTTATTCTATACAAACGCATTGCAAGTGCCAAAGACAATCTGGATCTAAAAGAACTACAAGTCGAGATGATTGATCGATTTGGCTTATTACCTGATCCCTGCAAAAGACTATTTCAGGTCACTAAATTAAAAATACTTGCATCAGAAATTGGCATTACAAAAATAGAAATGGGAGCCAACGGCGGACGCATTATATTTAATAGCAAGCCCAATATTGATCCTATGCTTATAATAAACTTGATACAAACGCAATCATCAGTCTATCGCCTTGATGGGACAGACAAACTAAAAATCACCAAAGAACTTGATGATCCTGAGCAACGAATTCAATTTCTGAATAACTTATTTTCGAATTTTAGGGTTAAAAATGCAGCTTGATTTAAACACAAACGAACTATTTCTTGAAGAAATAACTGAAAATATACTACGCTATCAGTATCCAGACTATAAAACTCTAAATTCAACAATTATAAACAAGTTTAATTTATATAAAGATCATACAAGCACCAATAAAACGCATTTATTTGAAGGCCGCTATGAAAATATTTATATCACAACGGATCTAATTGCAGAAATTAAGACTGTGCTCACACTTGCTACTCGCTGCGTTGAAAAAATCACAGGAAAATCGAAACTACATTCTGGATTATGGTTTAATTACATGGAACCAGGACATTTAACACTTCCCCATTCTCACGACGATGACGATGAAATATATTCAGCCGTTTATTACCTACAAGTACCTGAAAATTCGGGAAACTTAGTTATAAATGAAAACAAAAAAGAATTTATTATTAAACCAAAAACAGGTGCTTTAGTGTTATTCCCTCCCGAACTTGTCCATCACGTTACTAAAAATGATAGTAATGAATTTCGATTATCATTAGGTATTAATATTGGTTGCAAAACTTAAATTAAATTTTGAATACGCATTTTAAGTGGCTTTAGCCACAGTGTATCTCGCTCAATCAATGTAATGTGCTTTAAAATTTTCTTTTCTGTCGGTTTTGCGCTTCTCATTAATATCATTTTATCACTACCCTGTGCAACTGCGATTTTAAACGTACCAGCATAAACTGCTTGACCTGCAAGTACTTTGATAGAAAAAAATTCCACCTCTTTTGCCATTAATAATAAATCTAAAGAATTATTTTTAGTTTCAACGCTGGTAATAATATAACGACCGGGTCTTAAATTTTCCGCTATAAAATTTCCATTTGCAAACGTTCTGACAGTAATTCGACTCTTGCTATCAATCTTGCCACTTTTAAAAACATATTTTATTTTTATGTCTTTCAGACGTGTATAAGTTTGATAATTACCATAAATAATACCGCTATTTAATTGATGAATTACAACTGGTTTAACTGTTCTGATTACACCCTTATTATTGTGTTTAGTACCTGTATAGTGGTGTTTTTGCCCCGTAATGGCACAACTGACTAAACAGAGACTTATAAAACTAATAAATAATTGATGTTTCACGGGTATATTTTCATCCTTTTTACCCATAGCGTCCAGAAACAGTAAAACTTCAATCAAACATTAACTTAATAAATAATTACGATCTAGCTAATAGGATATATTAATATCGAAAAGGATGATGAGTTGAATAACTCACCAGAAAATTTATTTAAATTAGTTACTGACTATTACGAACACATAATCAGTAACATAACGACCAAGTCATTTTTGTAATAATCTAACAAGTTTACTTATAACTTTGATTTTTCACTTGTCTTATTAATTACGGCTGTAACTTTTTCTTCACTATTATTGTCTGCCGATGCAATTTTTTCAGCATCAATTTTATCTTGAGCTAATTCCATCTCTTTTTCATCCAAATATGTACCACCGGCACCTTCAACTACAATGCAGTCATACATTTCATCAGCATTTAAACTATCTGGACAAACATCATCAGCAATAACTACGTTACCAATGTTCAATAATATTACCAGTGTAACAATCTTCCTTAATATTTTCATAAATCACCTTTTAAAAGTTTTACTATTATTTAATCCACAGTACGTCGTATAAAGTGGTGCCAAAAACCAATTACTATTTAAATATTTTGCTCAAACCATTTATAAAATAATTTACATTATTACCGCACTCCATTACTTAATGGCCAGAAATAAAATATAAAATTATGTTTATGGAAATCTGATTTTATTTAATCGCTTATCTCACACAGTTTGTGGTGTGAAATAAGGAAAAGTAATACAAGAACTATATGAACAAGACTGTATTAGATTTAAACAGTCTGTACTCAAAAAAATATAACGAATTACATAATATTTAATGATTATATAATAGCTTCTACCATAATACATTACAATATTATTAAATTCTTAACTTGTGAAATTATAATAAATAATTACAAACTATTCAATCGTAGTTTGTGTAAAGTAACAAATTATTTAATAATAAATATTGGCATATAACAATAAAATATATTATTGTTAATTAAACAATGAAGACATCATCAAAATTTTTATAAATTTAAATTCAGGTTATAGTAAACTGAGAATGTTAAGCAAAACTAAACTATATTTTTAAAATAGTAAAACAGGCATAGAATACTAACGACACTGTATTTATCTTAAGAAGCTAGTATCGTAGAAAAATTATTTTAAAAAAATTCACTAATTGCAAACTAAATTTTTAAGTCAGTTACTTGTCGATGGTACTGTTTTGAAAAGCTAAATGTAATTAATACCATAATATTTAGGCACAAAAAAAGGGTCTCAAGACCCTTTTTAAGCAGTTTCCCTAAACAACAGGGATGACCATTATACCGCTAACTTGAGGCAGCTACAGCTTTCATACTTAAGCGAATACGACCTTGTTTATCAATTTCAAGGACTTTCACTTTGACCATTTCGCCTTCTGTTAATTTATCACTAACATTTTCAACACGCTCTTCACTAATTTGAGAAACATGAACCAAGCCGTCTTTACCCGGTAGAATTGTCACAAATGCACCAAAGTCCATTAACTTAACAACTTTACCTTCATAAATCGTACCTACTTCAACATCAGCAGTAAGCTGTTCAATTTGTTTACGTGCTTCATCACCGGCAGCACGATCAACTGATGCAATTTTTACAATTCCATCATCACTAATGTCAATGCTTGCCCCGGTTGTTTCCGTAATTGAACGGATTGTTGCACCGCCTTTACCAATAACATCACGAATCTTATCAGGATTAATTTTAAGAGTAGTATAACGTGGAGCAAACTCTGATACTTCATCGCGAGGTTTATCCAGAACCGCATTCATTATACCTAATATATGTAAACGTCCTTCTTTTGCTTGCTCTAAGGCTGCTTCCATAATATCTTTAGTAATACCATCAATTTTGATATCCATTTGTAACGCGGTGATGCCTTTTTCAGAACCTGCAACCTTAAAGTCCATATCACCTAAATGATCTTCATCACCTAAAATATCAGACAATACTGCAAATTTATCACCTTCTTTAATCAGACCCATTGCAATACCAGCAACTGGTGCAACTAAAGGTACACCAGCATCCATCATGGATAAACTGGAACCACAAACAGATGCCATTGATGATGAACCATTTGATTCTGTAATTTCTGACACAACTCGAAGCGAATACGGATATTCTTCAAAATCAGGCATAACACCTGCAACGCCACGTTTTGCTAATTTACCATGACCGATTTCACGACGTTTTGGTCGACCAACCATGCCGGTTTCACCAACACAATACGGTGGAAAATTATAATTCAACATAAAAGGTTCACGATACGAACCTTCAAGAGCATCGATAATTTGTGAATCACGCTCAGTACCAAGTGTTGTAACAACAATAGCTTGAGTTTCACCACGAGTAAATAATGCTGAACCATGAGTTCTTGGTAACACACCAACTTTCACTGTAATTGGACGAACCGTACGAGTATCACGACCATCAATACGAGGTTCACCATTAATAATTTGGCTTCGTACAATTTTCTTTTCTAAAGATTCGATAGTTTCACTAACATCTTCACTGCTAAATTGCTCATCAGCAGTTAAACTCTCTTTAATCGAAGCTCGAATTTCAGTCAGTTTTGTATAGCGTGGTAATTTTTCACTAATTTTATATGCAGCAGCTAAATCATTTGCAGCCACTTTAGAGACAGCTTCTGTTAAAGACGTATTTTCCACTTTAGGAATAAATTCTTTACGTTCAACGCCAACTTTTTCAACTAATGTATTAATACCGGTTATGATGTCTTGAAACTGCTCATGGCCATACATCACAGCACCTAACATAATATCTTCCGATAACTGTTTGGCTTCAGACTCAACCATCAACACAGCACCATTAGTACCTGCGACAACTAAATCCAAATCAGAACCCTTTAACGTTTCTTTTGAAGGGTTTAAAACATATTGACCATCAATATAGCCTACTCGAGCAGCTGCGATAGGCGATTTAAAAGGAGCCCCACTAATACTGAGCGCAGCAGATGCACCAATCATTGCAACGATATCAGCCGGAACTTCAATATCAAGTGAAATCACAGTTGCAATAAGTTGAATTTCGTTGGTATAGCCTTCGGGAAATAAAGGTCGAATTGGACGATCAATTAATCGACAAACTAATGTTTCATTGTCTGATTGCCCTTCTCGTTTTAAAAACCCACCCGGTATTTTACCAGCAGCATAAGTTCGCTCTTGGTAGTTTACTGTCATTGGAAAGAAGTCACGACCTTCAACTTCTTCGTCCTTAACAACCGCAGTGACCAATACCATTGTATCACCTAAACTACACATCACAGCACCAGATGCTTGACGTGCAACTTCACCGGTTTCTAATTTTAAAGTACGATCACCGTACGGAATCTCAACTGTTACAGGAGTCATGTAATTACCTTAAAGTAAGTAAATTTATTTACGTAAACCAAGACGTGATATTAAATCACGATAACGTTCGACATTTTTATTCTTGAGATAATCAAGTAATTTACGACGTTGGCTAACCATGCGCAATAATCCTCGACGAGAATGATGATCGTGGATGTGTTCTTTAAAGTGACCTGATAAACCATCAATTTGTGCTGATAACAGTGCTACTTGCACTTCAGGTGAACCTGTATCACTATCAGCTCTTTTATAATCACTGACGATTGTTGCCTTTTGTTCGGCGTTTAATGACATTTCTGACTCCTGTAACATTTATAATTACAATAACTTAGACTTAAATTAAGCCCGCTATTTTAACCGCCTGATGGTGCTAAGGACAAGTTAAATCCCTCTATTTAGCCATAAATAGTTTAAATTAGTCCAACTTTACTACTTAAAACTATTTTTCATCACTTTTACTCTAGTAATCGCTGTTAATCCCAATATTAGTCATTTATCAATCGTTTTGGAGCAACCCTACCATCATCCAAAATATGGCCAATTCCAAGAAAGTGTTGCTCATTTAATAAACGAACCAAACCATCGGTCGGTGCATTGGAAACCATCACAGCTTGGCCGCGCTTAATATAATATGCCAAATTTTCGCTTAGATTGACTACAGGGATATGTTCTAAAGCACGATCCATCGGTAACAACAACGGATCAATCGAATCCATTTCCTCATTTTTAAGTAATTCCAGAGAATCAAAGTCGTGTGCTTGTTGTATATCAAATGGGCCAGTCGCCGTACGACGCAAACCAGACAAATGAGCACCACAGCCTAACTCTCGACCGATATCCTCACTTAAAGTTCGAATATAGGTGCCTTTTGAACAGTGGACATCTAAATACAAATTATCAGCTTCTATCTTATTTAGAACTAAGGAATAAATTGTAATTCGCCTAGCTGCACGTTCAACTTCAATGCCTTGACGAGCAAGTTTATACAGCGGTTGACCTTTCTGTTTTATAGCTGAATGCATCGGAGGTATTTGATCCAATTCACCAATAAATTTACTCAGGACTTTTTCGATTAATTTTGAATTTAATGCTGGAACCTCAGCTCGCTCGACTATTTCACCCTCGGAGTCTGCTGTAGTTGTTGTAACACCTAAGGTACAGATGGCTTGGTATTTTTTATCGGCATTTAACAAATAACCGGAAATTTTGGTGGCTTCACCCAAACAAATTGGTAATAAACCACTCGCTAGTGGATCCAAACTACCAGTATGACCGGCTTTTTTAGCATTAAATAAACGTTTGATTTTTTGTAAGGCTGAGTTCGAAGATAACCCTACAGATTTATCCAGTAACAAAATGCCATTAATTAATCGACCGTGATTATTTCTTCGTGCCATTATAAATTATTTTTTGTAAATCAATTATTAATATTATTTATGATTATCATCATCAATGGCTTTGTCAATCAAATCAGATAATTCACGGGCTTTTACGATTGTGTCATCATAAAAAAAGCGTAACTCAGGCACTTTACGTAGTGTTAATTCCTTGCCTATCGAGCGACGAAGAAAACCAGATGCTTTTGTTAATACTTCAATAATGACATCAGTAGAGTGCTCAGGATCCAATGAGGATACATACACCTTTGCTATAGACAAATCTTTAGAAACAGCAACATCTTGTACTGTTACAAAATTTATACGTGGGTCTTTGATTTCATTTTGTATTAACACCGCTATCTCTCTTTGAAGTTGTTGAGATAGGCGGTGTGTACGTGTAAATTCTTTTGGCATATGCTAACTATAAGTAAAGTGAAAAACTTTATTATTCCAATACTATATTAAAGCGTTCGTGCTACTTCAGTACGTTCAAATACTTCAATTTGGTCGCCGGCTTTAACATCATTATAATTTTTAACACCGATACCACACTCAACACCCTGCTTTACTTCATTCACATCATCTTTAAAACGACGTAATGACTCCAGCTCACCTTCGTATATAACAACATTTTCTCGTAATACACGAATAGGACTACTGCGTTTAACGGTACCTTCAGTAATCATGCAACCAGCAACTGCTCCAATTTTGGGAGCCTTAAATACGTCTCTAACTTCAGCAAGACCAATAATTTCTTCCCGAATTTCAGGTGACAATAAACCACCCATTGCTGCTTTTACATCATCAATTAAATCATAGATAACACTATAATAACGTAGCTCAACACCTTCTTCATCGATAACTCGTTTTGCCTTCGCATCAGCACGAACATTAAAGCCAACCATGATAGCGCTTGATGCCATTGCCAAATTAGCATCAGACTCAGTTAAACCACCAACACCACTAGCCACAATATTCACTTTAACTTCAGAAGTTGATAGTTTTGTTAATGACTCGCATATAGCTTCAGTCGATCCGTTAACGTCAGATTTAAGAACAACATTAAGTGTCTCAAGACTGCCTTCTTCCATTTTAGAAAACATATTTTCTAATTTGGCGGCTTGTTGACGTGCTAATTTCAGATCACGTTTTTTACTTTGACGTAAACTGGTAATTTCACGTGCTTTTCGTTCATTAGGAACAACCAATGATTCATCACCAGCACTTGGAACACCAGACAAACCTAATACTTCCACAGGAATCGATGGACCAACTGTATTAACAGATCCACCTTGATCGTTTAACATCGCTCGCACACGACCAAACTCTAAACCTGCAATTAAAATATCACCAACTTTTAAACTACCTTTTTGAACTAAAACAGTAGCAACAGGACCACGACCTTTATCAAGTCGCGACTCAATAATAACACCTCGTGCACTACCCTCTGAGTCAGCCTTTAATTCCATCATTTCTGCTTGTAATAAAATAGCTTCCAATAATTTCTCAACACCTTCACCAGTCTTAGCGGATACATGAACAAATGGTGTATCGCCACCCCAATCTTCAGGAATCACATCTTCTGCACCAAGTTCATTTTTAACTCGATCTGGATCAGATTCAGGTTTATCAATTTTATTAACCGCAATGATAAGAGGAACATTTGCAGCTCTTGCGTGTTGCACAGCTTCTTTAGTTTGAGGCATCACCCCATCATCAGCAGCAACGACTAAAATGACGATATCCGTAGCATCAGCACCCCGTGCACGCATCGCAGTAAATGCTTCATGTCCAGGTGTGTCTAAAAAAGTAATTTCACCTTTACTAGTAGCAACGTGATACGCACCAATGTGTTGTGTGATTCCACCGGCTTCACCATCAGTGACTTTCGCTTGTCTAATATAATCTAACAGTGACGTTTTACCATGATCAACATGCCCCATGATTGTAACAACAGGTGAGCGTGAAACAGATTCGCCCTCGGCTTCAACTAAATCACTCAGTAAAGCATCTTCAACCGCATCATCATTAACTAAATTAACTTGATGTCCCATTTCTTCAACAACAATAACAGCAGTTTCTTGATCCAGTACCTGGTTAATTGTAACCATACTGCCCAAGCCCATAAGCACTTTAATAACTTCAGCAGCCTTCACTGACATTTTTTGAGCTAAGTCACTTACCGTGATCGTTTCACCCAAATTAACTTGATGTACAATAGGAGCTGTTGGCTTCGTAAAGCCATGTTCATCCGAAGCGTTCGCCGTTACATGTCTAGACTTGGACTTTTTACGTCGCTTACCGGTTTTATCGGCACTAACATGCAGCTCAGCTCGACCATAACGTGTGTTATGAGCTGCCACTTTATCTTTTTTACCTTTACGCTTACGAGAATCCGTTGTAGTTGTTTCTTTTTTCTCAGGCGTTTTTACCGCCTCACCTTTTACGGTTTGTTTTGTTGTGCTAGCAACTACAGCAGCTTTATCGGCTTCTTCTTTTTCAGCCTCTGCTTTCTTAGCAAGTGCCTCTTGATGCTTTTGCTCTACTTCATCTAGTTTTCGTTGTTTTTCAGCAGCGCGTTCTTCAGCTACTTTTTGAATCTCTTGTTGTTCTTTTTCTTTTTCAGCTTCTAGAGCTTCACGTTGAGCTCGTTGTTCATCAACTTTAGCAGCCTCATCATCTAAAATCACTTTACGTTTAACATAGGTTCGTTTTTTACGAACTTCAACGGCTACGTTCTTACTCTTACCATGTGAACCCGCTAACTTTAAGACACTAGTCGATTTTCGTTTAAGCGTAATTTTATTTACTTCATTACTTTCAGATGTTGTCTCAGAACTTTCTGCTGAAACAGGATGTTTTGAACGTAAAAAGTCTAATAAAGATGATTTATCTTTATCACTTATCATTGCATCAGCATCGTTGAGATTAACACCAGCCTCTTTTAATTGAACCAATAATCGTTCTACATCAGTGCCAACAACATCAGCAAATTGTCTTACAGTAACATCTGCCATCTAATTATATTCTCCAAACCTAAACATCATTTAAGTAATTTTAATTTAATTTTTAACTTCTGATGACTCATCCGCAAACCATGGTTCACGGGCAGTCATTATTAATTTTGCTGCTTGCTCAGAATTAAGCTCAGTTATTTCTAATAGTTCATCAACTGATTGTTCAGCTAAATCATCCATTGTAATAATATTTTTAGCCGCCAATTTATAAGCAAGCTCATCGGTCATTCCATCCATTGCTAATAAATCTGCTGCTGGTTCTGCGTCGGTCTTTTCTTCTTCAGAAGCAATTGCACGAGTTAACAACACATCTTTCGCACGACCTCGTAATTCTTCAATCATATTTTCATCAAATTCTTCAATTTCCATCATTTCAGCAATGGGGACATAAGCCACTTCTTCGATACTCGTAAAACCTTCCTGAACCAAAATCACAGCAACCTCTTCATCAACATCCAAAGCATCCATGAAAACTTTTTGACTTGCATCTGATTCTGCTTCTTGCTTTTCGTCAGCATCGGATTCACTCATGACATTCAATGACCAACCAGTCAACTCGCTAGCAAGTTTAACATTTTGACCACCACGCCCAATCGCTTGTGAAAGTTGATCTTCGGCAACTGCAATATTCATTACATTCTTATCTTCATCAACCACGATTGATGTTGCTTCAGCAGGTGACATTGCATTAATTACAAATTGAGCATTATTTTCATCCCATAATACAATATCAATTCGCTCGCCAGCTAATTCATTTGACACTGCTTGTACTCTAGAGCCACGCATTCCAACACAGGCACCAACAGGATCAATTCGTTCTTCTGCAGTACGAACAGCGATTTTTGCACGACTACCTGGATCTCGAGCCGCCCCCATAATATCAATAATACCTTCACCAATTTCAGGTACTTCAATTTTAAACAATTCTATTAAAAAGTTAGGATCTGTACGACTAACAAATAATTGTGGTCCTCGTGTTTCTGAGTGAACATCTTTTAAATATCCTCGCAGACGATCACCGGTTCGAATCGATTCTCGAGGAATAACATCTTCACGCGTAATTATGGCTTCAGCATTGTTACCTAAGTCCATATAGATGTTGCCACGCTCAACTCGTTTTACAACCCCCATAACCAACTCACCAACTCTTTCTTGATAAGTCTCTACAACTTTAACCCTTTCTGCTTCACGAACTTTTTGAACAATAACCTGTTTGGCAGTTTGTGCAGCAATACGTCCAAAACCAACAGATTCTATTTCATCTTCTGTAAAATCACCGATAGCGATTTCAGGTTCATCAATTTGAGCCGCGCTGATTGTAATTTGTTGATCAAGGTGTTCCATTTCATCATCGGCAACAACTTCCCAACGTCTAAACGTATCATAGCTACCAGAACTACGGTCAATAGAAACTCTGACAAGAACATCGTTGGTATAACGTTTTTTAGTAGCTGTAGCTAACGCGATTTCAATTGCTTCAAAGATGATACCTTTATCAACACTTTTTTCATTTGAAACTGCCTCAACTACAAGTAATATCTCTTTATTGATATCTTCTTGCTTACGAACGACTGTTTTTTTCTTTCTGGCTGCCATTACATTTTCACTCTACAGTAAGTCTAATTATCTATCTATTTATTCATTACAATTTTGGAATTAAATTAGCTTTGTCAACTTCATCTAATTCAAAGCCAATTTCGCTTTTAATATCCTCGCAGAATATAAATATTCGCGAGCCCTCAACGTGGCTAATTTCACCTTTAAATTTTTTTTGCGTTCCGACTGCTTCTCGTAATTTTAATTTTATATTACGTCCAATAAACTGTTCATAATGTTTTAACTTAAACAGCGGCCGTTCTAAACCAGGTGAAGACACTTCAAGACTGAACGCACCTTTAATCGGCTCTTCAACATCCAATATACCACTAATCTGATGACTAACAGTGCCGCAATCGTCAGCATTGATACCGTCTGGAGAATCTATAAATAAACGCAGAATCGAATGTTTACCTTGAGAGTGGTATTCAATTCCAATTAACTCATAACCAAGCGCTTCGACAGCAGGCTCCAGTAATTCTGTTAGTCCTACAGGTACCCGCACAATAAAACCCCATATATTCTTGATTACACAAATCTGTGTCGCCCAAAACCAAAAAATGAGCCACCGGCCCACTTCTACACAATTAAAAATAATCTAGAGACTATATCACCTTAAATGATATTTAGCCAAACTATTACTTAATTTAATACTGCATTACCTCAATCTTGTATCAAACACTAAATTGCAGATCATTATTTTTAGTGTACATTGACTATTTATTGTCTAATAATAAAAAAGGTTTAAAGCAATTAACTTTAAACCTTTGAATTTATTACTATACTGCTTTAAATCTTGTTCACAATAAATTGGTAGCGGGGGCCAGATTTGAACTGACGACCTTCGGGTTATGAGCCCGACGAGCTACCAGGCTGCTCCACCCCGCATCAAGAGCGCGATTCTACGCTATAGCCAATGCAATTGACAAGCTGATTAGCTATAAAATTTAAGTAAATACACATTTTTTTTGAAAATAATTTCTAAAAAATGAATTTTAAGTAAAACTTAAACAAAACTATCAAGTTTAATGCGGTTCGCCTAATTTTTGCGGGCCCAATAAAGACACACGGCTATCTATGTGTTTTACTAAATAATAATAATCAGCATCAGGTTGATACTGTTTTTATTCGATAAAGTGCAAACTACCGCAGCTCTATCTGCAAAATGCAACCTTAATGGATTTCACCTCTCATTTAAAATGTAATCCATTGATTTTTATATGATAATAATTGGCGTGATTATTGCTTAAGACTAAGAAAAGAGATAAATAATTTAATAAAAACTTCGAAGGAGTTGTAAGTATGAACCAAACACGTAGGAGCTTTCTGCGCACTGGGATGGCTGCAGGGTCAGTTGCCATTGCACTAGGAGCAGGTTTGTTAAAACCAAGCAGTGTGCTCGCAGCATGGCCCAAATCAGCCTTTACCGAAAAGAACATGGATAAAGCCCTGAGTATTCTAGTGGGCAGCTCAAACCTTTCTGACAGTACTAAAATTAAAGTTGATGCACCCGATATTGCCGAAAATGGTGCAGTTGTTTCAGTTACTGTTGAATCGACCTTAACCAATATAGAAACAATTTCAATATTCGTTCCAGTCAACTCAGCACCTTTATGCTCAAGTTATACATTATCAAAACAATCTGATGGCATTATTACTGGCCGAATAAAAATGGCAAAAACATCAGATGTTATCGCAGTCATCAAAGCTGGTGGTAAATTATACACCGCAAAAAAATCAGTCAAGGTGACAATGGGTGGTTGCGGTGGCTAAATTAACATATATAAATTTACACATAATTAAGCGTTGATTGAGGAAAGACAAATGGCTAAAAAGAAAATGAAAATTCGCAGTTGGATGGATGGCGATAAAGCAAAAGTTAAAGCTATTGTTTTTCATCCAATGGAAACTGGTTTACGCAAGGATAAGGCTACTGGAAAAGCAATTCCAGGAAATTATATTACTGAACTAAACTGCTTGCATAATGGTACTAATGTATTAACTTGTTATTGGGGGCCAGGGGTTTCTAAAAATCCATTCATATCATTCAGCTTTAAAGGCGCAAAATCAGGTGATTCATTAAGCATTTCCTGGGTTGATAATAATGGTCAAAAAGGAGCTGGAGAGAGTAAAATTAAATAAACTATCTTCTGTAATTAAAAGAAGGCATGGTTTTAAATCATGCCTTTCTTAATTTATAATTATTAATAATCGCATATAAAAAACGGGTGCCGAAACACCCGTAGTTATTTTTAATAGTTAACTAACAACATTATGGTTTAACGTATAAATAACCTTTTTGCTGTAGATAAGCTACGTGAGCGACACCTGAAGGAATAATTTCTACATTTTCATTAATTTTATTTTTATCAATTTTTTTACCACGAATAGTATTTGCACATATTTGAAATTTCACACCACGATTAGCTAAACTAGCAATCATATCAGTAAAATTATAGACTTTTCCTGTTTTTTTGTTTTTCTTACCCATTGAACCGTCTACCATTGCAAATGCTCCCGAGCTATGAGTAACTACAATAATTTCAACATTTTTATCACCTAATGCATTTAAGTGATTTTTAACGTTACGTAGAGCACCTGTTGCAGTGTGGATATTATTAACATGATAAACCACTTTCTGTTTATCATAGCCATTCTTTGCTGTACCAGCGCTTGCAGTAGTCGCGCCAAATGCCAGTATTGTCGAAGCAGCTAGTAAAGCGACCATTTTAAAAAATTTCATTGCATTTCCTCCTAGTAAAAACCAGATATTATAATTGTAGTACTTGCAATTAATAGAGCAAGTATCGTTCCAGAGCTATCCATAACTCAATTAAAATTTTATTCCATTAAATCTCATGCAGTTACAACAATCAAATAGTTATAACGTTTAATCCATCTATATTACTGTAATTTTTCTACTGCACATTGCACATAAAATTAAATTTAAAGCTGCAATTTACACTAATTCCTCATCATATTTGCGTAATTTACGCCACAGCGTTGTTTTATCAATTCCAAGAATTTTTGCCGCTCGATTTTTCTTACCCTTTAAACAACGTAACACGTGATTAATATACTCTTCTTCTAAATCGATTAACGAAACAAAGTGTTGTTCAGAAAAATTAAATGCTGTATTTTCTTTTTTCTCTGATTCTCTGTCACCAATACCCCACGTTAATATCGGTGAGTCAGCTAAAATGACACAGCGTTCAATGGTGTTTCTTAACTCGCGGACATTACCTGGCCAATTCGCATTGCATAAATTTTTTAACGAGACTGAATCAAAGCCCTGTATATTCCTCGAATATCGTTCCGAGAACTCTTGCTCGGTAATTTCAACTAAAGCAGGGATATCTTCTCTTCTATCCGTTAAACACGGTACATGAATAGAAACGACATTTAATCGATGATAGAAGTCGTGGCGCAACTCTCCTAATGCAACCATTTCATCTAAATTTCGATTACTAGCTGCTATAACTCTAATATCAATTTTCTTTGATTGAGTAGAACCTACTTTTGTAATTTCTTGATGCTCAATAGCACGCATTAATTTAACTTGCATGCTATCAGAAATATTACAAATTTCATCCAAAAAAAGTGTGCCCCCATCAGCTTGTTCCATTAAACCAATCTTACGTTGCGTAGCACCAGTAAAGGCACCTTTTTCGTGACCAAACAACTCACTTTCTAATAATGTTTCACTCAATGCGCCACAATCTACAGCGACATAAGCTTGATCTTTTCTAGAACTATAATCATGCAATGCCCTAGCAACTAACTCTTTGCCTGTCCCAGAATCACCAACAATAATGACACTACAATTAACTTCTGATACTTTCTCAATAGTATTAAATAAAGTTTTCATTACAGGTGTATCTCCTACCATCCCATAACGATTTCTTTTTTGTCTAATCCGTTTTTTTAATAAATGATTTTCATTAGATAACTGCACCGATTTTAAAATCCGCTCAACCATCAAACGTAATTCTTCGAATTCAAATGGCTTTTTAATAAAATCGGATGCTCCTCGTTTCATCGCTTCAACTGCATTTTCAACTGATGAATAACCAGTCATTACCAACACAGGTATAGCTGAATCAATTTGTCTAAGCTCACTGAGTAATTCAAAGCCATTCATCCCTGGCATTTTTAAATCTGTGATAACAATATCTGCGCTTTCTTTCGAAAATGCAGTTAAACATTCATTTGCATTTTGGTAAACGGAACAATCGTATTCGGTATTCTCACAATTACGCTGCATAACACTACAAGTAACAGAGTCATCATCAACAAACATAACGCGTACATTATTGGACATTTATAACTCCAGTTGTATTTAGCGGTCTTTGTTCACCAAAAGTGAAATCAGACAGATGTTCCGACTCCAGATTTGCATTTTTTTTCGGTAACATAATATTAACTTCTATGCCATGAGGCTGATTATTGGATTTAGTGTATTGATCTTCATTGTTATTAATTCTAATGACACCATTATGATGCTTAATAATGCCATAACTAACTGACAGCCCTAAACCAGTACCTTCACCTTCATTTTTAGTTGTAAAAAACGGATCGAATACCTGATTAATATCCCCTACTTTAATCCCGATACCATTATCAATAATCGCTATTTCAATAGAGTCTTTGATAGTTCTAGCCCGAATACTGATAATTTTATTCTCAGATGATGCTTGAATAGCATTTAACAAAACATTTACCAGTACTTGTTGAATTAAGTTCGCATCACCATCCATTGCTAAATCATATTCTATCGCTAACTTTAGTTCGATATTTTTTTCATCAACTCGATGTCGAATTAGTTGGATAGTTTCATTCAATAAATTAGTCATATTGAATAAACAATATTTTGGTTTATTTTCTCGTGCAAAATTTAATATCCCTTGAACAATACCAGCGCACCGATTCCCTTCTTGCATTAACAGTTTCAAATCTTTTTTAGCCTGTATTGCAGTATTATCCAGTGATTGTTCAACCAAAGATGCTAGTGACATAATATTCATTAATGGGTTATTAATTTCATGCCCAATTCCTGCTGCAAGCTGACCGACAGATGCAAGCCGTTCAGCCTGTCTTGCATAACGTTCTGCTTTTTCTTTTTCATGTTTTGCTCGTTCTAAACTTGTTATCAAATAATTAAATGCTCGACCTGCGATTCCAATTTCATCAGTACTTTTACCTTTATACTCAACAGTTCGATCACCATCCGCATACTTGGTAATAATGTCGGCTAACATATGCACCGGCATTGTTAACTTTACAGCAGCCCAAACAGCAATAACGACACTCACTACCATCACTGAGATTAATAATAACCATATTGAGTTACGCATTTTATTAACTGGTGCTAAAATGATATCTGTATTAACCTCAGTCACCAGCAACCATTTAAATTTCAATTTTGATTTAAAAGGAATAAAACTACGGAAAAATAATATTTTATTATCATCAAGCAATAATCGACCACTTGTGGATGATTTCATTTTTTGCCATTGTTCAGATGATAATATCGAAGTAATTCTATGATCAAATTTAGTTTGATTTGAAAACCGAAACTCGCGTTCATTATGAAATAAATAGATGCCATCGCGTAATGTATCTTTCTCATTTATTTCAACCATGTATGTTTTACCTGGATAGCCCCCCATAGCGGCTTCTATGGTCTTGTCAAAACGAGTCCCCCACATATTAACAACCAACATTCCTTCTAATTGCCCAAGTTCATCTTTAAGCAGAACAGAATAACGCATCATAGCTGGACAAAAATCTGCTCCGGGAGTAACTTGACCTAACTCAAAGTCTGAAACTGATACTTCATTACTGGCCTGTAATGCGCGTTTAAAAAATAACTTATCTGACTGATCAGCTATATATAATCGATTTTCAGTTAAATCTTTGTGAGTCGCTTCAATCGATTTTCCTTCTTTGACTTTTACCAAGGTTTTACCATTGGGCGCTATAAATCGAATTGCCTGTATACTGGGTAATGCATGTTGGTAATTTAAAAAGAAACTCTCCAATTCATCAGCATGACGTTGATATAACTTTTTATTTAAACCACTGACACTTGAGGCAAATGCGCCTAACGCTGGTACCCGTGATAAGCCTTTAGCTATTGATTTCTGCGTATTTAATAATGAAGTTAATTCAGTAGACATTTTATCTAATGCGGTATGGACTTCAGCATCCGTTCTATTAGTAAGCTCTTTTTCCATTGCGGTTGATACACCAAACAACAAAACCAGTAACGGTAAGGTCGTCACTAGTATTAACACTAAAAAAAATTTGGTCTTTAAAGTCATACGGTATCGTCAAAAAGTCTGCATCATGCACCATTATTGCCATATAAATACCCTATCAGCAAGAAAAATCGTAATAAAGTTAAATCAGTTAATTAGAATATACTTATGGATTGTCGATAAAGTTGTATATTGCAATTAAAAATATCAGAATAATTGATTAATGCACTATTTTTGTAAACACAATATAGTGAAAAGTAATTTCAGAAATTGATTTATAGACGTACCACCGCATGACACTAATTTAGTGTCATGCGGTATTACCGATAATAGTAGAATGAAATAATAGAGGTGGGATATTAAAAATTAATTAAATACTAAATGCACTTATGCAGAGCATCATTAACATTGTTGGATAAATTCCGATAGCCAGAACTGCGAATGCATTTGAGCTTAATAATAAACGCATATCACTACTCGACACAATTTCTTCGTTTGTATCGGGTTTATCAAAATACATAATTTTAATTATTCTTAAATAGTAAAATGCTCCAACGACAGAAAATAAAACAGCAACCGTTGCAAGCCAAGTTAGTTCAACGGAGACAATCTCTTTTAATACAAACCATTTGCTCCAGAAACCTAAGAATGGCGGTACACCAGCCATAGAAAACATAAAGATTAGCATTACAAATGCAAACCAAGGACTACGTTCATTCAATCCTTTAAAGTCGCTTAATTTATCAGCTTCAAAGCCAGCTCGACTCATAAATAAAATCATTCCAAAACCACCTAAGCCCATCACTACGTAAGCAATTGTATAGAACATCGATGCAGCATAACCTTGCTGCGTACCACTAATAACACCTAATAATAAGAAACCAACATGTGATACCGTTGAATACGCTAACATTCGCTTTAAATTAACTTGCGCAATTGCAACAATATTACCAATCGCCATCGACATTATGGCGAGCAAGATCAAAATATCTTGCCACTGTGAATGTAATGGTCCTAGTGTATCCACCATCAAGCGAATTAACATTGCAAATGCGGCCACTTTTGGCGCAGTACCAATGAATATAGTTACCGCAGTTGGTGCACCGTCATACACATCCGGAATCCACATATGAAATGGTACTGCGCCGAGCTTAAACGCAACACCAACTATTAAGAATACAATTGTAAATGCAATAATTAATTTATTTTCTGATTGGGCAAGAGATTGACTAATTTCAGCCAAGTCCAAACTACCACTAATCCCATAAAGCAAGGACATGCCATACAACAACATACCAGATGCTATTGCACCTAATATAAAGTATTTCATTGCCGCTTCAGTTGCCACGGTAGAATCTCTGTGTAATGCGACCATAGCATAAAGGCTTAAGGACATTAATTCTAAACCTAGATATATAGTCAGTAAATTATGAGCTGATATTAGAATCATCATTCCCAAAACAGCGAATAATGCTAAAACAAAAAACTCACCTTTAAAAATATTTCGAGCACGCAAATATTCTTTTGAATATAAAAATACCGTAAAAGTACAAATAAAAATGACTATTTTTAAAATATCACTCATTTGATCATGCACAACCGTGTTATTAAATGCATACACCGCTTCTGTTGTAGGTAAGGCAAAAATAATAAAACCAGCTACAACAAGTGTAAATTGAGACAACATATAAGTAATACCACGATTTTTCTGTGACACGAATAAATCAACGACCATTATAATACAGGCCATTGATAGTATGAAAATTTCAGGCAAAATTTGAAATAAATCAAGTGTTTCAAATGTATAGGTCATTATTATACTCTTACTTTATAATTTTGATTGTGTTACTTGAATAAGCAAATGATTTACCGACGCATCCATTACTTCAATAAGCGGTGCTGGATATAAACCAAAGCCCAATACCATTATGGCCAATAAACTTAAAAACAAAAACTCTCTACTATTAATATCCGTTAGCTTTGCTACATTATCATTTGCAACCTCACCAAAAATGACACGTTTAATCATCCACAGAGTATAAGCCGCGCCAATAATCAAGGTAGTTGCGGCTATAATCGCAAACCATATATTCGCTTTAAACGAAGCCAATATAACCATAAATTCACCAACAAAACCTGACGTACCTGGTAAGCCTGCATTTGCCATTGCAAAAAATACCATAAAAGCAGCAAATGTCGGCATTGTATTGACTACGCCACCATAATCACTAATTTGACGACTGTGCATTCGATCATACAAAACACCAACACATAAGAACATTGCCGCTGATATAAAACCATGTGAGATCATTTGCACCACTGCACCTGACAACCCAAGTGCCGCACCTGCTAATAAATCCTTATTTTGCATTACAGCATTGGTATCAGATATTTGAAATACAATAAAGAAACCTAAAATTACAAACCCCATATGTGAGATTGATGAGTAAGCAATTAATTTTTTCATATCTTTTTGAACAAGAGCAACAAAACCAATATAGAAAATGGATACTAATGCTAGGGATATCATTAACCAATCAAGCTCATGACTTGCATCTGGTGTAATCGGTAATGAAAAACGTAAAAAGCCGTATGCGCCTAACTTCAACATGATTGCCGCTAATATGACTGAACCACCGGTTGGCGCTTCTACATGAGCATCCGGTAACCATGTGTGTACTGGCCACATAGGAACCTTTACAGCAAATGCCAGTAAAAATGCTAAGAAAATATATATTTGTTCATCCAAACTCAGTTTTACATTATGAAAAGCTTCAATCGAAAATGAACCTGCTTTTGAGTATAAATATAAAAATGCGACCAGCATTAATACTGAGCCGATAAATGTATATAAGAAAAATTTAATTGTTGCATAGACTCGGCGTTCGCCGCCCCATACCCCGATAACAATAAACATAGGAATCAACATTGCTTCCCAAAAGACATAAAACAGAGCGGCATCCATTGCAGCAAAAACACCAATCATCAAACCTTCCATAATCAGGAAAGCCGCCATATATTGTGCCACTCGTTGTTTAATTACTTCCCAGCCTGCAATAACAACAATCACAGTACTAAAACTGGTTAATATAATTAACGGCATAGCAAATCCGTCAACACCAATGGTATAGTTTATATCAAACGCTGGAATCCATGGCGTCGATTCAACAAACTGCATAGTTGCTAATGCCGAGTTAAAATCGGAGTAAAGCGGAATTGATAAAACAAAAGTGATTATTGATATACATAAGGCTAACACTCGTGCCTCAACGGCATTTTTATCACTACCAGTGGCAAGCACTAAAACACCGCCCAAGATGGGTAGCCAAATCACAATACTTAATAGAGGCCAATCGGCAAACATAATTATTACAACCTTATAATTTTTTTAATTAACTATTACTGTAAATAACAAAATATCCAACCAGAGCAATTAAGCCAATGATCATTACAAATGCATAATGATACAAATAACCTGTTTGAATGTGACGAACTATTGACGATACCACACTTACTGTTTTAGCTGATCCATTAACCAAAGCACCATCAATAATTTTTACATCTCCAATATTCCATAAGATATTACCGACTCCACGACAACCACGAGCAATGTAGGTTTCATTAAACCAATCAAAGAAATATTTATTATCAAGTACCTTATATACAAAAGATAATTTAGTCTGAAACATCTCTGGAATGTCAGGACGTTTCATGTAGAAAAAGTAAGCCGTTGCAACACCTGCGATTGCAAGGTATACCGGCAAGCCCGTAAATCCATGCAATACCATTTGAATAGGACCATGATAATCTTTTGCTAACGCTGCTAAAACATCATGCTCAGGCAATACAAAAATTGCACTACCAAAGAAATCGCCAAATGCCATGTCACTGACAAAAATGTAACCAATAACAACAGATGGAATAGCTAATAATACTAACGGCAGAGTGACCACCCACGGTGGCTCATGTAAATGTGCTCTTGTGTGTTCATCCATGCGTTCTTTGCCGTGGAATACTAAAAAGTACATACGAAAACTGTATAAGGCAGTAATGAAAACGCCAATTAGAATACTGATATAGGCAAAACCAGAACCTGGTAAATTAGAATGCCCAACGGCTTCTATTATTGAGTCTTTTGAATAAAACCCAGCAAAAAAAGGTGTTCCAATAAGGGCCAGTGATCCGATTAACGAGGTTATCCAAGTAATAGGAAGGTATTTACGTAGCCCCCCCATTTTTCGCATATCTTGTTCATGGTGCATCGCAATAATAACCGAACCGGCACCTAAAAATAATAATGCTTTAAAAAAGGCATGTGTCATTAAGTGAAAAATACCAGCAGCATAAGCTGATGCACCTAGGGCAACTGTCATGTAACCCAATTGTGACAAAGTTGAATAAGCCACAACCCGTTTAATATCATTTTGAATTAAACCTAAAAAGCCCATGAATAATGCTGTAATGGCACCAATAACTAGAACAACAGTCAGTGCTGTTTCTGATAATTCAAACAACGGTGACATCCTAGCAACCATGAAGATTCCGGCTGTAACCATTGTAGCAGCATGGATCAGTGCCGATATTGGTGTTGGTCCTTCCATTGAATCCGGTAACCAAACATGCAATGGTACTTGAGCTGATTTACCCATTGCGCCAATAAATAAAAATATGCAGATTACAGTCAGAACCGACCACTCACCGAACCAAGGTACTACAGTAATGCTTTTATTAATCACTGTATCGGTTGTTGCAAATACCTCTGCATAATCCAAAGTACCAAAATACATTAGCACACCGGCAATCCCTAATAAAAAGCCAAAGTCACCTATTCTATTAACTAAGAATGCCTTCATATTCGCAAAGATTGCGGTTTCTTTTTTATACCAAAAGCCAATTAACAAATATGAGACTAATCCAACTGCTTCCCAGCCAAAGAATAGTTGCATAAAGTTATTCGACATAACAAGCATTAACATTGAAAATGTAAACAAGGATATATAACTAAAAAATCGTTGGTAACCTGAATCTTCACTCATATAACCTACGGTATAAATGTGTACCATCAACGATACAAATGTCACCACAACCATCATCATTGCGGTTAACTTATCAACCATAAATCCTACTTTAAACGATATACCACCCGTTTCGAGCCAGACATACAAATCTTCATTAAAAGTAGCACCGTCAAATACCACTTGTTTAAAAATAAACACCGATAACAAACACGATATTCCAACGCCGAGAATGGTAACCCAGTGCGCACCAGAGCGTCCTATAACTTTACCGTACAACCCAGCAAGTATCGAACCCACTAATGGTGCAAGTACTATCATTATTAATACTGTCTTCATGTCATCAAACATGTTTTAACCTTTTAATGAGTCGAGATCATCGACATTGATCGACCGTTTATTTCTAAACAGAACTACCAAGATTGCCAACCCAATTGCCGCTTCTGCAGCAGCAACCGTTAAAATAAAAAATACGAATACTTGACCCGCGGTATCGTTCAAAAAATGTGAAAAAGCGATAAAATTTATATTCACTGACAGCAACATTATCTCAATGGCCATTAAGATAATAATCAAATTTTTACGGTTAATAAAAATTCCTGCCAAGCTAATGCAAAATAAAATAGCCGAGAGAATCAAATAGTCAGATAACTCAATCATGTTATTTCCTTTCCTCTGATTTCATATTAACCATTCGAATTCGATCATCTCGTTGCACTGATATTTGAGCATCTATGTTTTGGTGACGAGTATTTGGACGGCGACGTAACGTTAATGCGATTGCAGCAACAATTGCAACTAATAAAATTGCGGCGGCAATTTCAAACTGATAGACATATTTGGTATACAACAACATGCCTAATTCTGCTGTGTTATTATAATCAGCCGGATGACTGTTTAGTTTATATTGACTGTTTGTCCAATGCTCCGGTAACAATACATAGATCATCATTCCTACCATAACAATTGCAAACCCAATCCCAATGGGTAAAAAGCGCATAAAACCCTGCTTCATTCTGGCTATATTAATATCGAGCATCATCACGACAAATAAGAATAAAACCATCACAGCACCGACATAAACCAGTACTAAAACTATGGCCAGAAACTCTGCTTCTAATATCATCCATAGTGCGGAGCACGCAAAAAAACTAAGCACCAAGTACATAGCAGCATATACCGGATTTCTAGTAGACATTGAGCTACCGGCACTAAAAATAAGTATTGCGGCAAACACATAAAATATAATTTTTTCTATTCCCATAATTTTTTACTTAACGGTAGTTAGCATCCTTTGTACGAGCAGCGGCAATTTGTTCTTCATATTCATCGCCAAATGCTAAAAGTTTTTCTTTTGACAAATACAAATCTTCACGCACATCAGCATGATATTCATACACATGAGTTTCTACAATGGAATCTACTGGACACGATTCTTCGCAGTAGCCACAAAAAATACATTTAGATAAATCGATATCGTATCGTGTTGTTCGTCTAGTGCCATCTTCGCGCATTTCGGAATCAATGGTAATGGCCAATGCTGGGCAGACAGCCTCACATAATTTACACGCGATACAACGTTCTTCACCATTGGCATAACGACGTAAAGCATGTCGCCCCCGAAACCGTGGTGAAATGGGTGCTTTTTCTTCTGGATATTGGATTGTAAACTTACGTTTAAAAAAGTAACGTCCAGTAACGGATAAACCTTTGAATAGCTCTAATAAGAACAGACTTTTAAATATTCTACCGATTTGACTCATTTTATAATTGTCCTAACGCTACTGTCGTAGCATTTGCAGTAGCCACTTCGCTAAACCACGGTGGAGTATTTGTTAGTAATAATAATGCTACAACTAACAGCCATACGATTGTAATTGGAATAAATACTTTCCATCCCAAGCGCATGATTTGATCATATCGATAACGTGGAAAAGTTGCACGGAACCATAAGAATAAAAACAAGAAAAACGCAGTCTTAAGAAATAACCAATGAATACCATCACCTAATAATGCACCAATAACGGGTGTTGACAGCACGCCTTGTGAAATCCAACCTTGAAAAGGTGATAACCAACCACCCAAAAACATCAATGTTGCTAACATGGCGATAATGATCATATTGGCGTATTCGGCTAAAAAGAATACTGCAAATGTCATACCTGAATATTCAACGTGAAATCCGGCAACAATTTCCGACTCACCTTCTGCTACATCAAACGGCGCACGGTTAGTTTCAGCAACACCTGAAATAAAATAAACAACAAATAAGGGTAACAATGGTAACCAAAAGAAACTAAAGAATCCGTATTCACCACTTTGAGCCGTAACGATTACGCCCAAATTCATACTCTGTGCCGCAATTAAAACTCCGACTAATGCAAAACCCATAGCAATTTCATAAGAAACAATTTGAGCAGCTGACCGTAATGCACCTAACATCGCATATTTAGAATTTGAAGCCCAACCAGCGATAATGACACCATAAACACCCAGCGATGTTACCGCCAAGACATACAATAAACCTGCATTGATATCCGCCAATACAAGATGTGCATTAAATGGAACAACCGCCCAAGCAGCTAATGCCGTACCCAATGAGATCATTGGAGCAATTATAAATAAAAATTTACTGGCATTGGCAGGAATGATGATTTCTTTAAACATCAACTTAAAAGTATCAGCAAAAGGTTGAAACAATCCTTTTGGACCAACTCGATTAGGACCAATACGCGATTGCATGTAGCTTATAACTTTGCGCTCAAAATAGGTTAAGTAGGCAACACATAAAATTAGTGGTACAAGTATGATTATAATTTTAATCAAAATTTGCACAACGACAAAACTGTCATAAAAAGTCACGATAGGATTTATAATTGAATCAATCATTTAGGAACCTGTTATGCTTTACTTAATTCAATTGACCCAGTAATTTGGGACAATCCATTTGTTGCTTCCATGCCGATAGGTGTTAGCACACAGTTATCAGGAATACCGTCATCAATAACAACGGGGAGAACAACTTTTAACTCATTTTGAATCACCACGGCATTATCATCATCATTTAAATTAGCAGCATTAGCCGTATCACTATTGATATAGATTGCCGCTGGAACAGCATCCTCGGTTTGTTGTAGTGCTGTTGCGCGTCTAACTAAACCATCAACATTATATAATGGTATATAAGCTATACGTGATAACGAACCGTTACTTGTCGGTAACGATTTTGGACTTTGCCAATTTGAATCAGCAGTAGCTGAGTTGAGCTTTGCTTGTAATTCATCACGAACATTTTCACTACTCAGGTAATCAAAACCGTCAACTTCAAACAAGTTACCAAGTACCCGTAATACTTTCCAACCAGGGCGAGACTCACCTAATGGCGTGACACTACCATTAAAACTTTGCCATATGCCTTCGATATTAACATAGGTTCCAGAAGTTTCAGTAAATGGAGTAATAGGAAGTAAAACATCAGCATAATTTTTCATTGTGTCTGTTACAAAACTGGTCATATTGACCACGAAATCTGCATTGATCATTTGAGTTAAGGCCAGAGCTGATGAAATACAATCTAGCTCGGGTTCAACAGCCATTAAAAAAAATGCCTTTCGACCCTCTGATAACATCTCACCTGAAGATAATCCTGCTTTAGCATCTGAATTTGTATTTTTTTGTCCTGCCTCCATTCGATGTGGAACGCAACCCGCAATCCAAGCACCCGAGCTATTTGCACCTTCGGTTAAAATACTGATATTGGCATTACACAGTTTTGCTATTTGTGTAGCAAGAGCCGTTAATACTGAATATTCAGTTTGATTCATAGCTTGAGTACCCAGCATTACCGCAGTACTTTCCGCATCCAATAATATTGTTGCGATATTCTCATGACGTTGTTCAACTTTTACATTCTTAATTAAATCATCAACTCCGGCATCAGCTTTTAGTTCAGTTGGTTTATCCGTAACGGCTTTCAAAATAGCAGCTAACTCAATAGCACTATCAGCTGGACTACAAATTATTTCAGAATTAATCGGAAAGTTTAAATCATAGTCACAAGTATTTAATACTATTACTTGGGCGTATTGCTTCGTTGCTTTTCGAATGCGATGGGCGATCATGGGTTGATCTTTTCGAATATTAGAACCAATTAGTAATATCGCGTCCAATGTATCGATATCTTCTAGTTTCATTCCTAAAGAAGGAAACATTTCGATATTATCTTGTAATTCAAAATCACTCTGACGCAAACGATGATCAATACTATTTGAACCAAGTGCACGCGTTAGTTTTTGTAACAAAACCATTTCTTCTACTGTCGCAGTTGGTGAAACCAAACTACCAATTGAGTCTTCACCGTTTTGCTCTATAACTGTTTTAATACCTTCAACAGCATAATTAAGTGCTGTTTGCCAATCTACTTTTTGCCAATCATTACCTTGTTTGATCATGGGTGACGTTAATCGTTGTTCATGACTGAGTGCTTCATAGCTAAAGCGGTCGCGATCAGATATCCAAGACTCATTTATCGCTTCATTATCTCGCGGTAATATACGTCGAACTTTATCACGGCATACCTCAATTGATATATTACTACCGATACAATCATGAGGTGAGATACCATTAATCTGTGTGTTGTCCCAAGGACGTCCGTGAAAACGGTAAGGTTTTGACGTTAAAGCACCAACGGGACAAAGATCAATAACATTACCCGATAATTCAGATGAGACTGCTTTTTCAATATACGTTCCAATCTTCATAAACTCGCCACGACCGGTTGCGCCAAGTTCCATGATTCCCGCAATTTCTTGTCCAAACCTGACACACCGCGTACAGTGAATACACCGAGTCATATCGGTTGAAATTAATGATCCTAAATTTTTATTGGGTACAACTCGCTTGGTTAAATGAAACCGTGAACTACTCTTACCATAGCCCATAGCCACATCTTGTAACTCACATTCTCCACCTTGATCACAAATAGGACAGTCAAGTGGATGGTTTATCAATAAAAATTCCATAACACTTTTTTGAGCCTCAAGCGCTTTTGCCGATTGAGTAAATATTTTCATGCCTTCAGTTACGGGTGTTGCACAAGCAGGCATTGGCTTTGGTGCCTTTTCAACTTCAACCAAACACATTCGACAATTAGCCGCTACTGATAACTTTTTATGATAACAAAATCGCGGAATCGTAATACCAACTGCATCAGCAGCTTGAATTACCATACTGCCATCTTCTGCTTCGATGGCTTGACCATTAATTTCTATGTTGACCATATTTAAAATATTTATTTTAAGAAAATCATTAATTTAATAACCTGCATGAATACCAGTTCCTTTCATACAAGTCCCATGAACAATGTGATAATCAAACTCTGTTCTAAAATGTTTTATAAAACTTTGAACTGGCCATGCAGCCGCATCACCCAAACCACAAATAGTGCGACCTTCAATTCGATTGGCCACGTCATTTAACAATTCAATATCTTCAGCGACACCATGCCCATGTTCAATTCGATGCATCATTCTCGCTAACCAACCAGTGCCTTCACGACAAGGTGTACATTGACCACAAGATTCCTCAAAATAAAAATGCGATAACCGAGCTAATGCCTGAACCATACAGGTTGAGTCATCCATCACTATCACTGAACCTGCACCTAACATAGTACCGGCCTTAGTTAATGAGTCATAATCCATATTGACATCCATCATAATACTGCCAGGTACTACCGGAGTTGAAGAACCGCCCGGAATGACGGCCTTTAATTTATGCCCATCACGAATACCACCGGCCATTTCTAGTAACTTGGAAAAAGGTGTTCCGAGTGGTACTTCAAAATTACCGGGTTTGTTAACATGTCCAGAAACACTAAATAATTTAGTACCACCATTATTAGGGATACCTTGCTCCATAAACCACTGCCCACCTTTTTCTAGAATCACAGGTACTGATGCAAGGGTTTCGGTATTATTAATGGTGGTTGGTTTTCCAAATAATCCAAAATTAGCAGGAAATGGGGGTTTATATCGTGGCTGACCTTTTTTACCTTCAATAGATTCGAGTAAGGCAGTTTCTTCACCACAAATATAGGCCCCTGCACCAAGATGATTATACATATCAAAATCTATCCCGGATTCTAAAATATTATGTCCAAGCAAACCTGCTTTACGAGCTTCTTCTAATGCGGCTTCCACTCGTTCATACGGTTCCCAAAACTCACCTCTAATGTAGTTATAACCAACTGTCGCATTAATTGTGTAACCCGCAATTGCCATACCTTCTATTAATTGATGAGGGTTATAACGTAAGATATCGCGATCTTTACACGTACCGGGCTCACCTTCATCAGAATTACAAACTATGTATTTTTGCACCGGAGCTGTACGCGGCATGAAGCTCCACTTTAGGCCAGTTGGAAAACCTGCTCCACCTCGTCCACGTAAGCCTGATATTTTTAACTGTTCTATAATCTCTTCAGGTTTGGTTTTTTCTTTTAATATTTTTTTCCAAACAGAATAACCACCCACTTTCAAATAATTTTCAAGTGAATAGGGTTCATCAAAATCTATAGTACGGAAACAAACTTCGTTTGCCATTATTGTAACTCATCCATAATTTTGTCTAAAAATTCAGGCGTTAGCTTTTCATAATACGCATTACCTATCTGACACATCGGAGCATTAACACAAGCACCAAGGCATTCAACTTCTTTTAATGAAAACTTTCCATCAGAGGTTACTTCGCCCATTTTAATTCCGAGTTTTTGCTCTAAATGATCAACAATTTGTTTTGAGCCGCAAAGCAAACAAGAGATATTGGTACAAACACAAATTTTATGTTGCCCTACTGGATTCATTTCATACATAGAATAAAATGTAGCAACTTCATAAACTTCAATCGGCTGCATTTCTAAATACTCGGCAATAGCATCCATTATATCGGTTGTTAACGAACCTCCATTTTGATCTTGCAGTATTCGTAGTGCCGACATAACTGCGCTACATTTTTTGTCGTCCGGGTATTTGCTTATCCAAGCATCAATATCGTGACGCGATGTTTCTGATATTAGATCTAATTTGCTTTTAATTTTCTTTCGTGAAGAGATCATCTGTCTATTTCTCCAAACACAATATCCATGGTCCCAATAACGGTGACGACATCTGAAATCATATGTCCAACGGTCATTTCATGCATTGCCGCTAAATGAGAGAAACCCGGCGCACGAATTTTTAAGCGATAAGGTTTATTCGCACCATCAGAAACCAGATAACAACCAAACTCTCCTTTTGGATGCTCTATTGCAGAGTAAACCTCACCAACAGGTAAAGTATAACCTTCAGTAAATAATTTAAAATGATGAATCAATGACTCCATATCATCTTTCATCTCGGTACGTTTTGGTGGCGTTAATTTATGATCATCGAGCATTACCGGACCAGGATTTTCTCGTAGCCACTTGGAACATTGTTTAATAATTTTATTGGATTCACGAAATTCTTCCATTCGAACCAAATAACGATCATAACTATCACCATTAACCCCAATCGGAATATTGAACTCAAGCTGGTCATAAACTTCATAAGGCTGCTTACGACGAAGGTCCCATTCAATTCCAGAACCGCGTAACATTGGCCCAGTAAAACCTAATTGTAATGCCCGTTCTGGAGTCACAATTCCGATATCAACTGTTCGTTGTTTCCAGATTCGGTTATCGGTTAATAATGTTTCATATTCATCAACTAATGGATCAAATCGAGTACAAAAATCGTCAATAAAGTCCAATAATGAACCAGTTCGATTTTCATTTAATTGTGCCGCTTTTGATGCTTTAACAAATTTAGTTTCGGCAAACTGTGGCATTTCATCCGGTAAATCACGATACACTCCACCGGGACGATAATATGCTGCATGCATCCGAGCACCTGATACAGCTTCGTACATATCCATTAAATCTTCACGCTCACGAAAGGCATACAAAAACATTGTCATTGCGCCAACATCTAATGCGTGAGTTCCAATCCACATTAAGTGATTTAAAATTCGAGTAATTTCATCATACATTACTCGAATATACTGAGCTCTGATTGGTGGCGTAACACCGAGTAGTTTTTCTAAAGCTAAAACATAACCGTGTTCATTACACATCATTGACACGTAATCAAGACGATCCATATACGGGATACTGTGATTATACGGTTTACTTTCAGCTAATTTTTCAGTTGCACGATGTAATAACCCAACATGTGGATCAGCCCGTTGTACAACCTCGCCATCAAGCTCTAATACCAGACGTAAAACACCATGTGCCGCTGGATGTTGCGGACCAAAGTTCATTGTATAATTACGAATTTCGGGCATCTACTTTTCCTGCTCTTCTGCTCGATCAAGATAACGATGATCTTCTCGAATCACTCGTGGTTGTGTTATACGTGCTTCAATTGAAACTGGTTCATAAACCACGCGCTTTTTAGTCTCATCGTAACGCATTTCAACATTACCAATTAAAGGGAAGTCTTTACGAAATGGGTGACCAACAAAGCCATAATCAGTCAAAATTCTTCTAAGATCAGGATGGCCATCATACAGTATGCCAAATAAATCAAATGCTTCTCGTTCAAACCAATCAGCACTACTCCACACATTAATCACCGAGTCGACAATTAATGAATCTTCTTCAAGATATGTTTTCACTCGAATACGATGATTATTCTTAACCGAGAGTAAATGATAGACCGAGGCAAAACGCGGTTTATCCCAACGTCCATCTTGATGTTCTAAATAATCAACACCACACACATCAATGAGTTGATCAAACAAAAAATCCGGTTCATCGCGTAATAGTGTACAGACTTTAATAAGATTATCTTTTGCGACAACTAGCGTAATTTCATTAAATTCACTAATAATATCTTCAATGAAATCGGATAAACTGTAACGAATTAATGAAGCTAAATTTTTATAATATTCCGACATAATAATTTCTCGTTAGCGTGCGATGGTATTAGTTCGTCGTATTTTCTTTTGTAACTGGATGATGCCATATAACAGCGCTTCAGCTGTTGGTGGACAACCCGGTACATAGATATCAACCGGAACAATTCGATCGCAACCACGAACAACTGAATAGGAATAATGGTAATAACCACCACCATTCGCACATGAACCCATAGAAATTACCCAACGCGGTTCAGCCATTTGGTCATAAACTTTACGAAGTGCTGGAGCCATTTTATTAACTAAAGTACCTGCCACAATCATTACATCTGACTGACGAGGACTTGGGCGAAATAAAATTCCCATGCGATCCATGTCATAACGTGATGCTGCGGCATGCATCATTTCAACGGCACAACACGCCAGACCAAAAGTCATAGGCCATAACGAGCCGGTTCTTGCCCAATTAATAAGTGCATCGGCTGAGGTGGTCACCACGCCTTTTTGAAGAACACCTTCTATTCCCATTCAAGAGCTCCTTTCATCCATTCATAGATGAAACCAATAACTAAAATACCCAGGAATATAAGCATTGAGACAAATCCGAACATACCGATTTCTTTCAACACGATTGCCCATGGAAATAAAAATGCAATTTCTAAGTCAAAGATGATGAATAAGATAGCAACGAGATAATATCGGACATCAAACTTCATGCGAGAATCTTCAAATGCTTCAAAGCCACATTCGTAGGCAGAAGTCTTCTCAGCATCCGGCTTGCTTGGTCCCATCACGAAACCTACCGCAACGAGAATCCCCCCGAACACAAATCCGACAATTAAAAAAATTAATATTGGTAAGTAGTTCTCAAGCATAATTGGAACATAACCTATTGTTTTTATTATGTAATACGTAACAATTTAATAAGCTACAATAATTCATAAATTATTGAACTTCTCAGTAGTTGCCAGTCTAGGCTACTCAAGTTAAATGTGTCAAGTTTGAGTGAAACCAAGTATTTCTTAAATTTCATAGAGTTACATCGCTTTTTAGGGGTATAAAAAAGATTGCTGCAAATTAAAATGCAAATTTGTGCTTTTTTAGTCGGTTAACTATTTAATTTTCATTCAATTTTGATTTAAAAAACGTTTTTTAAATACGATTACAAATCATTTTCACTTTAATTAAATAATGCTATTGGATTTCTTCAATGTAGGTTCGAGCGATCGGAGTTTGAACATAAGACTTTTTACCATTTACCTTGGTCCAAAAATAATAATATCCCTTCTCAGCTTCTGAGGTAACTTTGCCACCTTCGATAACCCAAGATTTCACATGCGAACCATCTGCATAAGTAACTCGATAATTACCTTCAAGCCAAGTTACACCTAATCGTGAAACTTTATTTTGCTGTTCTTCAGTACATGATAACAATGTACCTACTATAGCAATGGACATGACAATTAAAAAAATGTTCTTCATATTTATACCTCGTAATAAATGTATTCAATATTGAACTAAAACCGTCATTTTAGATTAAGCTATTATTTCGGTATTAATACACTAATACAAGTAAAAATTGATAAGCTATCCCATAATAGTAAAACTACTGTATACAAAGCGATATTAGCATTACCCACTAATTTTAACTTGACTTAAATCAATTATATTGTGTGTAGTAGCGTGCCTGATGGAGATATTTATTTTAGCAAAAAAATATTTAATTTTTTGGAATATTTGAGGGTTTACTTAGAATATAAATAATCACACTGAGCATTATAATTTCGATCAGAATAACATACATAATTTGAATAACTGTAAAAAAATAAATAAACAACATACTTGAACTGATCATAATCACAGCAAGAATTTTTGCTTGAACCGGAATCACTTTGTGCTCTTGCCACTTTTGTAATGGTGGTCCAAATATTTTATGAGTGTAAAGCCAGGTATGAAATTTTTTCGAACTTTTAGAAAAAGCCCATAAAGCCAAAATCATAAAAATAGTGGTTGGTAATACGGGTAAAACAGCACCAATTAAACCCGTTATAAAAAATAGCCAGCCAAGTGTAAAATAAAAATATTTCATATTAATTAATATCGGTAATCATTAAGTTAAGTTAATCAAACCATTAAAATTGAAAAGCTAAGAAAAACACACTTAATTTATAATGATTTATCTAAATCACGTCCCAAAATATGAAACGAGTTAAAATAGTTAACATTAATAATAAAAAATCATTATAAATCAACTTGTATTTAACAGCACTTCAATATTGTATAAGAATTAGTACAAAAACATGTAAGTTATTTCTTATTTTCTAACATTAGAAAAAATTACCATACTATTAAAAATTCTTAATAGATGTTATCAAAAATCACATTTAAAGTAGTACTCAGTAATTATTGTCAGGTCAAATAGCGGGATGCGCAACCTACAGTAATTACACGCCTTAATATTCAGAAAAGGTATCCAATTAGATTATTTAGAAACAGGAGGTTTTAATGCTCGTTCAAGAAATTATGATTACCAATATACGTTTAGCAACTGCTGAGAGTAACATACAAGAAATCGCGATGACCATGTGTTTTAATAAAATTAGTGGAATGCCTGTAGTTGATGCAGAAAAAAATATTATTGGAGTAATATCCGAAAAAGACATTCTCCGAGGCATGTACCCAAAGGTAGATGAGTTTATGGGTAGTGGTATGAATACCGGCCGTGCTGATTTTGAAGACATGGAATCAGAATATTTAGATATTATGAACATGACGGTTAAAGAATTAATGACACCACATGTTTATACTGTAAAACCAGATGAGCCAATTCTACGAGCTGTATCAATAATGTGTTTGCGAAAGATTCGACGCATCCCTGTTGCTATCGATGGTAAACTTGTCGGTATCGTCAGTATGGGGGATGTACATAAAGCAATTTTTCAAAATAATATTAATCTAGCTCAAAGTATACCATTAGCTGCAACGGCCTAAAGTTAATTTAGTATACAATTTCCAGGACTCAATTTTGAGGTAAATTTACTAATTACCTCAAAATTGGTTAATATAACATGCCTGCCTCACTATAAACTGTTAAAATAAATAATTTCAATTATTATATAACGCGCGTTTATATGTACAATAAAATAAAACATTTACTACAAAACCCTTGGATCAAGTACAGCCTTGAAATTTTAGTTATTTTGTTGATTTTCTATTTCATTAAACTTTATAAACAGCAAGATGTAGCTCAAGGCCCTGCACCCGACATTAACGAAATATTTCTATCAGGAGAGCCTGCTAAACTTTCAAATTATCGAGGAAAATCAGTGTTGGTTCACTTTTGGGCTACTTGGTGCCCAGTATGTTCTTATGAAAAAAACAGCATTGAAGCCATAAGCAAGGACAATGATATAATTACCATCGCAATGAACTCAGGCGAGGCCTTAGAGATTCAACGCTATATGGATGATAATAATCTAAGCTTCCCCGTTATTATCGACGAAGATGGTGTTTTGGCGCGACGTTATGGTATTACAGGCGTTCCAACCAGCTTATTCATTAATCCACAGGGAATTATTGAATACACTGAAATCGGCTACACCACCAACTGGGGGTTCCGTGCCCGCTTGTGGTTGGCGGATCGCTAACATTATTTAATTACCCGATAACACGGACTGTATTTTTTACCGGGTAGTTTCATTCTATGCTGCTCAACAAAGGACGACAACAATAAATCCACGGGTTCCATAATTTCAACATCCCCTCGAATTTCAAATAAACCGTGTTTTTCAATCGCTCGAATACCTTCATCTTTTACATTTCCAGAAACGACTCCAGAAAAAACTCGTCTTAAATTTGCAGCCAATAAATGTATTTCTTGGTTTTTATGTAATTCTAAATTACTCATATTTTCATGAGTTGCTAAAAATGGATTTTGAAATTCTTCATCTATTGTTAATAACCAATTAAAATAAAATGCATCTCCCTTGCTTCGTCTAAAGTCTCGTACCGTTTGCATACCAGCTTTCATTTCAATAGCGACTTGTTGAGGATCATCGATTATTATCTTATACAGTTTTTGAGCTTCACTACCGAGTGTAACGGCAATAAATTCATCTATTTGTTTGAAGTAATCAACCGAGTGCTCTGGTCCAGTAAATATAAACGGGAACGGAATATTTTTGTTTTTTGGATGTAATAAAATTCCGATTAAATAAAGAATTTCTTCAACGGTTCCAACGCCACCTGGAAAAACTACTATACCATGTCCGGTTCGAACAAAAGCCTCCAGACGTTTTTCAATGTCAGGTAAAATAACCAAATCATTAACAATCGGGTTTGGTGATTCGGCTGCTATAATGCCAGGTTCTGAAATGCCTAAATATTTGCCATCCGAAATTCGTTGTTTCGCATGTCCAATAGCAGCCCCTTTCATAGGACCTTTCATAGCTCCTGGACCACAGCCAGTACAAATATCTAATCCCCGCAAGCCCATTTGGTAACCCACACTCTTTGAATAATCGTATTCTTTACGTTTAATTGAATGCCCCCCCCAACAAACAACAAAATTAGGCTCTTCTCTGGTATTAAATATATTGGCATTACGCAAAATATGAAAAACCAAATTGGTAATGCCTTCAGAGTTATTTAAATTAAGCAGGGAGTCATTTTCTATTTTATCACTGACATATATCACATCACGCAAAATAGCGAATAGATGTTCATTAATACCGCGAATCATTTTGCCATCAACAAAAGCATGGGCTGGTGCCCCAATCACTTTTAATTTAATGCCACGTTCGACCGAAATAACTTGAATTTGAAAAGAGTGATAACGCTCCAATAACTCTTTACCACTATCAAGAGTGCTACCGCAATTTAAAACGGCTAACGAGCAATTGCGAAACAAGGTATACAAACCACCCTGGCTGGTATCGAGAAGTTTAGCAACCTCCGATTTTGATAAAATATCAAGACGACCTTTAGGTGAAATTTGTGCATCAACAACTTCGTATTTCATATTATTTTTTTACCAAATTTTATTTATAGTTAAAGTATAAGCAATAGAACACACTATATCTCTATTGAAAGCGCAATAAAAATAGACTACTCGATAATTTTTTAGTTAAAACGGAACTGGGCTATCAAAAACCAATTTTAATTCAGTTACAGGATGTTTCAACTCCATTGCCGTAGCGTGCAGTAATAAGCGCGAAGATTTATTTATCACAGTTTCAGAGCCATACAATTCATCACCCAATATAGCATGACCGATAAACTGCATATGGACACGTAGTTGATGGGTGCGCCCAGTTTTTGGAAACAGATCAATTCGAGTTACATTATCTTTTATATTTTTCTCTGTCACTCGGTAATGAGTGCAAGATGCTTTACCTGTTACATTATCAATTATTTGCTTTGGTCTATTTGGCCAGTCACAAATCAATGGCTGATTAATTTCACCTTCATTAGTTTTAACGATACCATCAACCACCGCCGTATATTTTTTTATTATTTTTCGCTTTGCAAATAACTCACTCAATTGTCGTTGAGTTTGTTTATTTAACGCTAATACAATAATACCTGAGGTAGACATATCCAAACGATGCACGATTAGCGCAGCTGGAATTTCTTTGCTCACTCGGGAAATAAGACAATCTTGTTTATCAGTACCTCGACCAGGAACAGATAATAAACCAGTGGGCTTATTAACAACCATGATGTACTCATCCTGATAAATGATATCAAGTCCATTATTCTTTGGTGGTTTATACAAAATCATACAATAAATAACTGACTATTCGGATAATTGCTTTTTAGAGCTATAAATTCAATTTAATCTATGGTTAACTATTAAAACATAATAACAAATTATTCTATCTATAGGAGCTATCATGAATAGATTTATATTTATTATCCTATCTGCATTCTTGTTGAGTAATGCTGCTTATGCGGCTGCTCCAAAAAAACCAATGTCAAAAGAACAGTTATGTGATTACGCCATTCAAGCACTTGAGCAATTAATGCAAAAATCTCAGGACATGAAAAATAAACCGACTATAACCAAAGAACAATGTATGGCGATATCCGACAAGGACATCGATGAAGCAATAAAAAAAATGACTGAAAATGGTATCGGTAAAACTGGAAAGAATGCGCAAAAATAGTAAAAATAGTAAAAATAACAGTTTAAATAACACATAAAAAAAGCCTG
>CAYQUC010000001.1:0-14700 GCA_964420605.1 uncultured Thioalkalispiraceae bacterium | reverse complement strand
AAAAATAGTAAAAATAGTAAAAATAACAGTTTAAATAACACATAAAAAAAGCCTGTTAAAATATAACAGGCTTTTTCTTTATTATTCTGGATAAATGATTTTGGTATTAATCAAATTATTAACCAATACTTATAAAATTATATGGTGCCGAAGACTGGACTCGAACCAGCACAGCTTGCGCTACTACCCCCTCAAGGTAGCGTGTCTACCAATTTCACCACTTCGGCTTTAAGGTACCCTAATTTGGGGCGGGGGCAGTTTGTTCCTTCGTTGTATCAATGGTTGTCGCTTTTACATCAGCATCCTGAGGAATAGTATCACTACTCGGTGTGGTTACTGCTGAACTATCATTATCAGTGCTTGAGGGAACAGCGCCCGGTATTAATGTGTCTGATTTAGGTGTTTGAATCTCAATTTTTTGTTGAGTATCGGGTAGAGAATCTGTAGCACTAATAGGACCAGAAGTGTTTGAGGTCACTAAAAAAGCAAGACTCAAACTAGTAGCAAAAAATAGTGCAGCAACAATCCCGGTAGCGCGAGTTATAAATGATGCAGAACCTTGGCTACCAAAAACAGTATTTGAGGCCCCACTACCAAATGCAGCGCCCATATCGGCACCTTTACCTTGTTGAATGAGAACCAAGCCCACTAAACTAATTGAAAGTAGAACATGAATGATTAAGATTACGTTATGTAACATGGAATTTTTATATCCGTTATAAACAAATTAATAAATAAAATAAGGTTTTTACGCTTTACCTGCTCGACAAATTGCTAAAAAGTCATCAGTAAGCAATGATGCGCCGCCAATCAAACCACCATCAATATCGTCCATCGCAAACAGTTCAGTAGCATTACTGCCTTTGACACTACCACCATAAAGAATTTGTACTTTCTCAGCGATAGCTTTATCTTGCTCTGCAAGCAAACCGCGAATAAAAGCATGAACAGCTTGAGCTTGCTCAGGAGAGGCTGTTTTGCCTGTACCAATAGCCCACACAGGTTCATAAGCAATAACACAATCAGCAATAGCGGCAATTCCTTCTAAATCAATGACGGCTTTAAGCTGTCGTGCAACAACTTGTTCTGTTATACCTGACTCACGTTCCTCAAGCAATTCACCTACACATAATATGGGTGTCATGCCTGCAGCGCGTGTCGCAGCAAATTTTTTGGCTACTAATTCATCACTTTCATTATAAATCGCACGACGCTCTGAGTGCCCAATTATTACATAATCAACTGAAAAATCCTTCAACATTGAGGTAGAAATTTCACCTGTAAAAGCACCTTTCTCATTTTCGTTGACATCCTCAGCACCAAGCGCAATTTTAGTGCCCTCTAACTGTGACTTAACATCAGAGATATAAATTGCTGGAGCACACACTGCAACCTGACATTGCACATCGGCCATTCCTGCTGTAATACCATCGAGTAGCACCTTGATGCTATCGCGTGTTCCATTCATTTTCCAATTACCGGCTACTAGGGTTGTGCGCATATTTATACCTGTTTAATGACTGATGTAGATAAACAAAATTAAGCGCGAAATAGTAACCGCCAAAGACAAAAAAATCAATGACCTATGTAATATTGATGAATTTATTATGAAACTGAAAGACTAATGTGATTTCGAGAAAAGCTAGTTAACCAATTGTTAATTAAGATAATTCATCCGTGAATAAACTTAAAGTAAAATCTAGGGCTGGGACACAGAATTAATTTAGTGCCGAGCTGACCACATCAGCGAGCTTTTTAGCTAAATGCAGCACTTTGTTATTATCTTGTCCTTCAACCATAACACGTATCAAAGGCTCAGTTCCTGAAGGTCGAAGCAAGACACGACCGGTATCCTGCAATTCAACTTCAGCCTGTTTCACTGCAACTTGTATTGTTTCAGACTCGTCCGGATTAAACCGCTCTTTAAGACGAACATTAATCATGTGTTGCGGGTACTTTTGCATTCCCTCAAGTAATTCATGTAAATCTTTTTGACTATTCACCATCGCGCTAAGAACTTGTAAAGCGGATATAATGCCGTCTCCCGTGGTGGTTTGATCTAAACAGATAATATGACCCGAAGATTCGCCACCTAAGGTCCAGTTATTTTGATGTAACATTTCCAAAACATAACGATCGCCAACATCGGCTCGTTTAAAGTCAATATTAAGTTTGTTAAGTGCATGTTCCAAACCTAAATTACTCATGGATGTGCCAACCACTCCGCCAACCAAGTTTCCTTGTTGCTGACGATCCAGCGCAATAACATACAGAATTTCATCACCATCAACCTGGTTACCGTAGCGATCAACCATAATCAAACGATCACCATCACCATCGAGTGCAATCCCAAGATCAGCGTGATGTGCTTTAACACTGGTTTGTAACTGTGCAGTACTGGTCGCACCACAATCTAAATTAATATTTAAACCATCAGGCTCATTTCCTATCGAAATCACCTCAGCGCCTAATTCCCGTAATACATGTGGTGCAATGTGATAAGTCGCGCCATTAGCGCAATCAACTACAATTTTTAAGTCATTAAGTTTTTTCTTACCATGATAAGTCGATTTACAAAATTCTATATAACGACCTGCCGCATCTTCAATTCGTATTGCTTTTCCCAAATGCACTGAATCATTGGTTTCAAGGGTCTTCTCCAATTCAGCCTCAATAGCCAATTCAACAGAATCATCTAATTTTGTGCCTTCACTCGTAAAGAATTTAATACCATTATCGTCATAAGGATTATGTGACGCACTTATAACGATTCCGCCATGAGCGGACAAAGTTCGTGTTAAATATGCAATGCCAGGAGTTGGCATTGGACCAACTAAATGAATATCAACTCCAGCGCTCGATAAACCAGCCTCAAGAGCCGACTCAAACATATAACCTGAAATTCGAGTGTCTTTACCAATTAATACTTTTGCATCTTTGACATTTGCTAAGACCCTACCCACTGCCCAGCCCAGTTTCAACATAAAATCCGGGGTGATTGGATGTTTGCCGACATGACCACGAATACCGTCTGTACCAAAATATTTCTTTTTCATAAAAGTCTTAACCTACTTATCTTAAGTTTGTTGCCAAACTAAAAAACCAGCTATTCACTATAAATTGCTAAATAAAACTAGTGTGGCAATATATTATTAATTTTTATTGCTTTATTGCAAATTTATTTTACAGCTTGAGTAGCGCTTAAAACCTTTAAAACATCCAATGTTTGCGCTACATCGTGTACTCTAACTATAGATGCTCCGTTCAATAGTGCCAATGTTGCCAGGGTTAAACTTCCTGCAAGTCGATGCTCAACATCTCGCTCAATAATACTGGCAAGCATGGACTTTCGAGACAAACCAACTAAGATTGGCAACTCTAATCTTTTAAATTCATTAAGCCGATTCAATAAAACTAAATTATCATTAACCGTTTTACCAAATCCAAAACCCGGATCAATAATAAGATTACTTTTATTTATACCAGCGGCCATACAAGCGTCAACGCGACTTTGTAAGAATGATTTTATATCAGTCACCACATCCGAGTACTGAGGTGCATCTTGCATTGAGTTTGGCCTACCCTGCATGTGCATCAAACAAACCGGAACATTGAGTTTTTTCACAACCGCAATTGCTGACTCAGCTTGTAATGCATTAACATCATTTATCAAACCTGCTCCAGCATTTACCGCCTGCGCCATAACTTCCGGTTTATTGGTATCAATAGAAATAATAACATCGGAATTTTGTTTCAGTTTTTCAATAATAGGGATAACGCGATCCAGCTCGTCACTAACAGATACTGATGTTGCTCCCGGACGAGTCGACTCACCGCCGATGTCTATAAAATTAGCTCCTTGTTCGACCATTGCAAGAGCTTGCCGTAATGCTGCATCGAGCTTGGTGTATTTGCCACCGTCAGAAAATGAATCTGGGGTGATATTTAAAACACCCATAACGCTAAGATTATTTGAGATATGTCGAAACATGTCGCTTATTTTAAATTATTCTTGGCGGATTCAATCAAAGTGTTTAAGGTTGATTCCATGTGTTTTGCGATACTCGCCTGCTGCTCAAGTGTTGCTTGTTTATTGACATTGCACGGCGGACCAACGGTTATTACAACGTTTGAAAAAGGTTTTGGAATGATAAATTTATCCCATGATTTTAATTGCCAAAAAGAACTTGCTGCAAATGCTATTGGCAGCATTGGTACCTGAGTCAGTTGTGCTAACAATACTGCACCAGGTTTAAATTTAAAAGCCGGCCCCGTAGGACCGTCCGAGGTATTGACTGGAGAAATTCCATCTTTACCTATGACGTTATACAGATCGCGCATTGCGCGCGCGCCAGTTCGATTACTCGAGCCACGAACAGCATGAGCGCCCCAAGATGTCACAATGCGTGCAGGTACTTCACCGTCGACCGACGGGCTGATTAAAAAACCCAGCTTCAGTCCTTTATCCTTTAGTGTTAAAGCATAATAAGCACCAAAAACATGTTGTTGATGCCAATAGCATAAGATTGCCGGTTTACCGGAATTAATTACACTATCTCCGTACTCTAGCCCTACAATTTTAACTCGACAGCTCTTCCACAAAAAGTGTAACAAGCCATTTACCATCGGTTGCAACAATTTATAACTTAAATTACGTTTCCAGCTTAATTTACGTGCCATGATACAATCTCATACTCATTATTATTTGTCATAATTTTCAATCAATTGCTATTTTATTGATTTATATTAATTATTACCATTAATATTCATAGGATAATTGAATTGATCCCATTCTCTCGCGCTTGGATCTAATATATAGTACCACTATTTTTAAATAACGGGCTTTAAGCTAAATATTTATATAAATCAAACATTTAAATTACATAAAATGACCACTAAAAGCAACCAAACCAACATTCTACCACCGGGCCCAAACGAGAAACACGATCTCAATACTACCCAAGAATCTTTTGAATTTGTGAAGTCACTAATGTCGGATTACCCCGATATTTGTCGAATTCAATCCATTACACGTGCCAATGACAGTTATCTGGTTAACAATCCAGATTACCTGAAACATATTTTAGTAAAAAATTACCAAAACTATAATAAAGGCATCGGTTTTAGTCGTGTCAAAATGTTATTGGGCAATGGCATTATTGTCAGCGATGGACCATTTTGGAAACGCCAACGGCGGATGATGCAACCCGCATTTACACGCAAAGTCATTGCAAAATTAACACATCAAATCCAGCAAACCAATCAAACATTATTTAAAAGCTGGACTGATAAAGCCAATGCCAATCAAATTATTGATATAACACAGATTACCAGTGAATTATCATTAGAAATTGTACTACGCTCTATCTTATCAGATGATCTCGATACTCTAATAAAAGAACAAAACGGTAACCCCTTTAATTTTTTAACTGACGACTTTACTCGAGATTTAAAAGTAGTCATAAAATTTCGAGAAGTTTCCAAACTATTATTAAAAATAATACACTTTCGCCGCGAACAACAACCAAAACGAATTGATTTCCTTGCCATGTTTATGGACTCACGTGATAAAGAAACTGATCAAGCCATGACTGACAAAGAGTTGTTAGATGAACTCATGACCTTGATCATTGCCGGTCACGAAACCAGTGCAATTACCTTAAACTGGACTTGGTACTTTATATCACAACATCCCGAAGTTGAAAGAAAAATTCATCAGGAAGTTGATGCCAATGTTGAGCAAGGAATTTATCCTGAATTTGAACATTTAGATAAACTGCCCTACATCAAACAAGTCGTCGACGAGGCTTTACGATATTATCCTCCTGTATGGATGTATAGCCGTAAAGCAATCAATGACGATTATTTTGGACAATACTTCGTACCAGCAGGTACCGATATTTTTATAGCACCGTATTTTTTACACCGGCATCCCAATTACTGGCCTGATCCTGAAGTCTTTGATCCGGAACGATTCGCCGAAACAGCAGTAAAAGAACAACACAAGAATGCCTATATCCCATTCTCAGCAGGCCCAAGACGGTGTATTGGTGATTTCTTTGCAACCATAGAAATGCAAGTCCATATAGGACTAATGGCGCGATCATTTCGACTAGAGTATATTTCTGATAAAGAAATTGAACTTGAACCTGATGTAAACTTGCGTACAAAAAATCCGATTTTAATGAAGATAACGAATAGAAAATAGAAAACATATTATGCCTAAAATTAATATCCTAGAATTTAACACTTTAGTTGATGCCTTAACAGCCAATAAAAATCAAAACCGAACAATTAGTTATATAGAAGGAGTTGATTCAGAAACTGAAATTAGTTATTTGGATTTATACAATCGCGCACTTAGCGTATTGCATCAACTTCAAGCCAAAGGTCTCAAAGCCGGTGATGAATTAATTATTTTTACAAAAGATAATATTGCCTTTATTGATATATTTTGGGCCTGTTTATTTGGAGGTATTGTACCCGTACCCGTGGCCGTCGGTATTAGCGATGAACATCGAAGTAAACTATTCAAAATTTTTCAAAAATTACAAAATGGTTACTTCATCGCAAACAATGACAGTATCGAACGCCTAGCCGGCTATGCTGAATCTCATGATAACGCCACCAGCTTTAGTGATTTAAAATCCAAAACAGTACCTTTAGAAGATATTGTTATAAACACTAAAAAAGGTGTAATACATCAATCACAACCCGATGACGTTGCTTTTATTCAGTTCTCCTCAGGCTCTACTAGTGATCCAAAAGGTGTTGTACTGACCCACAAAAATATTATTACAAATTTAAATGCCATCGCTCAAGGCGCAGGATATACCGAAGATGACATTAGTTTAAGTTGGATGCCATTAACTCACGATATGGGATTAATTGGTTTTCATCTTAATATGATTGCCTGCAATATGAGTCAATGTTTAATTCCAACTGATATGTTTAGTCGACGACCACTGCTCTGGATGCAAAAAACCAGTGATAAAAAAGCCACTGTTTTATGTTCACCCAATTTTGGATACAAACATTTCTTAAAGTCTTTAGGCGATAAAACCTTAGACAATCTTAACTTATCAACAGTACGCGTTATGTACAATGGTGCCGAGCCCATCTCAGTTGATCTGTGTGATGAATTTTTAACAAAACTGGCAAGTTATGGTTTAAAACGAACAAGCATGTTTACCGTGTATGGTCTCGCAGAAGCCACATTAGCCGTAGCCTTCCCTGTTCAAGGTGAAGAATACCGAACTATCTACATTGATCGACATCAATGTCGCATGGCCGACAAGGTTGTTTTTATTGATAGCAATCATGAAGACAGTTTAAGTTTTGCTATTGAAGGCAAACCCGTTTTAGATTGTAGAGTAAAAATTACCGATACTAATAATACCGCGCTCAACGAAGATACTATTGGTGATGTACAAATTAAAGGGCCAAACGTAACTCAGGGTTATTATCTAAATGAACAAGCCAATAGCACAGCACTGACCGGCGACGGTTGGATAAATACTGGCGATCTTGGTTTTTTACATAATGATGAATTAATTATAATTGGTCGTACAAAAGATATCATTTTTGCTCATGGACAAAATTATTATCCTCATGATTTAGAAAATATTGCACTACAACACGAACAAATCGAACTCGGAAAAATAGTTGCTTATGGTATTCGTCAAAATAAAGAACAACGTGATGAATTAATTATTTTTATATTATATCGAAAAGATCTTGATAGTTTTGCACCACTCGCTCGTGAAGTCGCAAAAATAATTAATGAGCAAACCGGTCTTGAGGCCGATCATGTTATTCCTGTTAAACGTATTCCAAAAACCACTAGTGGTAAAGTTCAAAGAAGATTACTCGGTGATGAATATATTAATGGTGAGTTTAATGACATTATTACTCAGTTAAATACTATAAATGCATCAGAACATGTTGCATTAGACGAAGACATGACTCAACGCGAACAAGAACTAAAAGAAATTTGTAAATCCGTATTAAATGAAACCATACTGAATATTAATGATAACTTCTTTGATGCGGGCATTAGTTCGTTAACCTTGGCTGAAATTCATCAGAAAATTGATGAAAAATATCCTGATGTTGTTGATATTATCGATCTGTTTGAATACCAAACTATAAAAGAACTGGCTATTTTTATGGATGAAAAAATATAAACCTATCCAATACTAGAGGCTATTCATTTTTTAGGATTTACTACGATATAAATAATAGAGAAACCTACAATTATCTATAAACATCCTATATTAGGACACGAAAGCGGGCTATCCCCGGTTTCGTGACCAAATTTAAACTACATATCAAATAAAATATCAATAATAGTCCCTATACAACCTGAGATGCGCGTCATTTAATTAATTCAAATAGTTTTAAATACTTAAACTCTGTAGTCACAACTTTGTACTTATTGTTTGAAGTGGGTGCACAGCTGGAGGTTCCAATAAAATATTTATAGTCATATGGCGTACTATAATCTAGGCTAAGTCGATAATAACGTGCAAAAAAACTATGCATATCCCATGGAAATGATGGGCTTGGGCAAATCCCTATAATTTTTTCATTACTAATATAGGATGAAAATACTTTCGCATCATAATAATAATTTGCTTGTTTTAATACTCTATCGTTACTCGTAAATGAAAAAAATAATACTCCAACTACAGCAACAAAACTAATAACAGAAATAACTTTTCCGATGATTGAAATATCACGCTTAACATTAGTATCAAACACAACAACAGCCAATATTGCAAAGCCAATTGCAAAATAAGGAAAACACGTCACAATGTAAGATACATTTTGTTTTAAACTTATCATACTGGGTATCGAAGCAGAAATACCAATGAGTAAAAATAACAATATATACTTCATTATTTCGTAATTTTTAGAAATATTAACTCTTATATTTTTAGCTTTATATAAATATACCAAGGTCAAAAAAATAAATACCGGCACTAAATCTTTTAACAACTCTCCGATAATGTAAAAATGGCTACTCGCAGCCATGCCACGCCCATCTTTAAGTGCGCCCATTACCTGCCCATTAAAATAAATCAAGAGACTATTTCTTGCATCGTCATTAATTAAAATTAAAGATAGAATTAACACAAAACTACCTATTAAAATTACCGTTGCTTTAATTGTGGTACGGATATCTATTGTTTTGATTGAAAGCATATAAAGCGGATAAAAAGCTAATAAAAAGGAACCAACGGGTCCCTTTGTTATAATAGCCAGAACAATCATTAACGCCCCAAAGATGTTCCACCATAATCTAAAACCAGTATCAATACTTCGTAATAATGAATACATCGCAATAATTGTAAACACACCCATGGTGTTTTCTAATAAATTATTACCAATTGTATGGGTTACAGTTGGAATTAATAGTAGTAATAAAAGTGGTAACCAAAATAATGATTTTAAACGCTCATTAAAATTAAAAATTCTAAACCAGATCAAAACTACAAAAAACTCAATGATCAACAATGTTGATACAGAATACAGTTTTTCGACCAGATAACTGTCGCCAAATATTCTGAAAAAAACGGATTGTATTCCGATACCAAGAGGTGGGTGTTCGTAAAAAGAACTGAGTAATGTTTCAGAAAATGAGGGTACCCAAAAACTACCGATTCCTTCAGATAAATTCCGAGCTAATACAGCATAAAATTGACCATCACCACCAAGACCATGTGACACGGCTTTTGGTAATGTCAGCAACAGAGTTAGTGCGATAACAAGAAGAATATAGGGACTTTGAGAAAAATAAATTTCTAACGATTTGTTATTTATCAGGTCTTTAATGCTTACAGAATAACGCCTTATGTGAATAAGCTTTTTATCTGCATACATTATAACAACCTCTTTTAATTAGAATTATTCTCAATAGATATGAGATTAGACTATTAAAATGTGGTTTGCTATGTCACTACAAAATAAATTCTGTTTTTAATCGAGTATATACAATTATTAACATTCACTGTAATTGAAATATAAGAGCCCTAAACTAAAAAACGGCCATGAAGGCCGTTTATAAAAAAAAATTATAGAATACGAATAACGCTAGTGCTGCCCTGCAGTTCCACCTATCGAGCCACTAGGCTTATCCTCTTTCTTAGTAGCAGAACTACTAGAATTATCTGGAGGAGAGTCATCATCTGACCAGTCTTTAGGTGGGCGTGGATCTTTACCTTCCATGATGTCTTTAATTTGATCACTATCAATCGTTTCAAACTTCATTAAAGCATCACTCATAGCATGGAGTTTATCCAAATTCGCCGTTAATAATTCTCTTGCACGGGTATAATTCTTATCAACAATAGCTCTGATTTCCTCATCGATAACATGCGTTGTTACATCAGAAACATTTTTATGTTGTGCGACTGAGTGGCCTAAAAAAACTTCACCATCTTCTTCACTGTAGGTCATTGGCCCTAATCGTTCAGACAGTCCCCATTTGGTCACCATATTACGTGCTAATTCAGTGGTGCGTTGAATGTCATTAGATGCACCCGTGGTTACTTTTTCTGCACCAAAAATAAGCTCTTCTGCTAAGCGTCCACCAAACAAACTACTAATAGAACTTTCTAATCGCTCTTTACTATAACTGTATCGATCTTCCTCGGGTAAAAACATAGTGACACCTAAAGCGCGTCCTCGAGGAATGATTGTTACTTTGTAAACAGGATCATGTGATGGTACTAATAAACCAACAATAGCATGACCGGCTTCATGATAAGCGGTATTGCGTTTTTCATCTTCACTCATCACCATCGATTTACGTTCAGCACCCATCATGATTTTATCTTTAGCTTTTTCCATGTCTTCCATGTCAACTAAGCGTTTATTTGCGCGTGCAGCAAACAATGCTGCTTCGTTGATTAAATTGGCTAAATCAGCACCTGAAAATCCTGGTGTACCACGTGCGATAATTGACGCTCTAACATCATCGTCAATTGGTACTTTACGCAAATGCACTTTAAGAATTTGTTCTCGACCACGAATATCTGGTAATGGTACAACGACTTGGCGATCGAAACGTCCTGGACGTAACAAAGCAGGATCCAAAACATCGGGTCTATTGGTTGCAGCAATAACAATTACGCCATCGTTTCCTTCAAAACCATCCATTTCAACTAATAACTGATTTAATGTTTGTTCACGTTCATCATGACCACCACCTAAACCGGCACCACGATGACGACCAACGGCATCAATTTCGTCGATAAAAATAATACAAGGAGCGTGTTTTTTGGCTTGTTCAAACATGTCTCGTACACGAGATGCACCAACACCAACAAACATTTCAACAAAGTCAGAACCTGAGATAGTAAAGAAAGGAACTTTAGCTTCCCCCGCAATAGCTTTAGCTAACAATGTTTTACCGGTACCTGGTGCCCCAACCATCAATACTCCACGAGGAATTTTACCGCCGAGTTTTTGGAATTTACCGGGATCACTTAGAAACTCGACTAATTCAGATACTTCTTCTTTTGCTTCTTCTACGCCGGCAACATCAGCAAACGTAATTTTAATTTGATCTTCACCCAATAAACGCGCTCGGCTTTTGCCAAAAGACATCGCACCTTTACCGCCTCCACCCTGCATTTGGCGCATGAAGAAAACCCATAAACCAATAATGATGATAAAAGGAAACATTTGATATAACAGCGGTAACCAAATAGAGGTTTCTCTTGGCTTGGCACTATACTTAATGCGGCTTTTTTCAAGTAAACCGATTATGGTATTGTTATCCGTCTCTGGGCTGTAAGTCTTAAACTCGCCACCACCGATAAATGTGCCATAAATTTCTTTATCCTGGAAAGTGACTTCCTGAACTTTGCCATTTTTAACATTGGCAATAAAATCAGAATAATCAATATCAACTGATTTTGAACGGGTACTGAGATTGGTGAAAACCGACATTAGGATAACTGCAATCACAACCCACAGGATGATATTTTTTGTTAAATCATTCAAAGTACTACCTCAACACTATTAATAGTTTATAGTTAATTATTTATTTAAATACTATATTTGTCATAAATATAGCGTCTAATGTCTGGATCTATTTAGTCATTATAACTACTTATTGTAGCTTCTCGCCAGTAAGTATACCTCAGAAGAGCGTGCTCTTGAGGCTTCCGGCTTACGCACCAGCACCTTAGCAAATTTAGTGCGTAATTCTCGTACATATTCATCAAAACCCGTACCATGAAAGACTTTTATTAAAAAATCCCCATTTTTTTTAAGGACTTTTTCAGCCGTAAATAACGCTAACTCACACAAATACATGGATTTAGGAGCATCAATCGCTTTTACTCCACTAATATTGGGTGCCATATCCGATAAAACAAGGTCAACAGGATGATTATTTAAGGCTTTTTGCACTGCAATTTCGGTTGCCTCATCGGTAAAATCACCCGGAACATAGGTAACACCGGCTAAACTGTCCATTGGCAGTATGTCCTGTGCGATCACGTGTCCTTTATCGCCCACAATATTTGCAGTTATTTGTGACCAACCACCAGGCGCAGCACCTAAATCAACTACCCACATACCCGGTTTTAAGATCCGGTCTTTTTTCTGTATTTCAAGTAGTTTATAGACGGCTCTGGAACGATAACCATCTTCTAGCGCTTTTTTAACGAATGGATCGTCAAAATGTTCTTTAAGCCATGCTTTACTTTGTTTACTTTTCGCCATACTAAAAATTCGATTTAATGAACTATATTAAGCCTAACTGCCTTTCTAGGACAATAATTATAAATAGTAATAATTATAATTATTAATAAGCAATATAGCATGTTAAAATTCAGTTCGTTATTAATCTACCCATATTGAGTTTAACCAGTGTCAAAAATCACATCAAAACAACGTAAATTTCTTAGAGCAAAAGCGCACGAATTAAAACCTGTCGTCATTATCGGTGCTGCTGGCTTAACTGACAATATTCACACTGAAATTGACATTGCTTTAGAGTACCATGAATTAATAAAGGTACGTATAAATTGTGCCGATAAAGAAGCTCGTGAAAAATTAGTCTCCAGCATTTGCTCAAAATCCAATGGCATTGCAGTACAAACTATTGGACATATATTAGTTTTATTCAAGAAAACTAAAGATGCTAAAATAATATTACCTAAAGACTAAATAAAAAAGTAAATTGACTGTGTTTATCAGCCGGATAATTATTTTTTCTATTTAACGCCGGTTTAAACCAAAAACAATAAGAACCAAACCGCCCAAACTATTAATTAAAAAAAATATTGAACTAACACCATGAAGTTGTCCAAACCGGGTTGCATTGTCACCTTCCAGTCCCGCTGAGCGTAATTCACTCATCATCGGTTGTAAGATAAATTGTCCAATCAAAATAATTAACAACATCGTAATTAATATCCAACTCTGCCAATTCGTTTTTGAAAGGCAGTTTTTACCAAATTGCACCACCTGCCCAACAAGTAAAACCACAGAACAGAAAATACCAATAATACTCATGATAAAAAACAGACGCCCGGCAATGGTACCGGCTAATACACGATCATCCAGGATGGAAAATAAGGTCGGAGCAACGATATAACCAATGGCCCACATGCCACCTATCCAAATGGTTAGTAGAATCCGTTCACCCGATTTATACATAATTTTAAATTAATTTAACACTAACAATTTCAAGTTCTTTATCGCCACCGGGGGTTTTTACATCAACCACGTCACCCTCTTCTTTACCAATTAATCCCCGAGCAATTGGCGAATTAATATTTAATTTTCCTTGTTTGATGTTTGCTTCATCTTCACCAACAATATGATAGGTCATTTCGGAATCGTCGGCTAAATCAATTAGGTTAACGGTCGCACCAAAGATCACTTTACCGGTTGCAGTTATTGTCGATACATCAATTATTTGAGCATTGCTTAATTTTCCTTCAATTTCTTGAATACGACCTTCAGCAAAACTTTGTTGTTCACGTGCAGCATGATATTCTGCATTTTCTTTTAAATCACCATGCTCTCTTGCTGTAGCAATAGCTTTAATAATTCTAGGACGAGTAACTTGTTTAAGCTCAGTTAATTCCGTCTGTAATTTTTCAGCACCTTGTTTTGTAATGGGCACTTTATTCATAACATTAACTCCTGATGTAATTCTTGTAATCGATTGACCGAACCGGCATACGAATTAGAATTATTATCTGACTTATGTTTCTTATGTTCTTCGTTTTGATATTCAATTGCAACACAAAATGCATCGCCGCCGGCCATTGTTGTGGTATAGGTCACTTTATATTGTAAAGCTTTACTTCGAATCGCCGAAGAATCGGCTATCGCTTGACGACCTTCAGTGGTATTAATAATAAAATTAATCTCTTTGTTTTTAATCATATCAACAATATGCGGTCTACCCTCTAATACTTTATTAACGATTGCACATTCGAGCCCGGCTTCGGTAATAACCCGAGCAGTACCTTTGGTTGCAATCAAAGTAAAATTAGACTTTAATAGTTTTTTGGCAATTGACACGATACCCTTTTTATCAGTATCACGAACACTAAGAAACACTCGACCACCACTTGGAATTTTGTCGCCAGCACCAAACAGTGCTTTAGCAAAAGCTTCACCAAATGTTCGGCCAACACCCATTACTTCACCAGTAGATTTCATTTCTGG